>JBBRLA010000683.1:0-4484 GCA_038231615.1 Polyangia bacterium | reverse complement strand
GCTGATCAAGATGCCCTACCTCTCCAATCTGGAGATGCAGCGCAAGAGGGGCTCGACGAGAGCCTTTTGTGGCCTCTGCGTCCAAGCAGACGAAAACCGCAGGATTCTCCGTCGAGAAATCGCTTAAACGAGCGGCATTGGGTTTAGCTGCAGCCGCTGGTGGCGCCGCAGTTGAGGCACTTGTGGCAGGCGCCGGAGCGGACCATGATCGTGCCGCATTCGTGGCAGGTCGGGGCATCGCTCTCTGCCCGCCAGGGGGTGGCAAAGGTGGTGTGGCCGTTACTCTCCTTGTGGCCGTTCTGCTGAGGCGCGGTGCGGCGCGGCGCGGCGGCGATGGGCGGCAGGGTCACCTTGGGGGCGGGGCGTTCCTCCGGGGTGGGGAGCGCCAGGTCGAGTTGCTCGCCGAGGCGCTCTTCGGGGAGGAACTTGGCCTGCAGCCAGCGGAAGATGTAGTCCATGATGGACGTGGCCCGGGGGATCTCCTGGTTGCCGGTCCAGCCCGTGGGCTCGACGCGGGTCCTGGTGAACTTGTCGATCAGGAGATTCAGGGGCACGCCGTGCTGGAGGGCCAGGGAGATGGCGGTAGCGAAGGAGTCCATCAGGCCGGATATGGTCGAGCCCTCCTTGGCCATGCGGATGAAGATCTCCCCGGGGGAGGAGTCCTCATACATGCCAACGTGGATGTAGCCGTCGTGGCCGGCGATGGAAAACTTGTGGGTCAGGGAGTGCCGCTCGTCCGGGAGCTTGCGGCGGACGGCCACCGGGGCGCCCTTGGGGTTGGCCTGGGCCGCCACGTGCTGGAGGAATTCGTCGGCGGTCATGTTGTGGGCGTTCTCCAGCAGGGCCCGCATGGACGCCGGCAGGTTCTGCAGCATCGCCGCCGCCGATGAGTCGACGGAACGCTCGCCCTCTTTCCTGCTGGTGGACAGGGGCTGGCTGCGCTTGCAGCCATCGCGGTAGACGGCGACGGCTTTGAGGCCGAGGCGCCAGGACTCCATGTAGGCCGACTCGATGTCCTCGATGGAGCACTCGCTCGGCAGGTTGACAGTCTTGGAGATGGCGCCCGAGAGGAAGGGCTGGGTTGCGGCCATCATTTTGATGTGGCCCATGTGGTGGATCGTGCGGACGCCGTTCTGCGGACGGAAGGCGCAGTCGAAGACCGGCAGGTGCTCGGGACGAAGGCCGGGGGCGCCCTCGATGGTCTCCTTGTGGTTGATGTGGTCGATGATGCCGGCGCGGGCAGGCTCGTCGTAACCCAGCTTGGTCAGCGCCTCGTTGACGGTGTTGTTGACGATTTTCAGCATGCCGCCGCCCACCAGCCGCTTGTACTTGACCAAGGCGATGTCGGGCTCGACGCCGGTGGTGTCGCAGTCCATCATGAAGCCGATGGTCCCGGTGGGGGCTAAGACGGTCACCTGGGCGTTGCGGTAGCCCTCCTTGAGGCCCAACTGCAACGCCTCGGTCCAGGCGCTGCGGGCGGATTGAAGCAGGTCATAGGGGCAGAGCGCGGCGTCAATGTGATCCACGTGCTGCCGGTGCTTGTCGACGACGCCCAGGAAGGGCTCGCGGTTGGGTGCGTAGCCGCTGAAAGGCCCAGTGACGTCGCGGGCAATCTTGGCGCTGGTGGCGTAGGCGTACCCGCCCATGAGGGCAGTGACAGCGGCGGCGTAGGCCCGGCCGGCGTCGGAGTCGTAGGGCAGCCCGCGGGACATGAGGAGGGCGCCCAGGTTGGCGTAGCCCAGGCCCAGGGGCCGGTAGGCGTGGCTGTTCTGCTCGATGCGCTCTGTGGGGTAGCGGGCATTGTCGACGATGATTTCCTGCGCCAGGACAGTGATCTCAATGGCGCGCTTGAAGCCCTCGATGTCGAACTCGCTGGCGCCCTCTTCGCCAGTAGGGCGCTGGAACTTGCGAAGGTTCAGGCTGGCGAGGTTGCAGGCGCTGTCATCGAGGAACATGTACTCGGAGCAGGGGTTGCTGGCGTTGATGCGCGCGGTCTGGGAGCAGGTGTGCCAGCTGTTGATCGTCGTATCGAACTGGAGCCCCGGATCGCCGCATTGATGGGCCGCCTCGGCGATCATCCGCCACAGGTCGCGGGCCCGGTAGGTGTCCACGATGGCGCCGGCGGTGACGCCGCGGGTGTGCCACACGCGGTCGTGCTTGACTGCTTCCATGAACTCGTCGCTGACGCGGACGGAGTTGTTGGAGTTCTGGAAAAAGATCGAGGAGTAGGCCTCGCCGTTGAAGGATCCGTCGTAGCCCGCGTCGATCAGGCTCCAGGCCTTGCGCTCCTCGGCGGCCTTGCAGTTGATGTACTCGATGATGTCGGGGTGGTCGACGTTCAGGATGACCATCTTCGCCGCGCGGCGGGTCTTGCCGCCCGACTTGATCACGCCAGCGAAGGCGTCAAAGCCCTTCATGAAGGAGACCGGGCCGCTGGCCGAGCCGCCGCCCTGGAGCTGTTCCTTGGAACTGCGGAGCGAGGAAAAGTTGGTGCCTGTGCCGGAGCCGAACTTGAAGAGCATGCCCTCGGTCTTGGCCAGGGTGAGGATGCTCTCCATGGTATCGTCCACGGAGTTGATGAAGCAGGCGGAGCACTGTGGGTGCTTTTCGACGCCCACGTTGAACCAGACGGGGGAGTTGAACGACATCCTCTGCTCGACGAGCAGATGGGTGAGTTCGGCGCGAAAAGTCATCGCGTCCTCATCTGTGCGGAAGTAACGCTGGGTGGCCCCCCAGCCGGCGATGGTGTCCACGACCCTGCCGATGAGCTGGCGCACGGAGCGCTCCCGCGTCGGGGTGCCCACTGCGCCGCGGAAGTACTTCTGCACGACCACGTTGGTCGCCATCTGCGACCAGCCGGCCGGGACCTCCACGTCCTTCTGTTCGAAGAACACCTGGCCTCCCTCCCCGGTGATCGCCGCGGTGCGAAACTCCCACTTTACCTGATCGAAGGGGTCGATTCCCGGCCGGGTGAAGTAGCGGGAAAGGAGCATGCCCTTGCCTGCCACCGGGCGCGCATTCAGAGGGTCCTGCTTGATACCCTCTTTGGTTTTCGGGATCTCGTGCTGCTTTTCTGCTGCCATGGTTCCGGTCGAAGAGGGCGTCGCCCGCACGACCGGATACTTGAAAGCCTCCGCCTTCGGGTCGGCTGATTCGATCATGTTGCATCCTCCATAAGAAAGCCATTTGCCCGTACTGCCGGAGATCGCCGGAAAACCAGCCAGGCCCGCGACACCACCCAGACGAAGCGTGAGATTTCAGTCATAAGGTCACATCTACTCCGAGAGGTCAAGAGAATTACTCAACGATTGCAGCGAGTTAATCGCTCGATGAGGAACAATTGCAATTGTGGATAAAAGCGCGGCCAGCCCTGATTGCGGGGAAGTTGCGCCAGGTTGGAACCAGCCTCCATCTGTGGATTGGCTGTGGAAATGACCCTGGATCACCCCCGAACAGTCTCGAAGGAACTCCCACGTGTCGCCTGCCGGACACTGCGCAGTACCGAACGTCATGTAGGCTATTGTATAGTCACATTGCGGCTTCGCGCTACGCTTTCGTTGTCGCTCCCAGAAAAGCCCATGATTCTGGACGCTTAAAATTGGATGAGATGGCAATGCCGACAGGTCCGGCACCCTCCGGCCCGCTGTAGTTGGTCGTGCCATCGGGATCTCGGCAGCGGCCGCCAAGATGTTGACGCCGTCAACAACCGAGACTGCCTGCCTGTCATTCCGTTGACAGGCTCGTCCCGATGGGACGCCTGATCAGCAGGAATGAATCATTTCAAGGGCGTGGTGAAGTTGGCGCGACCCTTGCTTGGTCATCCCCTGAACGAGAAGCAGGAGCACGTGATGGCCCGTCCTAGTTCCAAAAGCAACGAGCTTCCGGCCGACGAGAGACAGAAGGCCGCGGTTCGCTACTACCCGTTCATCAAACAGGTAGCCCGGCGTATGGCGCGTAGACTGCCCACCCACATCGCCCTGGATGACATTGTCTCCGCCGGAGTGATCGGGCTGATGGATTGCATCGACAAATACGATCCGCGCAAGTCCGAACGATTCGAGACCTACGCGGAGTTCCGCATCAAGGGGGCCATGCTCGACGAGCTGCGATCGGCCGATCCGCTCTCGCGAGATCAGCGGGCTCGGGTCAACGCTCTGAATGAGGCACAGCGCCGGCTGGAGTCGCAGCTCGGCCGGGCCCCTGATTCCGAAGAACTGGCGAAGGAGATCGGCTGCGATCTCGACCATTACCACGCGGTGATTGCCCGAGTGGCGGCCTCTCGCACCGTCGTGCTAGATGATGCGCTGGTGGCCTCCGACTTCGTGGCCGAACATCGCGCCGACAACGCGGTCGAGACCTGCCATGGCGAGCAGCGCAGCCTGCTCGTGAATGCCCTGACCCGGCTTCCGCCGCGCCTGCGCTTGGTGATCACGCTCTACTATTTCGAGGATCTGAGCCTGAAGGAGGTCGGACGGGTGATGGGC
>JBBRLA010000682.1:0-4489 GCA_038231615.1 Polyangia bacterium | reverse complement strand
CGTCGCTGCCTGCAGGGAACACGGTGCGGAAGTCCTGCACGGTCTGTACACACAGGTGGGGACCGGTCGAGTAGGTGGGGTGGCCGGTGTCGGCGGTGTCGCCGCCAGAGAGGCCGACGACGTGTCCGGCGGGATAGGTCTTGCTCGGTAGCGTGCTCCACGACCCGGCGATCTTACCAGAGTGAAGAGGACACCTGGCTAGCTAGCTATCTATCTAGAGCTTGTCGGGTAATTCTCCGACGAGAAATTCGGATGGTGCCTCGGTGCTTCGTTTGGTCTCGACGAAGGGCCAGGTCACCAATCGGTGTCTAATTCACAGGTTGTCATCGCTGATAATTACCCGACAAGCTCTATCTACTGCGTGCGGTGCAGGAGCGTGCTGCCTTTTCCCGTGACCCAGATGTCGTGGGTCGATAGGCCCCACACACCGTAAAACCAGGACGACAGGCCGCTGGTGCCGCTGGCCACCGGCGACCACTTCATCCCGTCGTAGTGGACGATGGTGGCGTTGGCGGCACACGTCACATTCTTGAGGTCCGCCACTGACCACACGTCGTTGGGCCCGAAGCCCCAGATGCTGTTCAGGTTCGCGCAGGTGCCCGACGCCGCTGGCTGCGCCGACAACGTGGTCCCATTGTAGTGCAGCAGCATGCCCTGATCTCCCGAAATCCAGACATCGTATTGATCGCTTCCCCAGATGCTGTTCAGATCGTTCGTCGCCTGGGGTACGGCTTGTACTGGCCGCCACACGCCATCGTGGCGACGGAAGACCGTTCCAGCATCGCCCGCGGCCCACACATCTCCGTCGCTGCCCCAGACGCTCCACAGCTGGTTCAGAGGGGAGCTGACAAGGCTGGCATCCGAGGTCCAGGTCTTGCCGTCAAAATGCAGGATGGTCTCCGCGCCGCTCACCACCCAGACGTCGCTGGGGCCGCTACCCCACACGCTAGTGAGCAGCGCGGCGCTCAGGCTCTGGGTTTGGCTCCAACGGCTGCCGTCGTAGTGAAGGATCGTACCCGTATCGCCGACGGCCCAGACGTCCGTGGATTGGCTGCCCCAGATCCCGGTGAGGCGGTTCGTGCTGCTGTTGCTGATCGGGTCGGCCGTCCAGACCGAGCCATCGTAGTGCAGAATGGTGTTGTTATCGCCGACGGCCCAGACGTCTTTGCTGCCGGAGGCCCAGGTCCGCTTCAGGAAGACGCCTGGCAAGGGCAGGGTCTGCTGGCAGAAGCCCTTGCACGTTTGCGGATCGGGGACGGGGACCGGAGCGGGGACGGGGGTCAGGGCCACGCTCAGGTCAACCCGTCCCGGCCCGCTGATCTGGGCGCTGGCAGTGCCCTGCTCGATGACGACCTGATTGATGTCGAGGGCGTCGACCTGCACCTGGAGCGGGCCGCTGCTCCCCGCAGGGAGCGGCAGGGCCAGAGTGGGCGTGGAGGCCGGAACCTCAGCGGGCGCCTTTTCGGTCACGCCATCGAAATTCGTGGTCACCCGAAGCGTCGTGGCGGCGGGCACGGTCCCGGCGAAGGTGAGCACCACTACCGGGGGCGCGGCGCTGCCGCTGCACTGGCACAAAAGGAGACCGAGCAGAGGCAGCGAGGTACCGAAGTGCTGCCAGAAGGGGCTGGAGGCCAGGTTCCGTAGTTGCTTGTTCATCATTCCAATTCCTTGTTGAACAAAAACGAAGTTGAACAAATCGCCGCGACGCGGACCCTAGCTACTTGGAGAACATGGGCGTGTGAACGATGACGTTGGCGGGCAGCGAGGACATGGTGGTACCGCCCTGGGTCCCCAAAACGATGCCGGTCGCGGCCCCGGCGGCCAGAACGCCCAGCCCGCTCCAGAACCACCAGCGCTTGTAGACCGGACGAGAAGGAGGCTTTTGGACCAGGCCCTCACGCGAACTCGGCAGGGGTCCCGCAAGCAGCGAGCTGGCCGAATGGGAAGAGGTGACATCAAGAGTCGCGCCGGTGCCCGGGAGAACCAGCGGCGCGGGGAATGCAGCCGGGGCCCCGGCAGATCCGGCAGCATGTGCCGCCGGTGCGGCGGCGGCATGGACGGGCAGCGGCGTGACCGTGGCCGGCGAGGAGAGGGCCAGCGCGAGAGGGGCCGCCGGGTCCCGGGCCTCGTCCTCCTGCGTCTTCAGATCCTGCTTGACCCGCTCCGCGGTCTCGATCATGGCCTTGGCCTGGACGATGTAGCCCTCCAACTCGGCGCGGATCTCCGGTTTCGGCGCGGTCTCCACCCGCAGGTAGAATTCATAGTACGCCAGGGCCTCGCGGCCCCGCCCCAGCTTGCGGTAGGCCTGCCCGATGTTGAGTAGCAGGCGAGGCAACGGCCGGATGGCATATGCAGTCAGGAGTCCCTTGATAGAATCTTCGTACTGACCGGCGCTGTAAAGGTCGACGGCCCGCCGGTAGCGCTCCGTCAGAGAGTCATGGGCCGCGGCGCTCTGCACCCAGAGCGAGATCAGGATCGGCAGAAGGAATAGTTTCCGAGCGTGTTTTCCGTTCATCTTTTCCTTGGGGTCAGATACAAATACAAAATCGGACAACAAATAGCCGCTGGCAGAGCGGCCCGCGATCGCTACTTCAGCATCTGGATCTTCTCATCCGTCAGATTGTCCTCCGAGGGTGACGGATCGACGCCCACCCGGCGACGGGTTCGGGGCGGAGTGAGCGTCGGGGCGGGCGCCCTGGCCAGGATCTCTCGCCGCGTGGCGTCGGCCCCCGCGGGCAGCTCGATGCGCCGGGCCGCAAACCCCGGGTGGCGCAAGAGCAGCGCGACACTTCCGACGCTGGCGGGGCGCTCGATCTGCCAGGGAGCCACGCCGAGAACCTGGCCCCCTTCTGCCTCCACCACCTGCGCCCCGGAGGGCTCGCTGTCTACCGACCAGCGAACCCGGGCGGCCAACGCCGGGCTCGCCATCAGCTTGGGTAGCGGGCTCGCCGGCGGGCTCACCGTCAGATTGGGCGGCAGCACGCTCGGGGCGACCTCGGTGCTTTTGGTTCGCCAGATGAGGACGGCCAGGGCCAGCCCTGCCCACAGGAGCCACCTCCGCGGGCCTGCCGCCGCCGCACTCCGCGGGGCCCCGCTCTGGGCGGCGGCCTGCCCCAACGTGGAAGAGAGTCCTCGAGACTGCGGCTCTGGGACCGAGAACGCCCTCTGCGCCTGGCAGGGCAGAGGCGTCGCGGCGATCGCGCCGACGAGGTGATCGATCGCCCCGACGACCTGGCTCATGCTCGGCCGCTCCATGGGCTCCTTGGCCAGCATGGCGTGCACCAGTTGCAAAAGGTCCGGCGGGAGGGAGGAGTTGACGCCCCCCAGGGGCGCCGGCTCGGCGAACATGTGCATGGCCATCACTTCGCCGGGGCCCTCGGCGGTGAAGGGGGGCTGGCCGCCGAGAAACTGGTAAAAAATGACACCCAGCGCATAGACGTCCGCCTTAGCATCGACTTGGCCCAGTCCGCGACACTGCTCGGGCGCCATGTAGAGCGGCGTTCCCATGACCATTCCCGTGCGCGTCCGCAGGTGACCCGGGTTGTCCGCCGAACTCAGCTTGGCGATGCCGAAATCGAGGAGCTTGATTCGCTCGCCCCCAGGCTGCTCGGGATCCGCGATGATCATCAAGTTTTCCGGCTTCAGGTCCCGGTGGATGATGCCCCGCTCGTGGGCCGCCGACAGGGCC
Organism: Polyangia bacterium; assembly: GCA_038231615.1. Taxonomy (GTDB): domain Bacteria; phylum Myxococcota_A; class Polyangia; order Palsa-1104; family JAEUJZ01; genus JBBRLA01. The sequence goes on along the minus strand of JBBRLA010000682.1, from coordinate 801 downwards.
GCGGCAATCTGCCGACCCAGACGGAGCACGTCGAGGACGGTCCGTCCCTCACTCTTGTGCAGTCGCACGTCCAGGGACTCGCCCTCCAGGTACTCCATGACGATGTAGGCGGTCCCGTCGGGCAGCTTGCCGAACTCGAAGACATCCACGATTCCCGGGTGCCGCACGATGTTGACGGCGCGCGCTTCATTCAGGAAGCGCCTGGCTAACTCCTCGTTCCAGGACAGGTGCGGGTGCAGCACCTTGACCGCGGCGCGCCGCCCCATCTGTTCGTGTATGGCCTCGAAGATGATGCCCATTCCCCCCTCCCCCACCTGCCGAATGACTCGGTAGTTCCCGACGCGCTGCTGGATCATCTCGTATCCGGATTCATGATTCACAGTCTATAGGGCCGGTCATCGATAGCAAGAAAAGCCCTCCGGCGAGACCTGAAGCCGCAGACGAGGGCAACCTCCGCTGTTCTATGCCTGCGGCACGCTCGTTGGTGGGGCCTTCGCGCCTTGGCCGGGCAACGAGGTGGGGCTAAAGCGAGGCAAGAAGATAGCGGTGGTGGCATTGGCGAGCAGAATAGCAGAAATCCTATGGGCGATGATGAGAGATAAAACGCCTTACTAGGAGCAGCCTCGTAAGATTGAGCAGATACAATCGGCGGCTTGAGATGGTGGAGCGGCGCGCACCTCCAACGTCCGGCCTACCCGGTCATGCGGCACGGTGTAGTCATTCTTCTCAAAGCGAACATAGGGCGTCTTGCCCACGTTGGCCGAAGTGGTTTGCTCGACCGGATAAGGCACCTTGGGCAGG
>JBBRLA010000681.1:0-4500 GCA_038231615.1 Polyangia bacterium | reverse complement strand
GGCCCGGATTCCCTGAGCCAGCAGCTCCAGTGGGTGGCGCAGGTCATCAACGGCCACAGCAGCCTGGGCCTGGAGCGGGAGATCTTCTTCGTTTCCCTGGGCGGCTTCGACACCCACTTCAACCAGCGGGCGACGCAGGACCCGCTTCTGGGCGATCTGGACGCGGCGCTGTGGTCCTTTTACAACGCCATGGCGCAACTGGGCTTGCAGGATCAGGTGGTCAGCTTCACCATGAGCGACTTCGCCCGCACCTTCAAGCCGGCCAACGGCGACGGCTCGGACCATGCCTGGGGCAGCCACCACCTGGTGGTCGGCGGCTCCGGCGCCGGCGCGCTCAAGGGCGGCACCTACGGCACCTTCCCGGACCTCAACATCACCACCTTCCCGTACAGCAAGGACGACGTCGCCTACCCCACACAGGGCGAGGGCCGCTGGGTGCCCACCACTGCGACTGATCAATACTTCGCCACCCTTGCGCAGTGGTACGGCGTCGGCCCCTCCGACCTGGCCACCATCCTGCCCAACCTCGCCATCTTTACCAACAACGGTTGGATGCCGCCAGGGTTCCTGTAGGCGCGGATCGGTAGATGCTGGTTGGATGCATCAGCGTGCCATGGATGATGGAAGGAAGACGGGCGGCCCCCGGGAAAGCAGGGGTCGCCCTGAACGGTCACGTCCGGTTTTCGGGCCGGTGCTACTCGCCCTTCTTCTTGTGGTGATGCTTGTGCTCACCCTTGGCCTTCTTCTCCTTCTTGGGCTTCTTTTCCCTCTTGCCCTTGGAGGCCTTGACCTTGCCCTTCTTCACGCCGATCTCTGAGATCTCGTCGCCACCGGGGGCCCTGGCCGCCTTGACGGAGAGCTTCTTCTTGGGCACGCCGGCGTTGCTGAGCGCCGCGCCCAGGACCTTGGCCCGCTTGCCGGCCAACTTCTTGGCGGACTTCTTGTCACCGCTCGCAGTGACCTGGATGCTCACCTTCTTGATCGCCGGGTCGCCCTGAATGGCCTTGGCCAGCGCCACGATCACCGGGATCGAGGCCGGCTCCAGGTCCGGTGTCCCGGCCTTGAAGCGGATCGGTTGGGCCAGGGTGATGCCGTCTTCGGTGATCACCACGCCGGGGCAGCCGCCGCTTTCCTTGGGACCCGCCTGTTGGGGGCACTTGTCCAGGCGATCGACCACCCCGTCGCCATCGCTGTCCTGGTCGGGGCAGCCGTTGTTTTCCGCCGGGCCGGCCTGGTCGGGGCACTTGTCGTCCTTGTCCGGGACCCCGTCCTTGTCGCGGTCCCCATCGACAACCACCGAGGCTGCCACCGGGCAGCCGTCGTTCGACGCCGGGCCCGACTCCTTGGGGCACTTGTCCAGGCGATCGGGTACGCCGTCGGCATCCGTATCCACGTCGGGGCAGCCGTTGTTCTCCTTGACCCCCGGCTGCCGGGGGCATTTGTCCAGGCGATCGACCACGCCATCCCCGTCGCTGTCCAGCTCGGGGCAGCCGTGGTTCTCCTTGGGCCCCGGCACCAGCGGGCACTTGTCGGCGCTGTCGGGGACGCCGTCTGCGTCGGAGTCAGTGGCCCCCGGGGTGGGCTTGCCGGGCTTCTTCATGTCGTCGGCGTCCTCTTCCAGGCTGGACTTGGCGGGGGCCTTCTTGCCGGGCCGGGAAAAGCCGATGCTGGCGAAGAGGCGAAAGTTGGGGGTGCCGACCGCGCTGACGAAGGCCGTGCCGCCGCCGATGCCGGCCTCGATGCCCGAGGAGTGGGCGTAGCGCACGCCGGCAAAGCCCTCCAGCGGGGCATAGAGCGGGCCGCCGTCGAACTTGGACAGGCCCACCGCGCCGTTGATCTCGGCGGCGACGCCCAGGCCCTTCACCAGGTTGATGCCGGTGCCGACGCCGTAGCGGACCTGATCCGACACGCGCACCAAACCGAAGTCGACCTGGCGGTTGTAGGTGCGCAGGTAGTAGCTCAGGTTCAGGGCGACGAAGGTGCCGTTCTTGAAGCGGTAGTCCACTGCCAGGCGCGGCTCGACGCCGAAGGTGCCATCGCCGCGAAAGGCGGTGTCCGAGCCGGTGGGCAGGATGAACTGAGGTACCGCGGCCAGGCCGATGCCACCGTTTTCATTGTTCAAGATGCGGATCTTGGTGACCAGGCGCAGATCGCCCACGCCCGCCGCGGAGGGAGAGTTGGGCACATCGCCGGTCGGGGTGCGGTTGTCGAAGCCCTGGTATAGCACGATGGGCACGTCCAGGGCCACCGAGGCCCACGAAGTGATGCCGAAGCCCGGCATGACGTGGGCGGTCAGCATGAAGGGCACCGGCGTGGCGTAGGCCGCCCCGGTGCTGTTCAAGACCAGGCGCAGGGGCTGGTTGGCGTAGTCGAAGACCACGCCGCCCAGGGGAAAGAGGCGCCGGGGCAAAAGGGTGCCTTCCACCGTGAAGACGTTGCCGGGACCGATGGCCGGGCGAAAGGTCTGGGCGTTGAACGACACCGGGTTGGTCCCGGTGGATGCGTCCTGCGCCTGCGCCGTGCCGGGCTGGCTCAGAGCGGCGGCGACGATCGCCATCATCCCGGCGGCGCCGGCTGACCCGGGTCGCCTCCGGCGCCTGGGGCCCGGCGATGCGTTCTCGCGAAAGGTCCCCCTCGCGCGGAGCAGGGTGCCAAGAAGAAAGGCCGCGAAAAGCAGCAGCAGCCCGCGGGCCGGCGCGCTGTCCAAGGGTGGCGTGCCGCCCGACGGCGCCGCGCTGCAACCGCCGGCGTAGGACAGGTCGGGGCGGACGATGCACTGATTGAAGGTGGTGTCGCAGATCTTGTTGGCGCCGCACTGTGCGTCGACGGTGCAGCCCATGCACTGGTTGTTCACGCAAAACTGACCCTGATCATCGCACACTTTATGCGAGGTGGCGCTGCACTGCACACAACCGCCGCCAACGCACAGGGGGGTGGTGGAGCTGCACGCCTTGCAGTCCGCGCCGCAGTGGTTGTTGAGGACGCAGGCCTGGCACAGACCGTCCCGGCAGTAGCGGGACTTGCCGGTGCCGCAGGTGGCATCCGCGGAGCACTCGGTGCAGTCGGTCGGGCCGGCCAGGGTCGAATACAGTGAGCCCTGATCGGCCAGCACGAAGGTAGGCCCGAGCTTCTGGTTGTACATGGTCACCTCGGCGTCGGCGCGATCCGAGATGGCCATGTCCAGCACCGCAGGGCCGCTCATCTGGAAGTAGATCATCTCGATGGGGTAGAGGCCGGCTGCGGCGAACTGCACCTGCCGGCTGTCCCGCAGGGAGATGTTGGTGGTGCTCGACTTGATGATCGGTACCCCGGCGATGGCCAGGCTGTAGCCGTCGTCGGCGAGCACGGCGAAGGTGAAGATGCCGGGGCGCTTGATGTTGACGTAGCCGCGCACCCGCATGGCGAAGTTCATCTCGTTGCCGATCTTGGGGGTGCCGTTCAGGTTGGTGAAGGGCAGGGGCAGGGGGGCCGGATAGTCGGTCTGCGCCGCCGAATCGCTGTTGTGGAAGTTGATGGCGCTGTAGGGGAAGGTCACCTTGTCATCGACGACGCTGGTGCCCGGGCTCAGATCGATGAAGGTGCTGGCGCCCTCGGGGGTGGTGAGGGCGTTGTTGTTGGTCACGTGGACCGTGGTGGTGCAGATCCCCGTGCCGGGATCGGTCCTTGGGGGGTTGGCGGCTCGGGAGGCCTCGATGACGATGGGAGCTGCCATGGCCTTTCGGGCGGTCGGCAACGACAAACAGCAGAGTAGGAAGAACAGCAGCCGTGGGCGCATCGTGTCACCTCAGTCAATAGGCGGACGCGATGATTTTATCATGGATGCCAACTTACAGAATCCATCTTTAATAAAGTTGCGTGCGAGTAGACGATCAGGCGCCGGTGCGATCGTCGCGCAGCGCCAGGGCCTGCATCCGGGGCAGGGTCTTTTTGACCCACAGGCTGCACAGGAAGCCGGCCCACACCCGGTCGGTCATGGCGAAGTCGCCGCGGTAAAAGGCGTCCAGCCCGGTTCGCCAGGGTCCCTCCTCGGTCAGCGCGCCGACCTCGCCCGCCAGGGTGCCGGCCACGTCGCGCACCAGGGCCTCGTGGGACACCAGCCACTCCCGCTGCGGGGACCAGAAGCCCATCTTGTCCGGGCGCAGTCGTACCGCTTCGGGCATCAGCCCCTTGCCGGCTTCCCGCAGGAGCAGCTTGGTGTAGCCCCGCGAGAGGCGCACGGTGGGCTGGGTGCGGAAGGCCAGCTCGGCCAGGCGGTAGTCCAGGTAGGGGGCACGGGATTCGATGCCGAAGGCCATGGCGTTGCGGTCGTCCTGCCGCAGGATGTGGGGCAGGGCCCAGCGCCGGATGCAGTCAATCAGGTAGGCATCCAGCAGCGGCCATTCGCCGGAGGTCTCGGCCCCGTAGCGCGCCGCAGCCCCGGCGCACAGACGGCGGCCCTCGTCGGACAGGGGGTATTGACCCGGGTGGTGCAGGCGCAGGCGGTGCAGGCGCTGGCGCAGG
>JBBRLA010000680.1:0-4510 GCA_038231615.1 Polyangia bacterium | reverse complement strand
CTGGGCAAGAGCATCAAAAACTTTCAGCGATCGGCCAGCGGCAAGGACGAGATCGACGTGACCCCCAAGAAGGAACTCGACAGCGACGGCCACGGACCAGGCGCAGGGCCGGGGTCAGGGCCAAGGGATGACCACCAGCACTGACCGGTGCGAAAGGTCGCATGGCGCCGCAGATCGCCGGCCCCGGCCTGCCGTATCCGTTACGGGGACTTCCCCCGCCTCTGCCTTTCACTGTCGTCGCCCCGGGTCACCCTGGACCGCAGGATCGCGCTGGCTGCCCCGCGCAGCGACTCCGCCAGTTCCATGCTCCGGGCCACGTCGGTGATGTCGGCCTGCGGCAGCCCCGGCAGGATGCGGGCGGACAGGTCCACCGGCGTGAACGGGTTGCTGACCAGCGCCTGCCGCACCCTGTAGGCGGCACCATGGCGCGAGCCGAACACCACCCGCTGCGCCGCCGCCGTGGTCGGACGCCGAGCCGCCAGGCGCACCGCGTCCCGCTCGATCACCCGCGGGTTCTGCAAGAGGATCGTGAGCACCGAGGGGTCGGGGTCGTTCAGCAGCCGATCCAGCATGTCCCGCCGCGAGCCCCGGGCGAAGGACTTGCGCCACCCGAGTGCCAGGGTCGGCTCCACCACCGGATCGCCGAACTGCGCCCTCGACGACCCCGGCTGCCGCCCCCCGGTCAAAAGGAGCCGCATCACCAGATCGTTGCCCCGCCCCTTGGCCTCCTCGTAAAGCGCCGCCTGTCGCTCGTACCCCAGATCTTCCCGATCGAGCACCGCGGCCAGCGTCAGGATCGCCACCTCGATCTCGGCGGACTCTCGCCCCCGGCGACAGACTTCCCCCATCAGCTCGACGGCGACGTTGTCCGACAGGGCGGCCAGGACCTGGCGCAACACCTGCCGGCGCATCTCCGCCTCGGGCAGGGCCGACAGGCGGCGCCCTAGCGCGATGGGTGATGGGGAACCGCCCACGCCTTTAGATTCTCAGAGAGGCCGCGCCAGATCAAGTCAGAGCCGGTCCAACTGTAGAAAGGCAGGCCGCCGCTGCGAAATCCGGCCCTCGCCAAAAGGCCCCTCTTGCATGAATGGGTGGGGCCTGTGATAGCGTTCCGGCTCTCCCTCATCTCTTGATCATCCAAGCTCTGGGCCCGATCGACGATGAGGGGAAGGAGCCTCGTTCGCATGTCAGAGCCACGTATCGTCAAGCGTTACGCCAACCGCAAGCTGTATGATACGCAGCGCAGCCACTACGTCACGCTGGATCAGATCGCCGAGATGATCCGCGCCGGAGAGGAGGTCCAGGTCCTGGACAACAACAGCAAGGAGGACCTGACCTCGGTGACGCTGGCGCAGATCATCTTCGAGGAAGAGAAGCGCCAGAAAAGCTTTCTTCCCCTGGGGGCGATGCGGAACATCATCCAGTCTGGCGGCGCATCCTTGACGGAGCTGGCGCAGCAGGCCCAGGCCCGGGTGCTCAGCGTCTTCCGCAAGAGCGAGGGAGAGGACCAGGACGCGGCCGAAAGCGCCAAGGGCGCGGCGGAAGCCCATTCGCGAGCCCCGGGTCCAGACGAGAAGATCGCCGAAAACGAGACGGCGAAGCCAGCCGGCCCGCAAAAGACCAGAACGCCCGAGGAGGCCGACGTGCGCCGAGAGGAAGCGACCAGCCACAACGCCGTGCGCGAACTCATCGAACGCTCGCAGCAGACCATCGAGGAGTGGCAGCGACGGGTGGACGACCGCATCCGTCACATCATCGAGACCCTCTCGCCCTTCGCGACGCTGGAGAAGGAAGTCGCCCGCCTGAACGAACGCCTAGACGCAGTCGAGAAGAAGCTGGAGGCCAACAAGACCGCCCCCATCAGTGACGAGACCGAAAAGCCCAAGTAGCAAGCCCGTCGATCTATACAGAGTCACCTTGATGAAAAGTCATTTCAGCAAGAAGCATCTGGCCGAAGCAGATTTGGGCGCACGACCGGAGCGACCGAGGGAGCGTACTACTGGTACGTGACCGAGGGAGCGAGGACGTACGCCCAAATCTGCCCGGCCAGGTGCTTCTGGCTAAAAGCGGAGGCCGAGGCTCAGGCCTACTTGGTACTGCGCCGCCGCGAGGTCCTTGGGACAGACCACGTTGCCGGTCGGGTCGGAGCGACAGGCCGCCGCCCGGTTCGCCGCCGGCAGGGTGGCATTCGTTGGCAGGGTCGCCAGGTCAAAGCCGTTGTCGCTGCCCGCGCCGAAGTAGGTGAAGCCCGCGGTCAGCGCCAGAATGGCATAGTGGATGTGCAGGCCAGCGAAGAGGCGCCAACGCAGAATGTCGTTCTGCGTCGGGAAGCTGACCTTCTGGGCCAGTGCCGCGGCGCGGGCGTTGTCGTCGAAGGGGGGCGAATTCGCCCCGCTGGGCAGCGGCCCGCGGTACAGGTCGATGGTGGGCGCGGTGTCGACGACCTGGCTGCGGGCGATGCTGAACATCACGCCGCCGCCCAAGTAGGGCTCGAAGGTCAGGGTGCCGCCGGCGCCGAACGCCTTGGAGATGATCCCATCGGCGTTGATCAGCGTCAGATCGATCTCGGAGGCCCCAGTGATGCGACTGACCGAGGCCCGCACCGCGAAGGACGGAAAGGGGTTGTCGTGGTAGCCCTCATGCAGGGCGAACTTGAAGTAGCCGTTGATCGCATACAGGCCGGAGCTGAGCAGGTTGGACGCGCCCAAGCCCAGCTCCACCGATGGCAACGGAGGCAGCGGGGTCCACATGCCCTTGCGGATGGTCAGCGAGATCACCGGCAAAAGCCCCCCGGTCACGTGGCTCACCCCGGCCCCGGCGCGGTTGCCGCTGGCGTCGGCCTTGCCGGACCAGTACTCGGCGTTCTGGCTGATCGTGGTCAGGGTGGTGTCAGCGGTAAAGTGAAAACCGGAGAAGCCCACGGTGTCCGCCGGGTCCAGCACCGGCATCGCCATCACCGCGGACAGCTCGGAGATCAAAGACCGGTAGTTTGACTGTTCCAAAAGGGTGGGGTCAGAGCTTTGCCCCGGTGTACGCTTTCCGACCAGGCACTCGAGGGAGAGGTCGTTAGAGGTGTCGGTAGGTTGGCTCGCGCAGGCCGCCTGCGCCACTCGCCCGTGACCAAGTACCCCGCAAAGCAGGAGTACCGAGATCATGGCCTTGGGAAAGAGGTGAAGGTTACGCATGCCCGAAATTTAGTGTAGGCCGCGCAAACTTATCGTGTCAACAGAAGGGGGGGACGCCGTCGAGGGATTTTCCAGGTGGGAGGGGGTGGCGGCGGCGAGCGGCGAGACCCGAGGCGATGTATAGTGCCTGCCCATGAGCGCGGAACGCGACCCTGCTGCGATGGCAACTTCGGTTTCTGGTTCGGGGGCCGACGTGGCCTACAGTGAGATTCTGTACCAGCTCGATTTTGCCGGCATCCTGACGATCACCCTGAATCGGCCCGAACGGCGCAACCCGATCGGGCCGACCACCGTGGGAGAACTGCTGCACGCCCTGCATCGCGCGGAGCACGACGAGCAGGTGCGGGTGGTCGTCATCACCGGCGCCGGCAAGGTCTTCTCCGCGGGCGGCGACCTGGCCCAGATGGGCGGCGGTGGACCGCCCCTGTCGTCGTCTGGTACGGCGTCTAGCACTGCCTCTGGCACTGCCTCTGGCACTGCCTCTGGCACTACCTCTGGCAGCGGCAGCACCCGCGACGGCACCTTCGTCGATCTGATCCTGGCCTTGGTCGGCCGCGGCATCGGCAAGCCAACCCTCGCCATGGTCAACGGCCATGCCATGGCTGGCGGCCTGGGTCTGGTGACCGCCTGCGACCTGGCCATCGCCGCCGACGACGCACAGTTTGCCACGCCGGAGATCAACGTCGGCCTCTTTCCGATGATGATCATGTCGACCATCTTCCGCAACGCGCCGCGGAAGCGGGCGATGGAGCTGATCCTCACCGGCGAGCGGGTCAGCGCTGCCGAGGCCGAGCGCCTGGGCCTGATCACCCGGGCCGTGCCCCGGGACCAACTTTTTGCCGAGGTCTCGGCGCTTTGCGACAAGCTCTTGACCAAGTCGCCGCTCATCACCCGCCTGGGGCTCGACGCGTTCCACAAGATGCAGGACATGGACCTGGCACCGGCGCTGCGCTATCTGGAAGGCGAGCTGTCCCGGGTGCTGTCCACCGAAGACGCCGCCGAGGGGCTGGCGGCCTTCCTTCAGAAGCGCACCCCCGCATTTCGCGGGCGCTAAACAGAAGCACCTGGCCGGGCATCTTTTGGCGTACCTCTCCCCCACGGCTTCGCATGCGCTCAGCCGCGGGAGGTGCCCCCACGCTCTTTCGGTCACGACCAGTAGGTCGCTCCCTCAGTCGCTGCGGGATGGGCCCAAGCGGACTCGCGAATGCGAGTCCGTGGGGAGCGCCAAAATCTGCTTCGGCCAGGTGCTTCTTCCTGAAAGGACTCTTCATCAACGTTCCCTGTTTAGAGGTTCACCGTCTTGAAATCCCCGTCCGACCTGATAG
>JBBRLA010000679.1:0-4516 GCA_038231615.1 Polyangia bacterium | reverse complement strand
GCACTCCTCGATGGTGCTGGCCAGAAGGTCCAGCGGCGCGGGTTTTTGTAGGAAGCGGGTCGCTCCCAGAAGCAGGGCGCGCTCGCCGAAGACGTGGTAGGCCGAGAAGACCACCACCGGAAGGGTGGCGAACTCGGGGTTTGCGCGCAGTTCTTCTAGCAGGTCCAGGCCATTCATGTTCGGCATCATGATGTCCAGAAGCAGCAGCGCCGGCCGCTCCTTGTGGAGTTCCCGCAGGCCGTCCTCGCCATCGACGGCAGTGACGACCTCGTAGCCCTCGTAGGAGAGCATCTCGGTCACTGCCAGGCGCACGGTGGATTCGTCCTCGATGAGCAAGATCTTCGACGCGAGCTGGGATTCGGGGCTGGGTTCCATGGTTCAGGTCCTCCGTGTGCTTCGATCGATCGGCGGCGCCTTTCATTTTCTTGAGCGGTGCTTCCTTTTTCCCTTTTCTTGAAAGGATGCGCAGAAGCGGCTGGCTTGAAAGGATGCGCAGAGGCAGGCCGTTCTTCCGGATGGATGAAGCAGGCATTAAGCCCGCTGGTCCGATCGGGGCATCTTCCCCGGGGACCGCGAGTGAGCAAGGTTTTCACATGGACAGCCCCGCGCTCGCATGCTTCCCTTTCTGACGCTGTGATCGCGGTGGTACATCGATACGTTTCTTTTGCGCCGGCGGCCTGGCTCCGGGCCGTCGCCAGCGGGGGCCCTCTGCGCCTGGGCCTGATCCTGTGGGTGCTCGCTTTCGCGATCGCGGCCTCGGGGGCTTCCGCGGCGCCCCTGCGCCTGCAGGACGCCCTGCGGCTTCTCGCCGAGCGCGGGCCCGAGAGCGCGGTGGTGCGCTCCCTGGTCGGGCTGGCCGAGGCCGACGTGGTGACCGCCCGCATGATCCCCAACCCCGGCTTGACCGTCGGGCTGGGTCGGTCGGAGCCGGTGATCTCGGCGTCGTTGCAGTTGCGCCTGCCGATCCTCGGGCAGCGCGGGGCCCATGTCCGGGCGGCGCAGCGCGGCGTCGATCAGTCCCGGGCCGAAGCCCGCCAGTCCCTGTGGCACCTGCGCCACGAGGCCCGCGTGGCCTACTACAATGCCGCCCGCGGCGATGAGGAGGTGCGCATCTCCAGGGAAGTCGAGGCTCTGACCCGCAAGGTAGCCGACATCGCCAGCGAGCGGTTCGAGACCGGCGCAGGGAACCGTCTGGAGAAGGAACAGGCGGGGCTCCTGCACGTCCGCGCTGTGCAGGACGTGTCCGATCGCCGCGCCGCCGCTCGCGTGGCCCACTTGGAACTCGGGCGCTTGCTCGGCGGGGACGACGCAAGCGAACTGTCCGACCCGCTGGGGCAGGTGGGCGAGACCCCCGGGCTCGACGCTTTGCTCCAGCAGGCCCACGGCGATCACCCAGGGCTGCGCGCGCTTTTCGCTGAACGGGAGGCCGCGCTGGCCCGGCGGGGGGCGGGGCGGGCGGATCGGCGACCGCTGATCGTGCTGGACATCGGGGGCGAGCTGCTCGAATCGAGCACCTGCACGGACAACATCCTGACCAACGGGCCGCGCTGCATCGGGCCCCGGGGGGCCCTGTCGTTGGACCTGCCGGTGTTCAACCTGAACGGCGGGCCCATTGCCCGGGCCGAGGCCGAGGCCCACATCGCCGAGAGCAAGCTTCGCGCCGCCGTGCTGCGAGTCGAGACCGCCGTGCGCGCCGCCTACGAGGCCCACGCCGCCGCCACGATTCGCGCCCGCTTTTTCGATCAAGAATACGTGCCCACGGCGAACTCGGTGGAGCGCATGGCCCGGGAGGGCTTCTCCGCCGGCCACACCGGCCTCTTGCCGCTGCTGGAGGCGGAGCGTTCGGTGTTGGAGGCGCGCCTTTCCCGCGCCGAGGCCCTTTTCGCGGTGCAGGTGGCCCGCGCCGATCTGGAGGAGGCAAGCGGTGTCCCACTCTCTACGCCCTGAATTCAGACCCTTTCGAAAACCGGTGAACGTGCGCGACGCCTCTCCCGCTTGCGGGAGAGGCAGCATCGGCAAGACGGAGTTGACCCACCTTTGTGCCGGGTTCAAGTTTGCTCTGTTCGGGCTCGTCCTGTGCCTCCCCCTGCTCCTCGCCTGCCACGGCGATCCGGCGCCACCTCCAGTGAGGCCGCTCCAGGTGAAGATCCTGGTCGCGGCGCCCCGGGCGTTGCGGCCTGAACTGCCCCTTGCGGGGGTGCTGGCCCCGCTGCCGGGGAAGGACGTCAAGGTCGGCGCCCTGGCCGCCGGGCGGGTGGACCGGGTCTTCGTCGCCGAGGGCGATCAGGTCGTGGCCGGGCAGCCGCTGGCGCACATCGAGGCGCAGCCCTACCGGAACCGCGTCTCCGAGACCGACGCGCAACGGGAGCAGAGCAAGGCCGCCCTGGAAAACGCCCGCGCCCGCCTGACCCGCACCGAGCGCCTCTTCACCAACGGCATTGCCTCGAAGCAGGAGGTGGACGACGTCCGCGCCGCGGTGGTCGCCGCGGAGAGCGCGGTGAAGCAGGCGCAGGCACAGGGCGGCACCGCCGAGATGCAGCTCGATCGGGCGACCTTGCGGGCGCCGCTTTCCGGGGTGGTGGCGGCGATCCTGGCCTTCGCCGGGCAGCCGGTGGACGGCAGCGGCACCCCGGTGATCGAGATCGCCGACACCCGGGAGTTGGACCTGCGGGCCCCGGTGCCGGCGGCCCGGGCCGGGGCGGTGGCCGTGGGGGAGAAGGCCGTGTTGCAGGTCCCCGGGATCGGCGAAGTGGCCGGGACGGTGGTGGCCATCGCGCCGCTGGTGGACACGGCCACCAACACGGTGCTGGTCCGCGTGCGCGTCCCCAATGAAAGCGGCCGGCTGCGCGGCGGAATGGTCGTCCGTGGCGCGCTGCTCTTGCAAGAACGCACCGGGCTGGCGGTCCCGCACGGGGCGCTCCTGCCCGGGGACGGCGGCGCGGCCAACACGGTGGCGGTGCTGGACTCAGGGAACAAGAAGGAGGAGAACAAGATTGCCCATAAAAGTCTGACCCTGGGCGTCAGCGCCGGGGACTGGATCGAGGTGCTGGGCGGCCTGTCCGCCGGGGACCGGGTCATCATCTCGGGGGCCTACAGCCTGCCCGACGGCACCGAGGTGGAGGTGGCGCAATGATTGAACCGGGCGAAACGGGCGGCACGACCAGCACAGGCACGACCAGTCCTGATAAGGAAGGCACAAGCTGGCTGGCGTCCCTTTTGGACCGGCACGGTCGCGGGGTGGCGCTGCTGGTGGCCCTGCTGGTGCTGGCCGGCGCCCTGGCCTACGCCGGCCTGCCCCGAGGCCTTTACCCCGAGCTGTCCTTCCCCCGCGTCGTCGTGGTTGCCACCCTGCCGGACGCCACGTCGGAGATCATGCTGCTCAACGTCACCCGCCCCCTGGAGGAGGCGTTGGCCCCGGTGCTGGGGGTGCGGCGGGTGCGCTCGAAGACCATCCGCGGCGCCGCCGAGATCGCCCTGCTCTTCGAGTCCGACACCGACATGGTGGTGGCCCTGCAACTGGTGCAGGCCCGCCTGGCCGACACCCGCGGCGAACTGCCCGGCGGCACGCAGCTCGTCGCCGAGCGCATCACCCCCACCTCGTTCCCGGTGTTCACCATCAACGTCGAGGGGCCGGTGCCCCCGTCCCTCTTGCGCGACGTGGCCCTGTATCAGGTGCGGCCGGCGCTCTCCCGGGTCCAGGGCGTGGGGCCGATCACCGTCACCGCCGGCGAGGAACGCGAGGTCGAGGTCGAGGTCGACCCGGCCCGCATCGAGGCCGCCGGCCTGACCGCCGAGGACATTGCCACCCGGCTGTCCGAGGCCAACCGCTTCGCCACCGTGGGGCGCTTGGACCACGCCTACCGGCGCTACGCCATCGTCCTGCGGGGCAACGTCCTTGATCCCGCCGAGCTTTCCGCCTTCATCGTCGGCGGCAGCGATCGCGTCCCGGTACGCCTGGGCGACGTGGCGCACATCGTCGAGGGCCATGCCGATCCGCGCCTGATTGTGCGATCCCCCAAGGGGCCGGCGGCGGTGGTCAACGTGGCCCGGCGCATTGGCGGCGACGTCACTACCCTGAATCAGGCGCTCCTTCAGGCCCTCGCCGAACTGCGCCCGCAGCTCCCGCAGGGGGTGACGCTGACGCCGGTCTATGACCAGGCGGTCCTCATCGCCGCCGCCACCGGCTCGGTGCGCGACGCCATCCTCATCGGGGCGTTGCTTTCGGCGGTGGTGATGATGCTCTTCCTGCGCGACGGGCGCGGGACCCTGCTGGCGGCGCTCTCGATCCCCTCGTCGCTTTTGGCGGCGTGCGCGGTGATCCAGGTGTTCAAGGGGTCGCTAAACCTGATGTCCCTGGGCGGGATGGCCATCGCCGTGGGGCTGGTCATCGACGACGCGGTGGTGGTCATCGAGGCCATTCACCGGGAGCTGGCCGCCGGGGCGACCCCGCGCGAGGCGGCCCGGCGCAGCATCAGCTTTCTCGCCGGGCCGGTGGTCTCCTCGACGATCACCACGG
>JBBRLA010000678.1:0-4521 GCA_038231615.1 Polyangia bacterium | reverse complement strand
TAACTTCTCCAAAAGTGGTGGCGCGGCGCTGTTCGATTTCTTGACAAGCGGGAAAAGTGAGCGATTGTTGGGGCGAGTTCTCGATGCCCGACATTCCACCACTGCCCGGTCTCCCGCCCCCGGAGGCACGTCCGCCGTGGGTTGACGCGTTGCTGAGTGTGATTGCGGCGCTGCGGCAGGAGAATCATCGCCTGCAGGAGGAGAACCAGGCGCTGCGGGACAAGGTGGCCCGGCTCAAGGGACAAAAGGGTAAGCCGGCGATCGCTCCTTCGAGACTGAATGAGAAAAAGGGGCGCAAGGGGAAAGGCCAGCGCAAGGGGGATGGACTGGAGCGCCGGATCGACCGGACGGTGGTGGTCAAGGCGGAGGGGGTACCCGAGGGCAGGGGCCCCAGGGCCGCTGGGATGTAGGTCAGCGGTACCTCGGGACCGGTATGCCCGAGCGGCGGTTTGAAGGTGAATTTTTGTTTTCTTGGTTACGGACAGGATGAGCGCTGATCAGGGGAGCGAGATGGAGGGCGCTGCTTGCGGGTCGTAGACGCCAGCTTCGGTGGCCAAATACCCGCCCTTGTTTTACCTACACTCTCCGGTGTAAAATTCATTGGGGAATGGGCTGATCGCCAGTCAGCCGAGCAGGAGTAGCCATGGCCGAAGTAGATGTGATGCTCGCCCAACGTGGGCCCAAGAACGACAGCGACACCAATGCGCAGACAGCCAGGCAGCCCGGCGAAGACGGGCTTCAGCGGGCGCTCTTGCAGCGCAAGCTGCAAAGGCGGGTCCTTCAGCGCAAGGAGGCGTCGGGCCCCATTTCGATCAAGGACGACAACAACGAAGGCAACGTCCACACCCCCGACACGGGCAACGTGAAACACAACGCGGTCGGTCTCGACTTCACCGGGATGACCGACGCCGGCCACCGGCGCAATCAACCGACGACGGTGCGTGTGGTCCTAGAGCGCTTCGAGGAGATCCACAGCGCCTTCCTGACCGGCGGCGTCACAGTTCTTGGCAAACCCGAGGTCACGACCCTCATCCCCGGCGACACGCTGGAGGTCTACTGTTGGGGCACCAACAAGTCGAATGAAGACGGGAACAAGAAGGGCGGCAAGACGGCGGAGATCGGCTTCGTCTCCGAGCCCGCGCTGGCCAGCTATCTCGATGAAAACTACACCATCGCCGAGGCGGCGGGCGTCAACTACGGGGTGAGCATGCTGCCGGGCAAGGGCAAAAGCATCAACAACGCCACCTTCGGCATGACCGTGCGTCCCGGCGTCCAGGGCGGCTTCGTCCTGCGCGGCAAGGTCAAGGAGAAGCTGAAGGGCAAGTCCTTGCAGGTGGCGCTGACCCAGGCCATCCACCCCGCCGGCGACAAGGGCAAGGATTCACACGGGATCGACGCCGAGGACGATCATACCCACGGCAAGCTCCACGAGCAGGGCTCGTTCTACGGCAACCTCAGGGGCAGCCAGGCGATGAAGCCAGGGCAGACGCAGCTTATCGCCGCGCCGGGCTCGACCGCCTATCACCAGACTCTGGACCGCGCCGGCGATTACAATGACCGCGCCGCCGCCTACTGGGTCCCCATCGAGGTCGCGATCCACGGCGAAGGGGGCCTGAAGGGCCTGCACTTCTCCGCGCCCAAGAGCGTGTCGTCGATCGGGGCCGGCGAGGGAGACATCGACGTCGAGGTGAATCTGGTCGACGCCCATGGCAAGCCGGCCGGGACGCTGATGCCGCGTAAGAACATGATGCGCACGGCCAAGGCCAGCACCAAGAAAGGCAAGCCGACGTATGAAGCCTTTGATCTGGCCACCCCGGATATCCCGGCGGGCTGCCAGGCCAGGGTCCATGTGTACTTCCGCGGCAGTTGTGCAACCGAGATCTATATGAAGGGGCGCTGAAGGGGCGCATCGTAAGCACTCTTCCCACAAACACGCCGATTTGATAGCCTCCCCATCATGACGCGCCTTTCGGAGGTTAGGACGAATAACCCAACTCTCGATCCTCGGCCACGAACCGGCACACAGGTCCGGCCAATTTCCAGTTCACATATTGTAGTATATCGGCGGATTTCCCTACATTTGCTTATAAATAAGGCCGGGCCCCGCAGGCCCATCAAGACCGGTGGTGGAAGAAGAGCGAGGTGACGGACCGCCTGTGTCGCGAGCGGTTCACGGAAGATCTGATGTCCGCCAGGGCTGGCAAGCTCGACGACTGGCTCCAGTCGCCGCGGGCTTGCCTGGCCTTGGTAATCGTCTGCGACCAGCTATCACGCAATATCTACCGCGGCCAGGCGGAGGCATTCGCCGCCGACGAGCGGGCCAGGCAGGCGACCCACTATGCCCTGGCGCATGGCTTCAATCAGCAACTGCGGCCCATCGAACGGGCGTTTCTGCTCATGCCCCTCATGCACTCCGAGAATCTCGGGGACCAGGATGAGGCGACGCAACGCTTCGGGGAGCTGGCCAGAGAAGGTGCGGACTTCTCCAGCTATGCCAAGCAGCATCGTGACATTGTGGCAAGATTCGGTCGCTTCCCGCACCGCAACCGAATCCTCGGTCGCGCAACAACCGATGAGGAGACAGAGTTCCTCAAAAAGCCTGGGTCGAGCTTTTAGCGAACGGTCGCAGGCCTTAGGGGCCGTCACACTGGAAGCATCCAGGTGGCCACAACCCGGCTCCAGCGGGGTCTTCCCCTCACCTGATGTGCGATCCAGTTTGCACTTGCCCGTTCCGTTAGGAACTAGGTGAGGACATGCCCCTGGCTCACCGGCAGACGTCGTTCACCCCGAGAGGCTTCGCGACGCAGCCGCTGTGGCAGCGGACCACCGTCGCGCCCGCTCCATCGCACCGGTAGAGATTGCCGCCCGAGCAGGTCCACACCTGCTTGCCCTGGTAGGCGGAGTTCGCGCAACTCCAGTGGCCCTCCCCGCCGATGCACAGGTCATCGCGCCCGATGCCGTTGAAAAAGCAGCCCCGCTCGCAGCTTTGATTCACGGCCTTGGCCCCCTGGCATTCGTTCAGGCTGCCGCTGGCGCAGGTCCAGAACTGCTGCCCATGCCAGTCCGACTCGCTACACGCCCAGCCTCCTCCTCCTCCTCCTCCAGTCGCGCCGTTCGCCTTTGCGTGGGCCCATCCTGCCGGCGTCCACGCCGTGGCGCCCCAGCGCTCGTGAATCGAGCTGCCATCGTAGACCAGGGTGGCCCTGCCCCCCGCCTCGCCGCCCACGTTCTGTTCGAGCACGTCGACGGCCCCGGCGCGCACCGCCGTGACCAGCGCGGTGTGGCCCCACTGTCCCGTCTCCCATACCAGCATGTCCCCAGGGACCGGCGGGTGCTGGTGGTCGCCGTTGCGGTAGACATCGACCTGGTTGCCGGGCGCGTTGTTCAGCAAGTCCCTGGCGTTGCCCCACCAGTGCAAGCCCCAGTGCGTCTTGAAGTGGCGCATGACCAACTCGACGCACTGGTACTGGTAGCCGTAGGTCCCCTGTCCGGCGCAGGAGACGCCGGTCCCGGTGTTGGCACCATTGGAGTGAGCAGTGGTACCATCAAACGAGCCCAGCGCCGTGCCGCAGGGCGGGCTCGGGTAGCGGCCTTCCTCGGTGAACGAGGGGTTTACCGGATCGGTGGTGGTCTCGTCCGTGACCTCGGGGCTTCCGCAGCCGGTCCACAGGGCAAGGGTGGCGAGGGCGATTGGAGCGGCAACATACAGGACGGCTTTCTTTTTGGTCATGTCAGTGGTCCAAGCAACCCTTGTGCCATCGTGACCGGGCTGGGCGTCGCAACTCGGCGGGCGGTGGCAGCAGCCTGCGGGAGAAATCCCGCCCATGAGGACGGGGGTCAGCGGGGCAAGACAGAGCGTGTGCGGCGCGCGAGGCGCCAAGACGGCTCGGCTGCAAGAAGGCGTGCTGGGAGTCGTCCGCGGAGAAGGCCCTGCGTAAGGCCCACCCGGCGCGCGCGCGCAGTGAAGATCGGCCGGTATCATCGTATCGATTCGTTCCACCGACCAGCCCAGCCCTGAAGATGCGCTTCGAGCCGCACGCCGCGATCCAGCGCCTCACCCGGGATGTCGTGGATGCGCTTGACACGTTTGGGGATCGAGGACAGTGGGCCTATCCTGGGGGCATGTTCATGCGCCTGCTCCGGTTCATGCGCCGGGTCGTCTCCAGCTTTCGCAAGAACCAGGGCCTCCTCCTGTCAGGCGCGGTCGCCTACTACACGCTGTTATCGTTGGTGCCGCTCTTCGCGGTGCTGCTCATCGCTCTATCCCACGTGGTCGAGCAGGAGCAGCTGATGGCCACGATCACCCGCAACCTGGAGCTGCTGCTGCCTGGGCAAGCACAGGGCTTGTTGGAGCAGGTGAACCACTTCCTCGCCCACCGTCAAGTGGTTGGCGTTCTGGGGGCTGTCGTCGTCATCTTCTTCAGCTCGATGGCCTTCACGGTTCTGGAGAACGCCATGTCGGTAATCTTCTTCCACAGGGTGAGCGGCGACCCAAGCGCCGGGGCCACGGGCCTCCGGTTG
>JBBRLA010000677.1:0-4551 GCA_038231615.1 Polyangia bacterium | reverse complement strand
CCGCGGCTTCATGCCCCATCGCTCCATCGCCGCCACCCTCTTTCTGGTGACCTTGAGCCTGCTCCTCATGATCCCCTATTTCGCCTACGTCTTCGACTTTCTCGACCCCGAAAAGATCATCACCCGCATCCGCGAGCAGGCTCTGGAATCGGCGCTGCGCGATCGCGGCGAGCTGCCCGCCCGGCAGCAGGCGCTGCTCCTGGGGGTCGAGCAGCTCTGCGACATCGCGGTGAACGCTGTCAGCAACAAGGACAAACTCATCGGCAGCGGGGCGGTGAACGCCCTGAAGGACCTTTTGGTCAGCTATCTGGCGCTGAAGATCGCCAACCCGCCCGCCTGGTATGAGGTCGGCGACGCCCTGCGTGACGACCCCGACTTCGTGGCCATGGCGTCCGAATCGGTGGCCGAGGTGTCACGCAACCGCACCTGGGTCGAATGGAAGGTGCTGCGGCAGTTCCAGACGATCTACACCGAGGCCCTCCAGGGGCTGCCCGACATCAACTACCTCATCGCCATCGACACTCGCTACCTGGGCGAATCGGCCCTGGAAGTGGATGACCACGAGGTCCTGCGCCTGGTCATCAAGTTCTTCAACACCTTCATCCGGGCGACGCTGCACACGCAGAACGTCAGGACCGCCTACAACGTGCTAAACCAGTACCGGCAGATGGCCGAGCGAGCGCTGGCCTTCGATCGCAGCGACCTCCTGGTGGACATGGCCAACTACCTGCGTTACTACGCCCAGCTCGCGCAGGGGTTGCACCTGGGCTTCGTGACCGAGACCGTGGCCTACGATCTGTCGACCCTGTGCGAGGCGGCCTTCCTTGCCGGGTCGCGGGCCCACGATGCCCTCTTGCGGTGCCTCCTGTCGCTGGATCAGGCGGCGGAGACCGAGGCGCAAGAGGTGACGCTGCGCGGGGTGCGCAAGGCGCAGATCAAGCTGGCGACGGCCTATCTGGAAAAAGGGGCCACTGAGATGGCGCGGAAGATCCACCTGGACATGCGCGATGAACGGCCCGAACGACTGCGGTCGATCCGCCAGGAACTGCTGCACGTAGAGTCGAAGGACTTTTGGGAGATCGTCGATCGCGGGACCAACTTCGACTACATGAGCGACTCGCGAAAGGCGCAACTCAAGGAGTTCTTCTCGTGGTTTCCCAGCCTGGATTGAAGCCGAAAGTCGGACGCCTCCTTCCGAATAACCCGCCCACCTGGCAGAAGCCCAAAGTCGGACGCCTCCTTCCGAATAACCCGCCACCTGGCAGAAGGCGAAAGTCGGAAGCCTCCTTCCGAATAACCCGCCGCCGCTACCCGATCAGGCCGCCCCCAGCCTCACGTCCACGTGGGCCTTCCGCCGCAGCTCCTTCAGCCAGCTCTGCACCGACTTCTCCACCTGCTGATCATAGATCTGCCGCCGAAGCTGCTCTTTTACCTCGTCGAACGTCTTCACTCCCCCGTCCTTCTTCTCCACCAGTTCCAGCACATGGAACCCCCGATCCGACCGCACCGGCCCCCGCACGTCCCCCTTGTCCATCCCGCCCACCACATCTCGCAGCTCCTGCGGCAGGTCCCCTCGGGCCAGCCAGCCCAGGTCCCCGCCCAGCTTGCTCACCGGGTCTTCCCCGTGCGCCTTCGCCACCTTCTCGAAGTCGCCCCCCTCTTTCAGCAGGTCCACCACCCGCTGCGCCGCCTTCCGTCGTTCGTCTGCCTGCGCCGGCGTCGTCCCCGGCGGCACCGCGAAGAGCATCTGCCGCAGGTGCACCTGCGCCTCGTCCCCCGAGGCCTGCCGCACATTCTGCGCATAATACGCTCGCACCTCCTCGTCGCCCACCGACACCCGCGAGCGCACCGCCTGGTTCACCACCTTCAGCTCCAGGATCTGCTGCTTCAACTGCTTCTTGTACGCCTCCATCGAGAAACCCTGCTGCTTCAGCGCCTCGGTGAAGGTGACGTCGTCGAGGTTGTTGTTCTTTTTCACCTCGTCCATGGCCTTGTTCACGTCCGCCTCCGTGACCGAGACCTTCATCTCCTTGCCCTGGTGGGCGATGAGTTGCTTTTCGATAAGCTGATCCAGCACCTTGCGTCGGTGCGCATCCAGCTTGCGCCGCCCCTCTTCCGTGCCCAGGTCCACCGGCTCGCGGAAGCTGGGGATGGCCATCTGGTCCAGCTCCGACTGAAGGATGATGGTGTTGTCCACCACCGCCACCACCCGGTCCAGCACGGCGGCCCGGCCGGTCCCTATCCAACACGGGAGCATGGCCCCAGAAACCAGCGCGCACAGCGTCGCAGCAAAAATCCGTCGCCAAATTTGCGTCATGTGTAGGTATCGATCCAAGATTCAGCGGGTTTTCACGGCCGGGCGGAGTTTGCCGCCGGGGCAGGGGCCGAACCCCCAGGCATTGCCGGCGAAGCCTGCGGGGCGTTTTGGAAAGGCGGGTGGAACGTCCCCTGGGCCGGCGAGAGCGCCCCCTTTTCGCTGCCCGGCGGGGACGGATCGACCAGCACCCGGGACAGGCGGTCCTCGTGGACCTCCACTTTTGCCTCCTTGCGCAGCTTCTGCTCGTAGGTCCCCATCATCGCCTGCCGCTTCTCGTTAAAAAGCGTCGAGCGGATCTGCTGCTTCACGTCGTCCAGCGCCCGCACCAGCGCCTTGCGCTGCCCGGTCAGTTTGAGCAACGCCACGCCCTTCTGCGTCTTCACCGGCTCGCTCACGTCCCCGATGTTGACCATGCGGAAGGCGGAGTCGACGATCTCTTTCGGCAACTCCCGGCTCTTGTGGTCGAAGAAGCGCAGGTCCCCGCCGCGCTCTTTTGTCTCCAGATCGGTGCTGTACTGGGCCACCAGCTCGCGGAAGCCGGCATTCTCGATGCCCTTGACCCGCGCGTCTTCAAGCACCTTCTTCGCTGCGGCTTCGTTTGGCACCAGGATCATGCTGACGCGGACCTCCGCGGGCTTGTTGAACTTGTCCTGATGGGTATCGAAGTACTGCTGGATCTCCGATTCGGTGATGTCCTCGATGCGGACCTTGTCGAACTCCTGCTTCAGGAGCTTCTGGATCATCACCTGCTTCATCGAGCGCACCACCTCGGGGTCGCGGTCGTACCCCTTTTTGCGCGCCTCGCTGGCGAAAATTTCAAACTTGACCAGGTTGTCCAGAAACTCCTTCTTGTGCTCCGGCGAATTGTACCGGGCCCGCACGTAGGGCGTCTGGCTGTTGATGCGCTCCTGGAACTCCGACACGGTGATGACGGTGTCGTCCACCTGTGCCAGCACATCCGACTTCTGCGACGAGGCGTGGCTCTTGGCCACATCGCGGCAGCCGCCCGCCGCCAAAAGAAGCAGGGGCGCCACGCAGAACAGCGACAGGACCTGCCCCGTCCGGGTGCGGGACCAGGCCCCAGAAAGGCGAGTGGGAAAATTTTTACCGGTGAACATTCTCTCTAGCATTACCTGACCCGGCGTGCCGACGCAAGGTTGCTTCCCTTCGGTCACTTCCATCGGGGCTCAGGCGGCGAAGACATCCGCCAGCACGGCGGCGGTGATGGCCTGGTCCGCCCAGCGCTCGACCTGCGCCAGATCCGGGCAAGAAAGGATGTGAGCGCGCCGGTCCGGCGGCAAGTCGAAGCCCCGGCGGGTCAAGATCCGCAGCAGCATGTCCCGGGCCTGGACCAGCCGTCCCTCATCCAGACCGGCCTTATGGCCTTGCTGGCGGATCTGGACGATCGCCGGGTTGCCCTTGGCGTCCAGCGCCTGCACCACCGCATTGTCCGCCGCCGCCGCGTCCGCCAACGCCTGCACCGGCAGCGGCCGCGCCAGAAACGCGTCGGCGATCTCCCGATCGATCAGCGCCCAGGCCCCCTTCCACTCCTTGACATCGCCGCTCTTCACGAAGAGGGCGAACACCCGGCGCACTCCCCGTTCGAGCAGGTCCTCGGCCTTGTGGGTAATGTCCGTGAGCGATTGCTCGCTCACCACCTCGAAGGCCAGCTCTTCCAGGTACCGCTTGCCGGTTTTCGGGTCGATGCCGTCCCGGCGGATGCACACGTCGGTGGCGAAATCGCTTTTCTGGCCCACCCGGGTCAGAAGTTCGGCGGACACCACGAAGCCGGGGCGGACATGCCCGTTCAGGACGTAGTCCAGCCGGCTCTGCTGGTCCGCATGGGGTGGATTGGCTGCCATGGCCTGGATGCGCTTGCCGCGGATTACTTCGTCCCGGCTCACCTCGGGCTGCACCAGATGATCGTCCAGGGCCGGCCACGGGAAAGTGACGCCGGCATCGGCACCAGGGCAGGAAAGGGGCGTGGAGACGGAACTGCCAGGTGCCAGCATCATGGGATAGGCGGCCTTCTGGTCCATGGGAGAGAAGGTAGCAGAAAGGGCGGAAGCGGGCCAGCGAACTGGGCTTAGATCCAATGCCGATCGTTTAGCGCAAACCTACCGTCGCTGACCGATGACAGGACACAGGAAGAACTTGCTTGGTGGACGCGAAGGATCATCATGAGCCGATCTCTTCCCAGAGGTCCCCATGCGTCTCGCCGCTTGCCTGACAGT
>JBBRLA010000676.1:0-4554 GCA_038231615.1 Polyangia bacterium | reverse complement strand
CCGTCCGGGAGCGTACACCCCCCCATGCTGGGGTTTAAAGTGCCTCACCCTGGGGCTTAATATACCCCACCCCAAGGAGGGGGGCCCCCTCACCCTGGGGCTTAATATACCCCACCCTGGGGTATATTATACCTCACTCTGGGGTATATCCCGGCTTTG
Source organism: Polyangia bacterium (assembly GCA_038231615.1). Lineage (GTDB taxonomy): Bacteria > Myxococcota_A > Polyangia > Palsa-1104 > JAEUJZ01 > JBBRLA01. The sequence goes on along the minus strand of JBBRLA010000676.1, from coordinate 4,395 downwards.
CCCGCCACTTGGGGTACGCCGGCCCGACCATCTCCGCGACCTCGTAGCTGCGCTCCGATCCCTTGAGTCGCGCTCACTCGACTTCTATAAGTTTCCCCGCTTCATCGAAGATCCCAATCTTCTGAAGCTGCCGCAGATACCCTCTTTCGACTCGCCACAGAGCCTGAGGCGCCTTCCACCATGGATCTTCTTGAGATGGAGTCTCACAAGAACCTACAAAGATCCCCTATTCCCCACTTTGAACCACATAGACCTGAAGCTTCCCCTCTGGCCAACCGATCCAGACCTCTTGACCAAGTTGACCCCCCTTATTCACCGGAATCCCGCGCCTTTTCACCCCCGCCAACAGGCGGTGGCCGAGGGGCTGAAGAAGCTCTTGATTCCCATGGTGGAACTCAGCCCGGGGACGTGCTGGTCGTGGAGTCGGGGGACGATGAGATGGCAGTAGGCGGCGGCAACGTCTGCGCCATCGCCCAGCGCCGCGGCATCCTGGGCGTCGTCCTGGACGGCGTGATCCGTGACATCGCCGAGTCCAGAGAGCGCGGCTTCCCGCTCTTTGCCAGAGGGGCCTCGCCGATCCCCGGCAGCCGCGGCGGCGAGGGCGAGATGAACCAGCCGGTCCGCTGCGGCGGCGTGCTGGTCCATCCCGGCGATGTCGTGGTCGCCGATGAGGAAGGCATCGTGGCGGTGCCGCGGGCACGGGCCCAGGAGGTGGCGAAGAAGGCGCAGGCACGCGTCGCCGCCGAGGCCGCGCTCTCGCTGGACGACTGGGAGCGCCGCCACCGCGCCGCCACCGCGGCGGCCCTGGAGAAGCGGGGGTATCGGCTCCTGCCATGAATGGACAGGCGCTGTCCAGCACCTCGTACTTCAGGCGCGCAGCACGGTGACCGGGCGGTCCTTGGGTGTCCGGGCGGATTCGGTGTGGATGCGCTCCGCCAGCGGGCCGCTGCTGGTGCTGCGGTCGAAGATGACCAGATAGCCGTGCAAAAGCGCCAGCCGGTCCAGATAGGCCTCCAGGCCCCCCGGGACGAAGAGCAACGCCGGCTCAAGGCCGCCCTGCTGGTCCTGGCCCTTGTCAGCCCCATGCTCCTTGCCCACCCCGGACACTGTGACCTCCTCGACCTGGCCCTCTCCCTTCATAACGAGGGCCGGAGCTGAGTAGAGGCCGGTCAAAGCCGCTTTTGGCGAAGTCGCCCGCCTGAAAATAAGCCGGCAGGGCGGGTCCGGCACCCGGCACCCGGACAACAGAAGCTGCTGGCTGCTGGTTGAGGCCGCAGCCAGCCCCACCGTTGATGGACCCGTCCGTCAGAGGACCGGCACAGCCCTCGCCGGCAGGGGGTAGGCTGGAATTCAGAAGCCTGGTGGTGTAGGTTCTATGAACCTAGGTGGTCGATACACAGATGAGTGGAAAGCCCAAATCCAAAGCTCCTGTCGTGGCCGTTCTGAATATGAAGGGTGGCGTTGGCAAGACCACGATCGCCGCTCACATCTTTGGGCCGCTCTTTCAAGATAAGGGCGTCTCCACCCTACTTTTGGATCTCGATCCTCAGTTTAATCTGACGCAGACTTTGTATGAGCAATCAGCCTACGAGACGCTGAAAGCCAACCAGAAGACGATCTTTCGCGTCCTGGAACCCGCTCCCGTGATGGGCTTGTTCGGCACGACGAATTCACCCTCCCCTCCGCCTTCCGTGAATGATGTTTGTGATGTATTGGACGGAGAGGGAACGGATCGATTGGCCATCGTGCCCGGTGACTTCGAACTCACGAGGTACACCCTGATGGGGGACCCTCGTAAGGCCAACGCTGTGCGCGATCGCTTCCTTCAGTTTATCGACCAAGCCAGGATGGAGTTCAATCTGATCTGCATCGATTGTAATCCCAGCTCTTCCCTGCTGACGGTATGCGCCTTGTTGCCATGCACGCACTTGCTGGTCCCGGTTAGCGCGGATCGCTATTCGGAGCAGGGACTTCGCATCCTAACGCAGTTCATGGAAGGGTTGCCATTGCTGGTGAGAAAACCGGAGATTCGCATTCTTTTTAACAAGGTGGCGCGGGGTGCTCCCACCAGCGAGGAGGAGAAGAAAATTCGCGGTGATGCTGAGATGGGAGCCTGGGTCATGACGGCACGGGTCTACGAATCCGATCTGCTCAACGCCACGAGTTTCACCGGTTTTGCTACGGACAAGCCTCGGCCCTATCGCAACAAGCTGAAGGGCAATCTGAAAGCAGTGGCCGATGAACTGGTGGTCTGGTTGGGGTTGACGCCATGATAAAGCGCAATCGAATTACTCCCAACGCTCGGATATGCCTGCTCCTTGCTGGGTCCGATCTGACCGTCAAGGAAATTCGTGCTTTTGTTTCCTCTCTGAAGCCCGAAGGGGCGGGGCAGCAGTTGGAGAAAACCATAGTCTCCTTGCGGCAAGCCGCGGCCCGGGCTCAATCGAAACGACCTGCCGAAGACGAGGACGGCATCATCGACGGGAGCTATCTCAATGGGCTCTCCCGTGCGAGCCGAAAGGCGCCGCCAGGAGGGACAACGGAGCCCAGCGCCCAAGTTCAGGAACTCTTGCTTGAGGGAACGGGTCTCTCTGAGGAGGAGGCGCTTCAACGGCTGTTGGAAGTGTTGGAGGGTCTGCTAGCGAAGTCTGGATCGGTCAAAACAGGGTCGTTCATTCAGACCGGCGACCCGATTCGGGTTCAGGAAAGTTTCCGACGCACTATTGAGAGTTTGAACCACTTCGCGCCCTATCCACTGCTCTTGCAGGCTGCGGCCATGGTGCGAAATTCCATCCAAGCGCCCAGAGGCTGGGCTTTGCGTGATTTGAAGTAGCCATGCAAGCGGACTATCAGGCGCTCTATAAAAATTTGGCGGAGAAGAGCAAGGCGCACGCGGACGCTTCCGGTGCCCATCTTTTGCAACGTCAAGATGAAGCGGTCGGGATGTTGCTACTTTGGCTCGACCATCTTTGCGCAACTGAGGCAACGGGGACAGCTGACATTCTCCTTGTCGGAGTGCGGGCCGCTGCGGTGGAAGTCGCAGGTTGTCTGTCCTTGGGCTTGGTCCGGCCCGCGCTCTTGGCGTTGCGTGCCGAGATCGACATGATATTGAGCTGGCTCTATTTCAAGGATCATGGCGTTGAGTGGGAGCAGGTCGAAGAAGTGGGACAGGGCTTCAAGTTGAAGAGTGAGGTCATCGAGTATTGTGAGAAGCAGAACGTCAGATTCCCTCGGTTCAACACTCGATACAAGCTTTTGGAGCAGAGAAAGCGTCGTCGCGAGAAAGATCCCTACCGATTACTCTCCGCTCATCTTCACAGTCAGGTTTCAAAGACCTTTCCCGCACCGACGCTGGAAGGTCTGATCAACCCGCGTGGTCTGTGCGAGGAATGCATTGAGGTGCAGCAGGAAGTCGTTGAGTACTTGAATGATGTGCTCTTCAGTTGCTTTGCGGAAAAGTGGACAATTCTTCCTCCGCCGATCATGCGGTCCGTGCTGGCCCGGCTCAACGAGGATCAGCGACGGGCCTTCTTCTTCGACAAGAAGTAAGCCGTCTGCCGTCTTTGCGCTTCGAGATGTCCCGCTGTGCGCCTAATCGGCTTGACACCCCGCGGCGATGAAGAACGACCCGGCGCTTGGGCCCTGCTTCGAGCGCGGGCTGGAACTGGCGCCGCTTCTGGTCGGCCCCGAGGACCTGGCCGGCTTTGGTCTGGAGATCATCTTCTCCTCGGCCCTGGGCGGGGTGGCCGGGCAGCACCAGCCGATGTACCTGGGTTTTGTCAAGTCCCTCTCGTCCCAGTACGGCGACCGGCTGACCCCGGCCCTGATGCAAAGGGAGATCGAAAAATCAAAACTGGACGCGCGCAGCAAGGGCCTGCTGATGCGCTGCGTGAACATGCTGCGGCTGATGTGGTGCGAGAGCGGGACCATTCTGGCCAACCTGACCCAACCGACCAACCTCTTTGTGATTCTGCGCAGCCGCTACCTGTCGTCGGACTTCGCGCTGCCTTTGCAGGCGGCGCTGATCAACGCGCTGTCGCGGGCGCTGGCCGGGATGCCCGAGTGGTTCCGCTGGTTTTTCATCGACGAGCTAGCCAAGCTCTTGAAGGACCCCATCTTCGCGGCGTTCTTGATGGAGCTGCTGCAGGAGTTGAGGCACAACTACGTCTCGTTCACCGGGTGCGTGCAGCACCTGAACCACCTGCCGGCGGGGATGCTGGGGTTGGTGAACAACGTATTTTTGTATCGGACGGTGGACCCGGCGGTGCTGCGCAAGCTGAAGGAGGAGACCGGGATGAGGGGGGTGAGCCAAAAGGAGGTGGATGATCTGCCCCCCGGCTGGGCCTACTGGTACGGGCAGGAGAGCAACGACCCCGAGGCAGCCCGGGGGACCCT
>JBBRLA010000675.1:0-4560 GCA_038231615.1 Polyangia bacterium | reverse complement strand
CTCCGACCTTCGGCAGGGTGACGCGCGTCGGCTCCGCACCCTGGTGAGGTATAGCGCCACGCCAGCGGCGGCGCACATCCGTCCACCATGGCGGCGTCCGTCGGAGAGCCCGTGTCCAGCACAGCGAACGCCTGAACATCGAATCAGAACAAAGAAACCGCTCAAGAGTACCCCAGGTGTGGAAACGGGGACCTGGCAGGGACGATCGGGGCGTGGTAGGGTCACAAAATGGCGGAGCGACGCTACCACCTGGCTCGGATCGAGGTCGACAACTTCAAGCGATTCCCTCACCTTGAGTTGGATCTCTCGGGCTTCGACCTTCTTGTCGGACCGAACAATTCGGGCAAGTCCACCGTCCTGGAGGCCTGCCGGCTTTTCGACTTCTGCTATCGAAGTTGCTTGCGGGGCAGCAACGGCAAGCTCAACCTGGCCCCTGAAGTGTCTGTGACGGGGAGCGAACTGCCCATCGCCGGGGACCTCTTGCACCACCAGGACGTGCCCGCTTCTTACGGTGGCGACCCGCGCGTCCGGCTACCGCCCATTGGTATTGCCGCCGTCCTGGGTCGCGGCGACCGGCGCCGGGGTTACGGTTTTGACCTCGAATGGCAAGGCGGAAACCAGTTCACCATTCGTACCAGGCCGGAGTCTGACGCGCCCATCGCCGCTGACCTCTTCGGCGTGGTCCTTGTGCCCGGGTTCGTCGGCCTCCTGCCGCAAGAGGAGAGGCGCACCAGCGCGGTGCTCCGCGGCCTGAGGACAGAGGGCTCCTATCGGGTGATCATCCGCAACTTGCTTCTGGACCTGCAGCGCGACGCTCCGAAGTGGGGGCTCTTGAAGGAAGTGCTGGGAGAGGTCTTCCCCGACCTCGCCATGGAATCGGTCGAGTTCGACGAACAGGTCGACCGCCATATCTTTGCTCCCTACGAGGAGCGCCAGCCCGGCCACGCGCAGCCGGTCCGCCTCGATCTGTTCGCGGCAGGTTCCGGCTTTCACCAGTTCGTGCAGGTCTTCGCCGCCCTTCTGACCGAAAACGCCCCGACGGTCCTGCTCGATGAACCAGACGCACATCTGTTCAGCAAGCTCCAGGGGCAGTTGTATCAGGCGCTGCGGAAGATGGGACAAAAAGGCTTCCAGATCATCGCCGCCACCCACGCCCCTAACTTGATCGCCGCGGCGGACCCGCAGCAGATCATCAACTTCGCCGCCGAGATGCCCCGTCGCCTCTCAGACACCTATGAAGTGGATCAGGCGGCGCGGGAGTTGGGCGCGTTCGACAACCTCATGCTCCTCCTGGTCCAGGCGCACGGGAATATCATCGTGGTGGAAGGCAAGGACGGGACAGACGAGCGCTTGCTGCGGGGCTTCATGGAAGCGCTTCTTCCCCCGGCGCGCTGGCAAAAGCTACAAGAACGTCTGGTCTTTCTGCCTGCCTCGGGACGACCGACGGCAGACAAGGTCAATCTGGTGCTGGACGCCCTGCAACGGGTCTTCTCCACGCCAAAGGTGCGAGCCTACGTGGTGGCTGATCGAGACTACCGACTGGACGAAGATCTGACCACAGAGCAGGCTCACCTGAGCAAGCAGGGGCGACAAACGTGGCGGGTATGGCAGCGGGTCGAGATCGAGAACTACCTTCTGAACGAAGAAGCGTGGGTAAGTCTGGTGACCGAGAAGGCCAGGGAGAGCTCTCGGTCCGTCCCCGAAGAATCCGAGTTGCGTCGGCAGTTCTGGATTGCCGTCGAATCGACCCGGGAACGAGCTCTCGACGGCTTCATGGATCAACGCACGAAGCGGAACAAGAAGTGGTCGGCATCGAAGGCGCGTCAAGAGGCCGAAAAGTTCCTTGAAAGGTCCTGGAAAGAGGAAGGTCGCTTGCTCCACTGCGATGCCAAAAAGGTGCTGAGAAGACTGCGCCACGAGGTCCAGCACCTCGGCCTCAGATTCAGAGACTCGGAGTTGATCCCCGCCGTGGTTCGTGTCGGGGCATCGCCAGAGCTGATCGCAGCCGTGAAGGAGCTGGACCTGTTCCTCACGAGTAGCTAACGAGCCGGGAAGAGCGTCGCGCCATCGCTTACGGAGAACACATGCAGCGCCCCGGAGGCGTCCACGGTGACCTGACGTCCATCCGGCGAGAGCTTGACCGAATTCTGCGGGCTTCCTCCGAGCGGCAGCGCGAGGGAGAGCAGCATACGCCCATCGATGGCATGCACGACCAGACACCAACTGGCAGGCCGGCCCGGCGCCTCATCCACCGCCAGCGCCGCCACGGCGGAGTCGACGGCGTCCAGTGCGTGGACCGGCTGCGGCAGCGTGATCTGCCGCAGGATCTGCGCCTTGCCCCCGGTCTGGACCAGCCGCAGCCCTCGCTCATGCGCCGGGGAGACTCGGTCATCCCATTTATAGATGAGTTCCGTCGTTTCGACCCGCTTTGCGTCTTGCCGATGGATCGCGCGTCGCTCATGCTTTCCCGGGTGGCAGAAGAAACACTCCGACGGTTTTCGACGAAGAAGGGCTGGTACCGGCATCCCCGCCGCCGGGAGGCCGAGGACCTGCTGCGAAAAGGGGCCCGTCCCGGTGAGGTCGCCGCACAGGTCGAGGTCGACTACCGCACGGTGTGGTACTGGCGAAAGCGCCTTCGCCTGCCCGATCTGGAGGCCCTGCCCCGGCACCCGCGCTTCGAGGAGGCCCGGCAGCTCCTTGCGCAGGGGAAACATCCGGTGGAGATCGCGCCCCTGGTCGGGGCCAACGTGTACACGGTGTATCGCTGGCGAAAACGATACGCTGCGCCCTGCCTCAAGACCCCCGACCGGCCCGGGACGAAACCCGCGGCCGGGCCCAAAGAGCCGCCGACGCCCACGGAGGCGCGGCTTTACTGCCAGGAGCTGTTGCGAGCGGGCCAGAGCGCGGCGGAGATCGCCTCGGCCCTGGGGATGCGGGTGCATACCGTGCAGAACTGGCGCCAGCGGATGGGCCTGCCGCCGCCCCACGAGGTGCGCCGGCAGCGGGCCCTGGGCCTTTTGCGGGAAGGGGCGGCACCGATGGCAGTGGCCAAGGAGACCGGCGTCAGCCTGCGTCTGGTCCGGCGCTGGAACCAGGGGCTGCACCGGCCGCGGCGTGCCCGCCTTTCCCCGGACCCGCCGCGCTAGACTCGAAGCACCCACAGGCACATCCGCGCGTTCCGCTTCACGGGGCCGAGGGGGCGTCCCCCCGTACCGAGTCCAGCGTGGAGGCCTGGCCCAGGGGGGCCCGGGCGCCGCGGTCGCGGAAGGCGAGTACCAGCCCGCAGAAGAGCAAAAGAAGGCCAATGGTGACATCCCAGGTGAATCGAGATCGCTTCCGAACAGACATGATGAACAATGAGGTACTCGCTTTTTCGCCGACAATAAAGACTGGTCTTGCATCTTGCGCTGCTTATGGAGGCCGACGATCTTCGCAGCAGGCGACCTTCCTGTTATAAGAAGCCGCCATGACGCAGACGTACTCGGTGCAGCTCGGCGCGCCTTTCGTGGGCCAAAATCCCGCCCGCACGGTTACCGTCAGGCCCCTGTCCGCGGGCCGCTACGAGGTGGCCATCGACGGGGGCCCCCCCGAGGTGGTGGAGGCCCGGCGGCTCTCGGCTTCGCCTGGGCCCGGCGAGCCCGGCAAGGCGGCCGCGACCTGGTCGCTCCTGTGCGACGGCGGGGGGCGGCAGCGCCTGTGCGACATCGAGGGGACGGCGCCGGACCTGAAGGTGGCGGTGGCCGGGGGCGAGGCGGTGGCGCTGAAGCTTTTGGACGTGCGGGCGCAGACCCTGCTAGCGGTCGTCCCCGGCGCCGCCGCCCGGCAAAGGGGGCCCACAGACGTGCGATCGCCGATGCCGGGCAAGGTGGTCAAGGTGCTGTGCCAGGTGGGGCAGGCGGTCCAGGCCGGGCAGGGCCTGCTGATCATCGAGGCCATGAAGATGGAGAACGAGCTGCGCGCCCCCTGCGACGGGGTGGTCGACCGGGTCGCGGCAGTCGAGGGGCAGACCGTGGAGGGAGGGGCGGTGGTGGTGTCCATCGGCCTTCCGAAAGGCGAGTAAAAGCGGCGATGGCCGCGGGCCAGAAAAGCGCGCCGCCGGGTGCGCCGTCGCCATTGGCAGTCGTGGGCCCGGCGTCCTTCGCCGAACTGCTCACTTCGCGCCGCATCCTGGTGTGCGTCGGCTCTGGCGGGGTCGGCAAGACCACCATGGCGGCCACCCTGGCACTTTCCGGCGCCCTGCTCGGGCGGCGCACCCTGGTGTTGACCATCGATCCGGCGCGGCGCCTGGCGGACTCCCTGGGGCTGCTTTCGCTGGGGCACGACATCCAGAGCGTCCCTAAGGAGCGCCTCGCCGAGGTCGCCGTCCGAAGAGGCGTGGCGCTGCCCGAGGGGGCCTCCCTGGACGCCATGATGCTCGACCAGAAGCGCGCCTTCGACGAGGTCGTCGCCCGCTATGCCAAGGATGAAGCCGTCCGCCGCCGCATCCTCGACAACCGCATCTACCAGCAGATCAGCGCCACCCTGGCCGGCTCCCACGAGTACGCCGCCATGTCCAAGCTT
>JBBRLA010000674.1:0-4561 GCA_038231615.1 Polyangia bacterium | reverse complement strand
TGCTTCTTCCTGAAATGACTGCTACTTGGCTGCCGCCGGCAGCCTCTTCTTCTCGTCCCTGACGCTGCCGCCGTCGTCTACTTCGACGAAAAGCCCATACAGCATGCCGATGAGCGGGGCCAGCACCGCTCCCGAGGTCAACGTCAGGTTCTTCAGGTTGAAGGTTCGTGCGACATCCTGCGCCAGGGGCACGGCGGTGCCGGCGGGGATGAAGTGGTGTCCCAGGGCGTACAGGCCGAGCCCGACCAGAAAGCCGAAGATCATCTTGATCGCCGGGGTCCAGATGGTCTCTGCCCGCCATGGCGCCCGGCCGCAGACCAGACCGACGAGCAAACCCACCAGGCCGCAGGCCAGATAGGAGAGCACGCCTTGATCATGGCCGAAGAGGATCAGCCCGTAGCCGACACCACTTCCGACGACCAATCCTTTAATCAATCCCAGGAGCGCACGGCCCATCTAGAGACCTCCGAATCCTAACGTAGCAACGAAAAAGAAGTTGTCCCGCGATCAGTCAATTATACCCCGTCTCCAACCTCCGGCCACCCAAGGATCAATTCTTCCGTGCAGAACCCTGTGGCGGGCCCCGGTTCACCGGGTTACGAGCCAGGACCAGAGGGTCAAGTTAATAAAGAGCCATCTCAGAAATTCAGCAAGAAGCATCTGGCCGAAGCAGATTTGGGCGCACGCCCGAAGCGACCGAGGGAGCGTACTACTGTACGTGACCGAAGGGAGTGTGGGGGCACCACCCGCAGCTTCGCGAATGCGAAGCGGCGGGGGAGACGTACGCCCAAAGCTGCCCGGCCTGGTGCTTCTGTTCACTCGGAGGTGGATCCGCGCCAGATTACTACGCTGCCCTTGCTGCCCGTGGCCACGGTCCTGCCGTCCGGGCTGAAGGCCACCGCGTGCAGCGGCCCGGCGTTACCGGGAAAGCTTGCCCGCTCCTGGCCTGTCTGGACGTCCCAGAGCTTCAGCTTGCCGTCTTGGCTCGTGGAGGCCAGCGTCTCTCCGTCCGGGGAGAGGGCCACGGAGAACACCCGCTCGGTGTGCCCCCGCAGGGTCAACGCCTCGCCGCTGGCCAGGTCCCACAGCCGGACCGCCCCGTCGTAGCTGCCGCTGGCCAGGAGCCGGTTGTCCGGCGAGAAGTCCACTGAATGGACCGGCCCCTGGTGAGCCAGCGTCGAACGGGTCATTCGGGTGGCCATGTCCCAGATCCGCACGGTGCTGTCGTGGCTGGCGCTGGCCAGAAGGCGCCCGTCCGGCGAGAAGTCCACATCGTAGACCCAGTGCAGGTGGCCGCTGAGAACCGCCAACTCCCGCGAGTCCTGTACCGCCCACAGCCGCACCGTCCGGTCCTCGCTGGCACTGGCCAGGACCTGCCCGTCCGGCGAGAAGGACAGCCCGCGCACCGGGCCGGTGTGGCCCTGCATCTGGGCCACCTTCCGCGGCCCCCCGGTGGAGGACGAAATGTCCCACACCCGCACCACCCCGTCTCGTCCAGCACTGGACAGGAGCCGCCCGTTCCGGGAGAGCACCAGGGAATAGACCCCCGTGGGCTCGTCCATGTACCCCCCCGCCGGCCCGGCTACCTCCTCGCCGGTGCCCACCCGCCACCTGCGGATGTGCCCGTCATAGCTGGCGGTGAACAGGTCCTTGCCGTCTCGGGTGAAGACCAGCGTGTTCACCTCGGCCCCCAGGCCGTCGATCACCGTGCGCTCAGGCGGGTGCGTTGCGGCGTTTTGCTTCTCGGTTCCTGGCGGCCCGCCCAGCGGCTTTCCGGTCTTCATGTCCCACAGCTTGATGGTCGTGTCGTTGCCCGCGCTGGCCAGGATCGCCCCGTCGGGGGAGACGGCCATGGCGCCAACCTCCCCGGCGTGCGATCCCAGCGACCCGTGGCTTTTCAGGGTGGCCAACTCCCACAGCTTGATCTGGCCATCCTCGCTGCCCGTGGCGAAGAGCCCACCCCCGTCCGCGGCGGCGGGAGGGAAGGCCAGGGCGAATACCCGCCCCCCCTGCGGCGCCAGCTGCGCCGGCTTCTCCTCCGGCTGCCCCAGCGGCCACACGCTCACGCTTCGGTCGTCATTTCCGCTGATCAGGTATTTGCCATCTGGAGAGCAGCCCAGCGAGAAGACTTCGCCGCCTCCGCTGGTAAGGACGGACCGGCTGGCCGCGTCGGCGTTCCGGCCCGGGGCCGCGTCCTCTACGCTGCCGACATCCCACAGCCGGACGGTCCCGTCGAAGCTCCCGGTGGCCAGGGTCTGGCCGTCCGGGGTGAAGCACAAGGACAGGATGCCCATCATGTGCCCGCGCAGCGTCACCAGGGGCTGAAGCGGTTCCTGTCCAGCGCCCGTGCCGATCCGGTAGAGCAGCGCGGCGTTGTCCTGATCGCTTGCCGCCGCCAGCAGCTTTCCGTCGGGCGAGAAGGCCAGTGCATGCACGCTGTTCCCCGTCCCCCGGACCATTTTCAGCTCGCCGCCGGTGGCCGCGTCCCACAGCTTGATGGTCCCGTCCCCGTTGCCGCTGGCCACGGTCTTGTCGTCGGGGGAAAAGGCCACCGCCCGCACCGTCCCCTGGTTGGTCGACAGCGAGAGCCGCTCCCGCCCGCGCTCCATGTCCCACAGCTTGATCGTGCCGTCGCCGCTGCCGCTGACCAGGGTCTTGCCATCGGGCGAGAACGCCAGCGAGCGTACCGGCCCCTGGTGTCCGCGCAGGGCGAACTGCCGCCGGCTCAACCCATACAGGTGATACCACTCGAAGCCGCGCAGGTCCTTCTCTCCGGGTCGTGGCCGCTGGGCGGCAAGCAGCGTCCGGGTGCGCTCGGTGTTGCCCTGCGAAAGCGCCTGCTGCGCCAGATTCATCTGCGCCAGATACAGATAACGTCGCGCCTGCTGCAGCGATGAGTTGAGCTGCGCCTGGTAGCGCAGCCCCCCGATCAGCAGCGAGCATGCCGATACAAGGATCACCAGCAGCAGCGCCGCCAGGGTGGGCCGCCGTCGCACCCACTTGCCGAACCGCTCCCAGCCCGAGCCCGGCCGCGCCAGGATCGGCTCCCCGGCCAGCCACCGCGCAAGGTCCTCGGCCATGGCCTCCGCCGAGCTGTAACGCCGCAGCGGGTCCTTCTCCAGGCACTTGAGGCACATGGTCGCCAGGTCCCGGTCGACGAAACGGTTGTACGCCCGGGGCGACTCGGCCTCTTTCTCCAGGACCTGGCGCAAGGTCCCAAGGGCCGTGGCGCCGCGGAAGGGCGGCCGCCCGGTCAGAAGCTCATACAGGATAGCCCCCAGGCTGAACACGTCCGACGACACCGTCAGCCGGCCCTTCTGCCCCGTGGCCTGCTCTGGCGCCATGTAGCTCAGCGTACCCAGGATCGCCCCCGATCGAGTCAGCCCGCTCTCCGACTCCACCCGTTTGGCCAGGCCGAAGTCGGTGACCTGGGGCTCCCCGTGCGAGTCCAAAAGGATGTTCGCCGGTTTCAGGTCCCGGTGCAGGATGCCGCGCTGGTGGGCGTGGTGTACCGCCCGCACCACTTTCAGCATCAGCTCCACCGCCGGCCGCGGGTCCCCGGCCAAGCGCGAAGTCTGCCCCTCCAGGCAGCCGCCCTCCATCAACTTCATGCTGAAGTAGTGGTGGCCGTCGTGCTCCCCGCATTCGTAGATCGGCACGATGTTCGGGTGTTCCAGGTGGGCCGCCGCCGCCGCCTCCGTGCGAAAACGCTGCACCTCGACCTCCGAGGCCCACTGCCCCGCCAAGATCATCTTCAGCGCCACCACCCGGTCCAGGCTCACCTGTCGGGCCCGGTACACCACCCCCATGCCGCCCCGGGCGATCTCGCTGAGCAACTCGTAGTCGCCGAAAACGCGGTACCTGGGCAGGCCCGCCCCATCCTCCGACTGGCCCGACCCCTGCCCCCCGGTGGACCCCTGCCCCCCGGTCGTCCCGGAAAAGCGCAGGTCGGCATCCGTCCTCTCGGGTGTACGGCCAGATACCCGATCAGAAAGCGGAGCCGCCGGATCGTCCTTCTTCATGGCGTACCGCATTGTACCGCTAAACTTACGGTACGGCGATTGCTTGTACTTCTCTGAAGAGTGCGCATACTTACTGCGGGAGTAATTGAAACATGGGTATGCTCGGTAGCGTTGTCCTGATCTTACTGGGGGTGTTGGCCACCTCTTCCGACCTGAAGAAGCATCAGCCCCGGTTGGCGTTCTGGGTTGACAACCTCATCCCCTTCCAGGGGTACCTCGGCATTGCCGCCGCCTTCTATGGGCTCTTTTTGACCCTCAAGATGGTGGCCTACATCGGTTTTATCCTCTACGCCCCCTTCGTCTACCTGGCCAGCCTGGCCGCCGGACTCGACGCCATGGCCCTCGGCGTGCTCCTGGGCTATCGCACGGCGCAGAAGTGGGTCGCCCGGCGATTCTCCCCGGCGCAGCTTGCCCGCGGTGAAGAACTGTACCAGCGCCTCGCGACCCTACAACTCCAGCTCGGCTATGGGGGCATCTGGCTAGGCTGCTTTGCCCTACTACTCAACATTTTCAACTAGGAGCTTGTTGGAGTAATCGGC
>JBBRLA010000673.1:0-4577 GCA_038231615.1 Polyangia bacterium | reverse complement strand
GGGGCAGCAAACCCAGCGACGTCTGGGCAACGGGGACGAGAGGGAACCTGATCCACAATGATGGGACCGGATGGATGAACGTCTCTGGAGAGATCGGTAACGACACCTTCGGCCTGTGGGGGAGCGCCAAGAACGACATCTGGATGGCTTCTGCTGACTTTCTCCATCACTACAATGGAACGGACTGGACCCAGGTCAGTGCCCCAAACCGCAACAGCTTCGCGGTGTGGGGGACCTCTGCAAAGGACCTCTGGGCAGTGGGCAGTGGCCACACCATTCAGCACTACGACGGCACCACATGGTCCCTGTCCATTCCGGAGGATACCGTTGATGTGCGCAGCTTCTACGCCAGCAGCCCCACCGACATCTGGGCAGCGGGGGGTGGGGGGCAGCCCGATGCCGGGATCCTCCTGCACTACGACGGCCATGCCTGGACCAACTGGGCCAGCATCGACGCGAAGCTGCCCAAGTTCGGACACCTATACGGCCTCTGGGGCACCGGAAGAGACGACCTCTTCGCGGTGGGCGCGCAAAGCCCAGGGAGCAGCGGGGCCGGGGCCTGGCACTGGAACGGCAAGACTTGGTCCGCGACCTCCGCGCCCCCGATGGAGAGCGGCCCCATGTACGGCATCTGGGGCAGCGGCAAGGACAACGCCTGGGCGGTCAGCGGCTATGGCAAGATCAGCCACTGGAACGGCACCGCTTGGTCGCTGGTCATGATCACCGGCACGCCGACCAACGACCTCTATTGCGTCCGAGGCAGCGGCCCCAATGACGTGTGGATCCTAGGCAGCAAGGGGATCGTCCTGCACTGGGATGGCACGAAGCCCACCTGGGACGTGGTCAGCACGCCCATTCCGATGACATCCGACTCCAGTGCGCTGTGGGTAAGCGCCCTGAACAATGTCTGGGTGGTGGACACACTCACAGCGTACCACTTTACTGGGAAGGATTGGATGACTCAGGAGTCCACGTTCCCGGGCGTCACCCCACGCGGGATCTGGGGCAGCTCTCCGAATGACATCTGGAGCGGCGGGGACGACGGCTGGCTCGCGCACTGGAATGGTACGATGTGGTCCCCCAAGGCGCGCGCCACAGGCACGGTAGTCCGTACGGTCTATGGCCTTGGCAATGGAGACCTCCTGTTTGGCGTCGGCGACGCGGGCACAGGCAACGGAAGCGGCAATGGCATCCTCCGCTACCATCCGGCCCGGTAGAAGAGCCGATCCGGTGCGCCAACCCTACCGTCTCCCGGAAACCCATCCTATAAAATCGTCCACCCATCGTCAGAATCGGGTAAGATGCCTGCATGAAAGCTCGGCACCTGTGCGGGGTAGGCCTGCTGCTTCTTTTGGGTCATGCCTCGCCGGCCCTGGCGGGCGTCGGCGAGGACTTCCAGGCCCACTTCGACAAGGGCATGGACCTGCGAGAGCACGGAGAGAGCAAGAAGGCGCTCCAGGAACTGTGGGCCGCCTATCGCGTCAAGGACGACCCCCGGCTGCTCATCATCATGGGCAACCTGAACCTGAAGGTGAACAACCCCAAGGCCGCCCTCTCCCTGTGCCATAAGTATCCCAAGGGAGGCGACCCCGCGGCCGTCACCAAGGCCGCCGAGTGCGTCAGCGAGGCACAGAAGCAGCTCAAGGCGAAGCCCGCCAGGGTCAAGGAGCCGGCGACGGCCACCGAGCCCCCCACCGAGGTGGCCACCCACACGCCGGAGCCGCAACAGCCCCAGCCGCCGCAAACCCAGCCGTCGGAGCCGCTCAAGCTGGCACCCGTGAAGCCTGCTTCCCAGGTGGCGCTCTTCCCTCAGAATCATCAGGAACACGCGCAAAAAGACGTCGACCAGCCCGTGACGCATGTGGCGCAGGACAGGAAGCCGGTCTACAAGCGCTGGTGGTTCTGGACCGCCCTGGGGGCCGGGGCCGTCGCCGCGGTGGCCATCCCCCTGGCCGTCGTCTACGGCTCGCAGGGGGGCGACCCGCTCGATGGCGTCGCCCCCGGCAGTCGCCGCCAAGTGGGGTTCTGAGACCGGCACCGCATGGCGCAATGTGAAGCACCAGACCTCTCCGACGCCGTCCTGAAGCCCGGAGACCACGTCGGCAACTACCGCGTAGTGCGCGCCATCGGCCACGGCGGCATGGGCATCGTCTTCGAGGCGCTGCATGGGGAGATCGGGCGGCGCGTCGCCATCAAGGTGCTGCACGCGGACATCTCCAGCAACCCGGAGATTGCACGCCGGTTCCTCAATGAGGCACGCTTGGTGACGCAGGTGTCACACCCCGGTCTGGTGCAGGTCTTCGACTTCGGCCGGCTGCCCGGCGGCGCCGCCTATATCGTGATGGAGTTCCTGGAGGGGTTGTCCCTGGGGCAGCGGCTGCGGCAGGAACCGGCGCTACAGGAGATCGAGGTGCAGCAGATCTGCCGCCAGGTGGCGCTGGCCCTGGCAGAGACGCACGGTCACCGCATCGTCCACCGAGATCTCAAGCCGGACAACGTCATGCTCGTGCGCGACCCTGAACAGATCGGCGGGATGCGCGCCAAGGTGCTCGACTTCGGCATCGCCAAGATCCGCAAGACCGGGATCCGCATGACGCGCACCCACGCCATTCTGGGCACCGCTGAGTACATGGCGCCCGAGCAATGTCGCGGATCGGGACAGGTGGACGAACGCGCCGACGTCTACGCCCTAGGGGTGATGCTCTTCGAGATGCTCGCCGGGGAACCGCCCTTTCTGGCCGGGGAAGAGGTGGAGGTGATGACCATGCACCTGCGTACCCCGCCGGACCCGCTGCGCAAGCGCAACCCGCAGGTCTCGCCGGGCATCGAGGCGCTGTGCGCCCGCATGCTGTCCAAGGCGCCGGCGGAGCGGCCCACGATGAGCGAGGCCGCGGAGCAGCTCGGGCAGTTCCTGGGCACCGGCACGCACAGGGTGTTGATCTTCCCGCAAAACGCGCCACCCCGCAGCCGCACGGCGCGGCTGGCGTTGGCCGGAGGACTGGGTGCAGTGGGGGTCGCGGGTCTATTTATCGGCGTCCTGTTCCTGCGCCACAAAGACCCGCCCGTCAGCGTCCGCCCCATCGCCCCGCCTACCGTGTCGCCGGCTGCCGCCCCGCCCGCCGCCGTTCCACAGCTGCGGCACTTCAGCGTTACCAGCGAGCCGGACGGCGCCGAGGTGGTCGATGCCGAGAGCGGCCAGGTCCTGGGCCGGACGCCCTTCGTCACCGCCTTGCCCGATCGGGAACGCCTGAACATCACCCTGCGCCGCCCGCACTACGAGAATCGCTCCTTGACGCTGCTGCCGCAAAAGCCGCGCCACGAGAAGCTAGTCGTCGAGCTTTATTGAATGTCCGCGTCGCTCATCGGCCAGCGCGTCGGTAACTTCCGCGTGGTAAGCCTGCTGGGCATGGGGGGCATGGGCGCGGTCTACGAGGCCGTGCATGAGCAGATCAAGCGCCGCGTGGCCATCAAGGTGCTCCTACCCATGTACTCCAACGACGAGGAGATCATCCGGCGCTTCTTCAATGAGGCGCTCGCCGTCAACGTGGTCAACCACCCGGCGCTGGTGAATATCTTCGAGTCGGGGTGCCTGGAGGACGGCAGCGTCTACATCGTCATGGAGTACCTCCCCGGGGAGTCGCTCGGCACGCGCCTGCGTCGGGAAATTACGTTACCCATCGCCGAGGCGCTGCGCATCGGCCTCAAGGTGGCCCAGGCGCTTTCGGCGGCGCACCAGCATGACATCGTGCACCGCGACCTCAAATCGGACAACGTCATGCTGGTCCGCGATTCCGAGAGCGATGAGCCGCGGGTCAAGGTGCTGGACTTCGGCATCGCCAAGGTGGCCGCGCGGCACCAGGTCAATGCCGTCCGCACCCGGGACGGGGTGGTCATGGGGACGCCCGAGTACATGTCGCCGGAGCAGTGGATCTCGTCCCGGGACGTGGGCGAGGGGGCCGATGTGTACGCGCTGGGGGTGCTGCTCTTCGAGATGCTGGTGGGGCAGCACCCGTTCTCGGGCTTGCCCACGGCATTGATGTGGAAACACCTCTATGACGATCCGCCCGCGCTGCGCTCGGCGCTTCCAGCGGCACCGGCGAGCCTGGACACTCTGCTCACGGCCATGATGGCCAAGAAGCGGGCCGCCCGCCCCAACATGGCGCAGGTGGCGGAGCAACTCCTGCGGTGCGCGAAGGACAACCCCGAGGACGGGCCGCGCCGGGTCGAGCCAATGGGCGGGCCTGGGGGGGGGCCAGAAGGCGCGCCGGAAGAGGCAATACAGATGGCGCCGAACCCGACGCTGATGGACCCGCCGCGAAGAGCGGCGATGGAAGAGGACGAGACCCGGCTGGTATCCAAGGACAATTTCCCGACCCGCCTGGGCGTGGCCGAGCCGGTTGCGGGATCGGCGCCCATTTCCGCGGCACCTTCTCTCATGCCATCCTCGCCGCAGTCGATGACGTGGCGGGTGGCAGTGGCAGGCGTGGCCCTGGCGTTGGTGCTGCTCCTGTGGTCCTTGCTCCGGCGCTGACCCTCGCTTCTATCGAAATTTTCTTGCCATCCGTGCCCCCTGTGTT
>JBBRLA010000672.1:0-4577 GCA_038231615.1 Polyangia bacterium | reverse complement strand
TTTCGAGTGCCCCGATGGTGCGCCTGGGTTTCCTCCTGGGTTCCCTGGCCTTGCTGGTGGTTTCCCTGGTGCTTCGCCGCCGCCGCCCCGAACTGGTGTTGGATGCAGACGGGTACCACGTGGAGGCAAACGGCCGGATCCGCTTCCGCGTCGCCTTCTCCGAGGTGCGTCGCGTCCTATGTGACCGCGGCGAGGGGGCCCTGTACGTGGACTGCGGGGACCCTGCCCGCAACCTGCTGCTTCCGCCACAGCGCGGCTACCCCTTCACCTTCGCCCGCCGGGAGCGGCTCTTCGCCGCCCTCCTTTTCGCCCTCCCCGATCGCATCACCGAAGTCGACCGCCTGGAAGCCCCTGCCGAGCCACGACTCGACAAGTCGTGACCCGGGAACCAGTGGTCTACGTTATGCAGCCAGAATGTAGGCGATCTCTTTCCTGATCAACTCGTCCTCGTTCTCGGCGGACTTGTCCTTCTCCAAGAACCGACGGCGCAGCGCCTCCTTGATCCCATATCGGGCAAAGCATGATAGGCAACTTCAGCCTGATCGAACTGCCCCTGGCCGCCGAAAGCATGGATTCGCAGGACATTGGTCTGGTTGCGCAGAGCGGGTGTCTTGACGGTATCAAGGAGATCACAAACCGAGGAGTAGTCTCGCTGGCGCAGTTTGGCCACAGCCATGGCGGTGCGGAAGTAGTCTCGACTGGCTGGGCGTGGATTGGACTGAATGCCGTGCTCGAAGATGCGGATGGCGTCATCCAGTTTACCCATGCGCAGCAGGATCATTCCGCGGATGTGATATCCGACCCATTCATCAACCGTGACTGGAAGTTTAGTTGACAACTGTTTCAGTGCTTCACGAGATTTGCCCATGCTAGCAAGCACGCAAGCGCGTCCGTTCCGGGCAATAACATTCTCTGAATGTTCGCGGATGATGGAGTCGTAGGCGGTCAGGGCCTCGTCCAGCCGGTTGAGGCTCTTGAGCACCTCGGCGCGCCCGGTCTTGGCGGAGACATTCTCTGAATGTTCGCGGATGATGGAGTCGTAGGCGGCCAGGGCCTCGTCCAGCCGGTTGAGGCTCTTGAGCACCTCGGCGCGTCCGTTCTTGGCGGAGACTTTCTCTGGATGTTCGCGGATGGTGGAGTCGTAGGCGGCGAGTGCTCCCTCAAAGTCCCCGATATTGAGCAGGGCCTTCCCATGCTGGGCCCAGGACCACCCATCATCGGGGCCAACTTCGGTGCTGCGCTTGGTCAGCTCACGCTGGAGCGCATGCATCCCGCGCTTCTGTGCTTCCATCGCCAGATCGCACAGGGACTTCACGGCATACGACGGGCCACCGTGACTCAATTGATAGTCGACAAGTTCGTCGACAAACTCGTGTACGCGGGTTAAATTTCGTTGTTCCATGGCCCGTACAATCGCTTCCTTCTGGGCCTCGACTTTTCCTAGAATTTCCCGGCTGTTAATGGGCAACCGGCGGCGCTTGGAGCGCCCGTCTTCCTGCTCCTCTGGCTCGGAATCGGGCTCTTCTTCGAGCGCGAGTGTAGGCGCTGTCTTGGTTTGCCGGAATGGCGCAACCCAACTCTGCAGGATCTGCCGGTAGTTGCCTACGGTCTTCAGTACCTGATTGCTCCAGCCCTCCAGCAGGAAGACTTCCAGCTTTTTCTCTTCAGCCCGGTTCAGGACAAGTGCCCGGAACAGCCCCTCGCGCACCACCACGGCCTTCGCATAGACCCGCTCTTCAAGCGTCGAGAAGGCGGCCCGGGGGATGTCGTTCCAGGCAGAATGGACTGCCTGGATGATCGATTGAAGTCGCCTCAGTTCCTCGATGAGTCCGCGGGTGCGGCCGGGGATGCGCGGGCACAGCAAAATGGCCCCGGCAGTGTCACTGGCTTCTGGAGACGGGGCAGCATAGAGTATCCGTTCGGCCCACGCAACGACAGCCCGTGATTCGAGAAGGCTTTCGAGATCGCAGGCGGCCTCCTGTCGTATGTCCTGCGATAGCTCAGCATCGAACAGGATCAGGAGCAGGTGCAATGCGTCGTCCGAGTTCCGCGCTTCCAGCAAGCGATGCCTGACGTCCTCGACATTGAGATCGTCGAAGAACTGAAGATCCCGTGCCTCACCAAACAGGAGCCGATACTCATGAAGTTGCCTGGGGACTTCTTCGCCAGGGGCATCGAAGTGAATTGAATAGCTTCTCCTGTCATGGTGCAGGAAGGCCACTCCGGCAGTGCCGGAGATCACGGCGAGCATCAGCGGGTCTCCAGGACGGCGCCAACCTTCATGAGCTGCTGACTCAGGGCGCGCAGGATCGACTTGCGACCCTTGGCAGCAGTCACGACGACACGCTCGATGGTGCGGGCAGTTATGGATCCGAAGATGTGGGCCTCGACGAACTCGTCATCATCCGACGTGGCCCCCTGGTTGAGCAAAATTCGCGGATGGTCGGTTGCCTGTAGCGCCGGAGTAAGCTTGGGTGCCAGCTTGGCGATGCAGACTTTGACTCTATCGTCCCATGTCGCCCGGTATCCTTGTATGCGCGCCGCCACGTCGGGTATACTTACCTTGTGGCGCTTCATAAAAAGTGCGGTGTTTTCTTCAAAGACTGATGTGCGGTGCCGGATCATGTGCTCTCTCAGGGTTATCGAACAGTCCCCGTAGTTCGACAGACCAACCCCGTCGAGAGTAAGCGCTGCAAACCGGATCTTGTCCTTGTATCCGGGGAACAGGGCCTCGTCGGTGATCCTGCGCAATGAGTTCCACTCATCGCCATCCGGCAGTCTGACCTCGGCATCGGTGAGCTGGTAGTACGTCGCGTAGCCCTGCTTGTCGCTGCTGGCGAGCCTCTGGATTTCATTCAGCGGTCTGGCAATGACCGCCTGGGATCCGGCAAGAGCAGTGGCCAGGTCGTTGAGCACATGCTCACAACCGCGCGAGGTGGCGTCCTGTATCGCTTTCTTGACACGCCGGTCCAACGCATCGCGCTCATTGGGTTCAGCCGCAGCACGGACATTCGGAAACAGCCCTGGCATAGCGCAATGCAGACAACGCTCTGCCACCAATGGAATCTCATTGTTGCAAGTCGGGCAGTTCATCCGCTTCCGTCCCGGATACTAGTCCTCTTACAACGCTCAGTATAGTGGATTGCTCCCCATCGCGTTCCGATACGTTTGTCTTTGAAAGCAAGGAAAGGGGATGGCGACGGTGTTAAGTATCTAGTATATCCTACCAAAACCTACACGGAGAAAGAGCGGGTCCTTGGTAGATGGTCTTTGTCAGCGACAGGGGAATGGATGAAGTTGGGGTTTTTGCGGGCTTTTTTCGGCCGGCTGAACGTGTGAACTGATTGATCGCTGCATGAAAGGCTTGCTCTTCATGTGTAGGGATTGGTAGCGTGCTGCTCACCATGAATGAGCCGCGAAGGTTGATCCGGTCTTCACTGTTAGATGCCGGGCTTTGCGCCGGGCTCCTTGGAGGGCTGCTTTTGGGGTCAGGCTGTGACACCCTGCGGGCCCGCGCCATCGCCCAGGAAGGCGTCGAGAAGTACCGCGATGGCAACATCAAGAAAGCCGCTGAACTCTTCGAACAGGCGGCGCAGATCGATCCCTCGGTGCCGCCGATCCAGTTGAACCGCGGCTTCACCAACCTCTCCCTGTATCAGCTCAGCCCCAAGTCGAAGGAAGGCACTCAGGCCGCCAACTCGGCGATCGCCGCCTTCAAGCTCTACATGACCCTGCCGGTCAAGGAAGAGCAGAAGTCCCGCGCCCGGGACTACCTGCTCCAGACCTTCTCCGACGCGCAGAAGTATGAAGAGGCCGAGCAATTCTTCAAGCCGCAACTGGAAAAGACCCCTCCCGACGTCGAGGCCCTCATCATCCTGGGCAACATCGCCAAGGGCCTGGGCAAGACCGACGAGGCCCGCAAGTGGCTGCTCCAGCGCATCCAGGCCAACCCCAAGGACACCGACGGCTACCTGGCCCTGGCCAACATGGACTTCGAGGAGCTTTGCGCCGATAGCTCCTGTAGATCGAGCGATCCGCAGAAGCCGCCTCCGTCCATGCCTCCCGAGAAGCGCCTGGAGAAGGCCAACCACGGCATCGACCTGCTGAAGAAGGCCATCGCCCTGGCGCCCAACAACGCCACTTACCCCATCTTCGCCAACCTGTTGCTCATCCAGCGCTCCTATGCGTATGTCTTGGCGCCGCCTCCACCGCCGGACCCCAAGGTCAAGAAGAAGGCCAACCTGGCCGATCTGATGGCGGCCCGGGAGAAGGCGCAGAAAGAAGTGGACGACAAGAAGCGCGCCGATCTGGACGAGGCCAAGACGTACCGCGACAAGGCCGTCGCCCTGATGAAGGCCGCGGGCATGACCAAAGATACCAAGGCCGCCGTCGGCAGCACCGGGAAGGACGGCGCGACCAAAGACGCCGGGAACAAGGGTGCCGCGCCAGCCCCGGGGAACTCTCCCAAATCGGAGAAGAAGTAATGTTCGATCGTTACGTAGCCGATAAGAAGCGGCGGCGGCCCATCCTGTATATCGCGTTTCTCGCCTCGGCCGTCCTTGAGGCGAGCCTGATCC
>JBBRLA010000671.1:0-4590 GCA_038231615.1 Polyangia bacterium | reverse complement strand
GGGCGGCCTCGTCAAGCGGCTGCCCGGCCTGCGCCGCCTGCTGCCGCAGGGGAAAGGCCACGTTCTCCGTGACGCTCAGGGAATCGAAGAGGGCGTTGTTCTGAAAGAGCATGCCGATCTGCGCCTGAGCCCGCCGAATCACGTCGGGGCCGCCCGCGGTCATCTCGGTGCCAACGACCTCTACCGTGCCGGATTCCGGGCGCACCAGACCGCAGAGGATCTTCAGCAAGAGGCTCTTGCCCCCTGCCCCGGGACCGATGAGGCCGAACGTCTCACCGAGGAAGAGTTCCAGAGAGACCCCATCCAGCACCGGCCGGTGGGTGGGGTTGAAGGGCAGCTTGCGCACGTCTTTCAGGCGGACCATGGGGGTCTTTCCCGAAGCGGGCAATGACACGGACGATGAAATTGCAGTCTTTTCCACGACCACCGGGCCGCAGAATAGCACTACTCGGAGAAAGGCCCCCGCTTCCGCGTTGACGGCCCGTTCCGTCGCCTTTAGCATCACCCTACGTATATGACGAAGCCCACCGAGCCCTCCACCGCCTCCACCCATGATCCCGAGGCTGAACCAGTCGGCTCGCTGCGGGAGCTGATCGACCACTTTCAACACGGCGCCAAGTCCCGGGACCGGTTCCGCATCGGGCTGGAACACGAGAAGGTGGGGGTGGCGCTGGATGCGGAGGCCCCGGGCGGCATCCGGGCGCTGCCCTATGAAGACGCCCCGGGCAAACCGCAGATCCGCGTGCTCTTGCACGAGCTGACCCACCTGGGCTGGCAGCCCATCGAGGAGGACGGCAACATCATAGCCCTGCGTCGGCGGGGGGATTCGGTGACGCTGGAGCCCGGGGGGCAGTTCGAGCTTTCGGGGGCGCCGTTCGGCGATGCCATGGGCGGGGTGCGGGACCTGGACGAGCACCTGGCGGAGCTTCTGCCCCTGGCTGAACGGCTGGGAATCGCCTTTCTGAGCGCGGGGTTCCGTCCGCTTTCGACCTTCGCGGACGTGCCGTGGATGCCCAAGGGGCGGTATCGGGTGATGCGGGAGTATTTGCC
Organism: Polyangia bacterium; assembly: GCA_038231615.1. Taxonomy (GTDB): domain Bacteria; phylum Myxococcota_A; class Polyangia; order Palsa-1104; family JAEUJZ01; genus JBBRLA01. Next base: position 3,540 of record JBBRLA010000671.1, on the reverse strand, counting down.
CACAAAGGGCAAGCTGGGCATCGAGATGATGAAGCGGACGGCCACGGCGCAGGTGAACCTGGACTACGAAAGCGAGGCCGACGCCATGGACAAGATGCGCCTGGGGCACGGCCTGGCCGCCCTGGTGACGGCGCTTTACGCGGCGTCGCCGCTGGTGGATGGGAAGCCCTCGGGGTACAAGAGCTTCCGCGCGGCCTGCTGGCTGGACACCGACAATCAGCGCTGTGGCATCCTGCCCTTCCTCTTCCAGGAGCGGGCCGGGTTTCGCGACTACGCCGAGTGGGCGCTGGACGTGCCGATGTTCTTCGTCTACCGGGACCATGCCTATCAACCGGTGTGGAACTTCCCGTTCCGGCAGTTCATGAAAGAGGGCTGGCACGGGCACCGGGCCACGCTGGCCGACTGGGACCTGCATCTTTCGACGCTCTTCCCGGAGGCGCGGCTGCGGCAGTACGTCGAGACGCGCAGCGCGGATTCGGGGCCGCTGCCCTACGTGCGGGCCCTGCCCTGCCTGTGGCGGGGGCTCTTCTATGCCGGCGAGGCCCGGCGGGCGGCGTGGGACCTGGTGAAGGGGTTCAGCCTGGAAGAGCGCGAGGCCCTGCGACGGGACGTGACGCGGGTGGGGATGGCCGCGACGGTGGCGGGCAGGGAAGTCGGGGCCCTGTGTGCGGAGCTGGTCGAGATTGCCGCGCTGGGCTTGTCGCAACTCGGGGCAACGGAGGAACAGGCGCTGCTGGAGCCGCTGCGGCAAGGGGCGGCGGAGCGGCGGGCCCCGGCTGACGAAATGTTGGAGATCTTCGCCGCCGCAAAGGGGGAGCCGGCGGCCTTCGTCGAGAAGATTCGCTACCGGATGTGACCGGCGGCACCGCGCCGCCGTCAATGGTCATCATCAGTGCGTTCGCTGATGACGCCGCTGCGCGTCCCCAGAAGCAGCGCCCCAAGGTCGGCTTCGATCCCGTCTGGGGCCGACTCGACGATGCGACCCACCTCCTGGCCACCCCGGGTGACGATGAACGTCGGGACCCGCCGCAGGCCCAGGTCCGCCGAAAGCCCGGGGGCCTGCTTCCCGCGGTCGACCGCCACGTAGCGGATCGGAAAGGGTGGTTTTTTGCCCATCTGGTCCAGCGCCCGCCACAAGCGGGTCAGCTCTCGCCGGCTGTCCCCGCACCATGTCCCCAGGTAGACCTCCACCGCGGCCCCCGGCGGCACCCTGCCGAGCGCCTTCACCGCGACGGCCTCCGGTGCCGCATCGGCTTCCGCCGCCCGCCACGCAGGCACCGCGGCCTCGATCTGCTTGCGCGTCACGGTGCCGACCAGCATGCCCCTGGGTGCCGGGCCCGGCGGAGTCATCGCTTTCGTGGTCACTTCCGGGTCCGTCCGCACCTCGGGCGTACCGCCCGCACATGTGGCCATCGTGAGCACCAGTCCTGTCAGGGTGGGAGCAAAAAGACGAAGGGGCAGCATCCCATAAGGATGCCCGCACTCCTGCCAGATCGGCAAGCGAAGAGCGTCACTCCGAGTAGGTGGCCGTCCCCTGGAAGCGCAGCTCGCGCCCGCACGGGTTGTTGCCGACCTGTCCGCCGCAGGTGTCGTGTCCGTCGAACTGCGTCCGCCCGGCGCTGAGCGACCGCATGATCTCCAGGGTCAGGTTGTGACCGCCGCCCTCGCAGCCGCGCTCGGCGCAGGCCAGTTCGAAGAGCGCCGGGGCCCGTTCGACGACGATGCGCCGGACGTGGCTCGCCTCGAAGATGGATTGCTCGCCCCGGCTTTCTTTGATCTCCAGGGCCAGGGACAGAAGGCGCGGCACCCGGGTAGTCAAGCGCGGGGCGGCGTCCTCGCGGTCTCGGCGCTCCTTGGCCCGTATGGCGGCCTCGTTGTTGCGGCGATGGTTCAGCATGTCGGGATCCTCGATTGTAAGGAGTAGTCTACCACACTACTGCCCGGTCGGCCGATTTTATGTCCTTCCCATTGCGCGATACCCTCGAGTCCGGTCGTTTCCCGCGTCAGTAAAAGACCTCAACCGTCGAGTCTCCCAGGCGAATGCTGGGCGCCACCGCCTCGGGCGTGCCCCCGGCGGTCTGGCCGATGGGGCTTCTTGGCGGCGCCTCGGCCCACTCCGCGAAGGGCGCGCCGTCGAAAGTGGTGGGTTTGCGAAAGCCCAGCCGGCCCGCCGCCTCGGGGTCCACCGTGATGCGCACCGCCCCGCCCTTGTAGTACGCCGGGTTCAGCGCCAGTTCGTCGACCAGCTCGGGCAGGGTGCCGGCCTTGGACTGCCCGCGCGGGCTCCACCACGCCACGCCGTTCTTCCCGCTGATCAGCGAGTCCTTGTTGAGCTGCGTGCTCACGTCGAAGATCTTGGGGTCCTTGCGCACCGCCTCGGCGAAGGCCTCCGCCGTGGTGATGCCCTGCTCGGTGAAGCGGGCCTTGGCCGCGTCGGTCAGGTGGAACTTGAACACCGACTCCAGGCCCAGCACCCGCGAGAACGGCCCTTGCTTTTGCAACTCGGCCAGCGGCACCAGGTCCCCCTTGAGCGCATATTTCCCCGGGTTCGCGGCCACCTCGTCCTGGATAAGCTGATGCAACGATTTACCCGCATTGGCCGGGTCCGCCGCCCGCCGGTTCAACCCCTCCAGAAAGTCCGCCTTCAGGTTGTCCCCGATGCCTTGCGCCGACTCCCGGCCCAGAAACCCCAGCTTCTGCTCGCCCACCGCGTCCTTCAGCCCCCGCGCCTGCTGGCTGAGCCGCGCAAGCCCGGCCGCGCTGCGCTGCTCGAAGCCGATGACCTTGGACCCCGATGACCCTTGACGAACCGGGACGCCGGCGATGACCACCAGGGCCAGCCCGAAGACCACCAGCAGGGCCTTCTCGGCGCCGGTGAACCCACGTCGATCGTTCAGGAAAAGACGAGACGAAGAGGTACGCATGCTGCTGGGATCAGCAGAGATGCAAGAATGAAACCGCGATTTCCCAAAATCCTCCCCGTCGGACGCACGGGTGAGGCGGATCACCCGCAGCGGGTTTGCTAACGCAGGTTGCAGGTAGGCCCAGAGGGATGGACGCAGCGGGGATCTGGTGCGACAGGTGGTCGCCGCGGACCATCAGATGACATCGCCAGAGGTCCGCGCCTTCACCGCGGCCAGCACCTGCACCACGGTGTCGTCGCCATGGTCACCGCGGACCACATCCTGGAAGCGGCCCGCCAGGAACTCCCCGTGGCTGCATGCCCCCGCCTCATCGCTCGCTTCGGAGCCGGCGTGGCTGCCGCAGATCACCTCGTGGTCGGTGACATCGACGTAGTAGGTCCGCCCACCGCGAACGACCTGCCAGGAAGACCGAGCCATCATTTCACCTCGTTGCCTGACACCTCCGGCTGGCCTAGATGACCTTGCGACCGTTCGACATGGGTGCCCTTCAACGAACATTTTATCTTCCTTCTTCAAGAAAGGCCAGGCGATATGCGGCATCATACCTGCGTGCCATTTACCTCGCGCTACCGTCCCGATCCCCGCACCCCCGCCCTTTCATCTTCGTCTTCGTCTT
>JBBRLA010000670.1:0-4597 GCA_038231615.1 Polyangia bacterium | reverse complement strand
GTTGAAGTTGAAGGCGACGAGGCTGCCGTTGTGCAGGGCCAGGCCGATGTTGCCAAACTGCGGGGTCGCAAAGGCGGTGCCGGCAATGGAGTAGGGGTCAAGGACGTAGAACGGGTCGTCCTTCCACCGCTCCGGCAGCGGGATGCACAAGGGCTGCGGGGGAAGGGGCTGGGCGGCCAGGTCGTAGGGCATCGGCGACTCGGGCTTTTGGGGCGGGACGGGCGGGACGGGCACGGGCTCGCCGGCCTGGGCCGCCCTGGCCCGCTGGCGGCGGCGGGGGATTACCCGGACCGGCGGGGCCTCCTGGGACGGGGATGGAGAAGGGCGAAGCCCGAAGAGGCGGAGCACGGAGTCGCCGATGCCGCGGAAGAAGGTGCCGACCGCGCGCGAGATGGTCTGGAGCGCGCGGGAGATCATGGGTAGCGATAGCTGCATTCAGTTGGTTCTGACGCATAAACGCCGGGAGTCAAGGACTGGTTGATCGGGGGCGCAAAGAAAGTTGCCCCGACCCGGCGGTTCTGAAGAGGAGCTTGTCGCTCTGTGGAGTGTAGGGTTCTTGCGGTCACGGCGCCAAGGGCCACACCCGCCATGCGCCGCGGCCCCTCCTGGCGGGCAACGCACGGCTATGTCCGGCGGGGCGAGCTCTTGGACCCTGGCGAATAGGAGCGAATCATCAGGCATCGCACGAAAGGACGCGCCCCCGACCGCGACTTCCGGGCCGAAGTCGTCGGCGTTGCCGGCTTGCGCCGCCATCCGGTTGCCTCTACGCTGATAGGATGAACTGGCGAGATCACGTTTCAGTGGACCCGCGCATCTGCCACGGGCGGGCTTGCATCAAGGGCACCCGCGTCACGGTCTCGGTGGTGCTGGACAACCTGGCCGCTGGCTTTGCCGTCGATGAGCTCCTGCGCAGCTACCCCAGCCTGTCGGCGGAGGACGTCCGAGCCGCCATGGCTTATGCCGCCGACCTCGCCAGCGAACGGGTCATCCCTCTCAGCGCCGCCTGATGAACTTCAAAGTGGACGAGAACCTGCCGTCCGAGATGGCGGAGTTGTTGCGCGAAGCCGGCCATGACGCCATGACCGTCTTGGATCAACACCTGGGCGGTGAGCCGGACGCACATATTGCCGAGGTCTGCCAACGCGAAGGGCGGGTCCTGGTGACGCTAGATACGGACTTCACCAATACCCAGGCTTACCCCCTGCATGTGCATCCAGGCTTCATCGTCCTGCGCCTGCGCAGGCAGGACAAACCCTATGTGCTGAGCGCATTTCGTCAGGCGATCGCGATGCTGGGTCACGAACCGCTGGAGCATTGTTTGTGGATACTTGAAGAAGGCCGGGTGCGCATTCGCGGCCCGGAGGCAGCACAGGGTTCTCCTTGACCGGAGCCCTATCGGTGACTCGGCCGGATCTAGGCGAGTAAGGGCCCGGCGCGGAGCCGACTTGGGGGCGGTTGCTCGGCGGGCGGGTCAAGTCCGGCAGGGCGCCGCCAGATGAGTGAAGGAGCGAGTGAGTTTTCTTGTTACACTCCAGCCTGATGAACGGGCGGGTCCGGGTCCTCTACATTTACGCCGACAAAGACGCCGCCCTGGGGCGGACGCTGAAGAAGCACTTGAAGTCGCTGGAGCTGGAGGGGGTCATCGAAAGTTGGCACCCCGGCTTGCTTGTCGGCGGCGACGTCGTGGGCGAGCAATTCACGGCCCAGGTGGCCCAGGTCCAGGTTGTGCTCCTGCTCTTGAGCGCCGACTTCATGACCTCCAAGTCATGCCACGATCGACTCGCGCAGGTCCAGGCGGAGCGTGCGGCGCGTCAACTCCAGGTGGTGCCGATCCTCGCCCGGCCCGTGGTCTGGCAGGGCTTGGAGCTCCAGGATCTTCAGCCACTTCCGCGTAACGGTCAGGCCATCACCCTGCGGCGGAACCGGGACGCAGCCTGGGTTGAAGTGGTCCAGGGGCTGCGTCAGCTCGTGGCCGCGGTCGCACTTGGCGCGAGGACGGCGTCGGGAATTGTATCGCAGCCGGCGCTCATCTGGAACATCCCCGAGCCGAGTCCCTACTTCACCGGCCGGGACGCCGAGGTCGCCATGCTGCGGGAAGCCCTCAGCACGGGGTGCTGGGCCGCCATCGGCCAGATCCAGGCGGTCAGTGGGCTGGGAGGGATCGGTAAGACGCAGCTCGCGTTGGAATTCGCCCGGCGTCACAAGGAGGACTACGAAGCCGCCTTTTTCGTGCGGGCGGACTCCGAACTCTCCCTGCATGCGGGGCTCGCCGAGATGGAAAATCTGCTCGGCTTGCCCGCTGATCCTGAACCGGCCGATCTGGTCCGCACGATTCGGCGCTGGCTAGAGAGCCAACCCCGAGGATTGCTCATCCTCGACAGCGTCGACGATGCCGACGACATCAAGAGGGTGAGGCCCTTGTGTCTCCCCGGAACCAAGGCCCATATCCTGGTCACGACGCGGGCCTCGGACGCCTCGATGATCGGAGTGACACGGCCGGTGCGCATGGAGAAGCTCCGCCCCGACGAGTCGGAGCGCTTCTTGCTCGACCGAACCGGGCAGCCGAAACTGGAACCCGGAGAACGAGCCGCGCTCCAGCAGGTCGCCGATGAGCTGGGGCACCTGCCGCTGGCGCTGGAGCAGGCCGGCGCCTACATCGTCGCGCGGCAGATGCGCTTCGCCGGCTACCTTTCTGCATTTCGCCACCGACGCTCCAAGTTGCTCAGAGAGCCTTCGCCGCTTGACGATAGACATCCGGTGGCGACGACCTGGGCGCTGAACATGCAAGAAATCCGGGCCACAGCACCAGCCTCGGCAGCGCTCCTAGAGCTGAGTTCATTTCTGGCGCCGGATGGCATCCCCGAAGAGTTGCTTATCGAAGGGGCAGAGGAACTGGGCCCCGAGCTGGGACCCTCGGGCGAGATGGTCTGGCCATCGAGGGCTCGAAACCAGCCACGAATCCTCGCAATCTGCTGCCTGACCTCGGCGATCAGCGACCAGGTCCTCGTCGCCCTGGTGGGCGGTCTGCCGCCCCCAGTCGACCTACACCCCTTCCTTTACAGCCGCTTCGAGAGGGAAGACGAGACATAGGGTGCGCGCGTTATCCCAACGTCGGCAATCGCCGACGTGCAGCAAGCTTGGAATGCTCCGCCGACGTGCAGCAAGCTTGGAATGCAACGCAGATGTAGCGCAGCATGAGGCTCTAGGTCTTCGGCTCTTCGTTGGCCTGCTCTTCGGGCAAGCTCTGCAGCCAGATGTAGTAGCGAACCATCGCGACGATGAAGATGTACTCGCCGCCCTTGTCACCATCGCGGATGACGTTGAGCTGCTTCATTTTCCTGATGAAGTTTCCAAAGTTCTTCTTTTCGTTCTCGGTCAGGCTCGCGACCACCTGGGCCTTGGTGAAGGTCATCACATCGGGGCCAAGCTGCGCGATCTTGGATAGGATGGAATGATAGTCCCTGCTCCAGCGCAGCGCCTTGTACACCTGCTGATCGACGAACTTCTTGCCGAAGTCCTCTGCGGCCTGAGCGATCGCCTGGTTGGCGTCATTGATGTCGACGATTCCATCTCGGTCCAGCCAGTAGGCAGCATCGCCGATGAGGTGCATGATTTTGGGGAAGCCGGCTGAGTAGCGGACCAACTGCGCCATCGCGTCCGGGGTCACCGTCATCTGAGCCGAGCCAAACGCGCGAGTGAAGCACTCCCGCATCTCCTCGCTGCTCATGAGCTTGATCTCGACGATGTCGAAGATGCGATCGATGGGCTGGTACTTCTGGATCATCTCGTGCCGCCGCTCCTCCACGCCGCAGAGCATGAGCAGCAGGGGTAGCGGCCTCGGCGACATCGCGTTGGTATCAACCAGGCCCTTGATGAAATGAGAAAATTGCGGGTCTTGCGTGATCCCGTTGATCTCGTCCAGGATCAAGAAGATCCCCTTGATCTCATCCCCTAGTCGATCCCTGACCTCGGTCAGGAAGGTCAGCATGTCGAAGTGGGTAGAGACGCGCGGGGCATCCTGCTTCAGCCCCTCCAAGTTTAGCTCGAAGCCAAAGAGCCCTTGCTTGCCGACGTACTTGGAGAGCCAGTTGCGGATTTTCTCTCCGCGCTGGGCATCAAACGCGCCGGAGCGGACCGTGGCACCCAGCACTGCCGCCGCCACGTCTGCCAGGTCCTTGGCCCCCCCCAGTGTCGCGTAGATCCCATGAAGACCGTACTGCCTCTCGGCGAGAGATTGCACATAACCGGCGATGGAGCTCTTGCCGATCCCATATTCGCCCTCGACATACATGGCGATGGGCTTGCCGGCGGCCACCTGCCCTGCTCCCCGGGCCATGATCCGCTCGATCTGGCGGGCCCGGCCCACGAAGAGCTCCGTTGGGACTGGATGTCCCGGATAGAATGGGCTCTTCCCTTTATTCATGTCTGCCATGGACGGCAGTATACTGAGATCTGTTCATTCGGACAGGGGGTGTTTCCCCACTCGGTGGGCATTGAGTATCCGGCCGAGCCGGCGAGTTGGTTCTGACGCATAAACGCCGGGAGTCAAGGCCAAATGATCGGGGGCGCAAAGAAAGTTGCCCCGGCGAGGCGGTTC
>JBBRLA010000669.1:0-4616 GCA_038231615.1 Polyangia bacterium | reverse complement strand
CGCAGTGTCTGGCGCACCCCGTCCCTGCGCCGGGTGATCTCTGCTGCCAGCGCCTCGCGTCGCTTGCGCAGCGCCTGAAGCTGGTCCTCCTGCTGGAGGATGCGCTTCACGAAGGGGCCGTCCGCGGGCGCCTGCCCCTTGTCGCCGCCCTGCGCCTTCAGGTGGTCGCGCCACCTGCCGATGTCGGCCTCGACCTTGGTTACCTCCTCCTTCAGGCGGGCGTCTTCCTTCTCGGTGGTCTCCAGCTCGCGCTGCCGCGCCGCGGCCTCGGAAGCCACGGTCTTTTCCTGCGGCGGCAGGCCCGCGGCGGCCAGCTTGCCGAGCCGCTCCGCGCTCAGCGAGTCCAGCGGGGTGCGCCTGGAGAGTCCCTCGGTGGCCTTCAGCGTGCGCTGCACCTTCTGTCTGCCGGGGACGTGGAAGATGGCCACCGGTCGCGAAGACGTAACGTCGAAGTCGAGGGCCTCGGCGCCGCGGACCTCGGCGTTCTTGTCGAGCTGCAAGCCCAGGTAGACCGACCGCTCCGTCCCGCTGCGGTTCTCCACCTCGTAGGACAGCTCGCTCTTTTGCAGGAAGTGCTCGACCAAGACGTCCTTTTGAAACACCAGGCGCCGCGGCTCTTCCTCGGTGTGCGTGTTCAGGGTCTGCACCTCCACGTCAAGGTCGTCGCCGAACTGGATGAAGCGCCGCTCCCCCGGCTTCAGGCGGTCCAGCACCGATTCGCCCGAAAACCCGCCGCCCGCGTAGAAGGCAATGGGCCCCTGGGGGAGCGTCTGCTTGGTGCTGTTGGCGACGCGGGCGGCGCTGCGGGCGCGGTCCTTTGCGCTGGCCAGCCAGGTGATCGGCTCGACGTCCACCTCCTGCTGAAGGAAGGGGACCAGCGCCGAGCCATGGGCGGGCAACTCCAGCGGTTCGGCCAGGGAATAGGTGAACAGGGCCCCGCCCTCGACGCCGGTGGCCTGGTTGATGGCGGCCAGGTTGCCCACCTCCAAAAGCGAGCTGGAGCCGACGCCGCCGCCATGTCCCACGGTGCCGATGTGGCCCAGGCCGATCGAGCCGGACCCCGTGCCGCCACCCCCCACGCTCATTCCACCCACGCTCAAGCCACCCATCGCGGGGCTTTCGCTGACGAAGTCCCCCCACAGCAGGTCCGCCGTCGAGCCCAGGAGCTGAGGCACGGTGGACAACTCGTTCTCCGGGTGGACCAGTTCGCGCCGGTTGTAGCGCGGCGCCGCCAGCGGGAAGAGGAACGAATCGGGTCGCCCATTGACCAGATGGACCTGCACATGATGCCAGTCCTCATCGGCGTCGTTGTGGATGAGGGCCCAGCCCTGAAGCACCCCGCCCTTGCCGCTGCCGGCAAAGACCAGGCGGTAGGTGGTGCGCCAGATGGGGGTCTCGGCGATGTAGCCCAGGGTCACCGGGCCGTCTCCCTGTGCCAGCAGGCGCAGGGATCGTTGTAGCTGCGCCCCCCTGCCAGACAGAGCGCCAAGGGCCGATCCGAGCCGCGTGGCGAAGGCCGGGTCCAGCGGGCGCACCGACTGGATCTCCATCGAGCGCACCCGGCGCAGTTCCCCCTTGCGGGTCAAAAGGAGCAGGGTCAGCTCATCGGGGCGGCGGGAGGGGTCTTGGCCGGTGACCGGGGCCGGCGCGTCCAGCACGTCGATCAACCTGCCGTCGATCTCGCCCTCCCGCAGGCGCACCGCCACCGAGGCCCCCTTCAGGGTCGAGAGAAGATCGAAATAACGGATCGGCGCGTCGCCGTCCGTGGGCAGCCCCGCCAGCGCCAGCCCCATCCCCTTGCTGACGCTGCTGCCGAAGGTCAGCCCGGCCACCGTGGCCTTGCCCCCCGCGCCCAGGATCACCAGGCTCTTGAGTGCGTCGTCGAGGTGCCCCGCCGGCACCGGCAACGAGGTGCCCCGGGGGTCTACCGGCCCCGATCGCTCGAAGTAGCCCACGCCGGTCTCGTAGAGGCGCAGGCTGCGCAGGGGCAAGACGGGCGATGGGGACAGGGCACTCGCTCCGCAGGCGGAGACGAGGAGCATACCAAGGGCCATGAAAAGCTCGCGCATGAACAGGCACTCCTTGACCCGGCCGATGCCAGCCGATACCAGATAGTCACGGATGGGACCGCACAGGTCGCCAGTTCAGACAACCCGGCGGCCCCGGAGTTTCATGAGAAGCGCAGGGAGCATGCTAAAGTCCGCGCGAGCCGATGAAAAACCGCCACAGGAGAATCTCATGAGCGCCCTTGCACCCAACCCCCCAATCGTAGTCGCGGCCGTGCAGAACCCGGCCCAGAAGGGCCCGGCCGCCCCCGCCGGGGATTTGAGCCAAAACCTGTCCCACTTCCACGCCGCGCAGCTCACCCCGCTGAGCATCAAGGCCACCGGGCCCCTGGGCGTCGACGTCATCGCCAGCATCCGCTATGACGGTACGGGAGGCGCCGGCCGCTTCTACGTCGCGACCCGGGTGCTCCCCCGTCCCGAGAGCACCGAGCGAGAGATGACCCGGGAAGAGATGAAGTCGCTGCTGGGGGCTCTTTCGCATGACAAGAAGACCGAAAAGGCCACCGCGGACGGCGCCCTCCTGGCCATCTTCCACCACCTGCTGGACGAGGCGCTGAAGCAGCCCGAGCCCTCGCACCTCTTCGATCAGGTGCGCTTCGCCGAAATCAAGCAGTCCCCCAACGGCGACCTCTCGGCCAAGCTGGGTATCGGGGTGGACCAGACCGGCACGGTGGTGGACCAGCAGGGCAAGATCACCTTCGAGCAGCACGTGGTGATGCTGAAGGCGGGCGCCGGCCGCCCGTTGAACGCGGCGGAGCGCGCGTCCCTGGCCTTCAACCTGGAGAAATACATCCTGGCTACCGGGCCGGCGATCAACACCCTGTGGCACCAGTTGCTGACGGACGCTAAGAAGTAGGGCCGTCGGGTCAATGAAGTTGAAGCTGAAGCTCAGGCACCTGACCCAAGCGGTCCTCCCGCAGCCCATGCAGGACCGGCTGCGGCGTGTTCGCCAGCACCTTCTGCGCCGGTCCCCGGTGGGCTGGGCGAACTTCGGCAACCTGCGGCGGCTCTTGCCCTTCAGCAGGGTCTTTGGACAGGACCGCGGGCGCTGCATCGACCGCCATTACATCGAGGCGTTCCTTTACCGGCATCGGGCCGACATAAAGGGCCACACCCTGGAGATCGGCGACGATACCTACACCGTTCGCTTCGGTGGCGCCAAGGTCACTCGCGGTGAGGTGCTCCACGTCAGCGGCGGGGTGGGGCAGACCCTGGTGGCCGACCTGACCCGAGCCGACCACCTGCCTTCGGACCTCTTCGACTGCATCATTTTCACCCAAACCTTGCAGTTTATCTATGACACCCGGGCGGCGGTGGGCACGCTGCACCGCATCCTCCGGCCCGGGGGGGTGGTGCTGGCGACGGTGCCGGGGATCAGCCAGATCAGCCGCTTCGATATGGACCATTGGGGGGAATACTGGCGCTTCACCCGGCTGTCCATGAGCCAGAGGTTCGCGGAGTTCTTCCCGCCGGATCAGGTGGAAGTCCGCGCCGATGGCAACGTCCTTTCGTCGATCTCGTTTCTTCTGGGGCTGGCGGCGGAGGAGTTGTCATCGGCGGAGCTTTCCCACGTGGACCCGGCCTATGAGTTGTTGATCAGCGTCCGGGCGGTGAAGGGGCATGGGGTCAAAGGACCTGCGGGGTCCAGACCTCAGTGAGGGGGCGAGGCGAGGGGTCGGCCTCTCACCCCACCGCCCCGCGGACGAGGCGTTCTGCGAAATCATTGGGGTTTTCTGATCGTGATAGGGCTGGCACGGGGGCTGCAATGTCTTGTGGACAGAGAGCGACGCCGCAAGGCGAGCCGGACCGCAACAACACATGGCGCCCCCAGGCGCTGCGATTTGAAGAAGGAGCATGACCATGACGACCATCCGTAACTTCCTGCGTGACGAGGCTGGTTTCGAGGGCGCCGAGAAGGCCCTTTTGATCTGCGTGGGCCTGGCCGTAATACTGCTGGTCGGTGGTCTGATCAAGGAGGGCGCGAACAAGGCGGCCGACGACGCCAAGAACGCCCTCAACAAGAACCCCCTGGGCGGCGGCAACTAGCCCCGCGGGGCCGCACAGGATCGATCGATCGACTGACCAAAAGAAGCTGACCGCAAGCAGCCCGGCCCGCAAGGGACCGGGCTGCTTGCGTTTCATGACCCGCAGGGGCGAAAAGGTTGTGCGCGGTCGCAGGCCGGACCCCTTACCTATGGGGTTTGGGTGGGTCAGCGGTATTCGCGATGGCAACCGCGGCAGGTGTCGCGGGCGGCGGAAAGGGCCGCGCCGGCCTGCGTGGCGTCCCCTGCCTGTGCCGCGGCCAAAAGCTCCCCGGCATGCTTGTTCAGGTCCCCGGCGTAGGTCTGGAAGCCCGGCTTCCGCCCCGCGGAGAACTTGTCCCGCACCGTCGCCGAGGAGGCCTGGATTTTTTGCGCCCCCGCGACCATGGCGGCAAACTCATCCTGGGTGAAGCTCGGCTGCCCACGCTTCTTGAACAGGGGGTCCATCGTCGCCGCCTGCACCCGCATGACCTCCTCCAGCTTGTCGATCTGGGGGATCTGGTCGGGG
>JBBRLA010000668.1:0-4617 GCA_038231615.1 Polyangia bacterium | reverse complement strand
CGTCTGCGCCAAATGCCACGGCAGCCCCACCACCAATGTCATTGGAGACAAGGCCGTTTTCGACTCGTTCTTCCCGGTGCAGCACGCGGACGGCACGATCGACATCACGGGCTTCCTGCCAACCGGCATCGCGGTGCCGGCGACGTTTCGCCACGATCTCACGCTTCCGCATGAGGGCACCCTCGGCATCTCGGCCATCGCCATGCTGGGACAACTCGGTGTGCTGCCCAACCCTTCGGGGCTCTCCCTGCCGCAGTACCGCATCCGCTTCTACACCGACGCGACCCGGACGCAGAAGCTCGTCGACATGCCCCCGCCCCCGCCGGCCATCGGCCCGAGTTTGCTGCCCCAGCCGTTCTCGGTCGACCCCGGCAGGGCGATCGTCAGCGGCGATCCCTACGACTGGGAGGGCTTCGACGTCCCCCAGCTTCGGGGAGTCGCCAAAACCGCGCCCTACTTTCACGACGCCAGCGCGCCGGATCTTCACGCCTTGCTCGACGAGTACAGCCGCCTGATCCTGCCCGCCGACCCGGTGCTGAACCTGCCACCCATCTTTCCGCCCGAGGGACCCGGCCTCCCCCCGGAGGCGCTGACGCCCACGCAGAAAACGCAGCTCTTCGCATTCCTTCAGCTGCTCTGACCCAGCCCCCGTAAAACGGGATCACGCGGCCATGTACTGGCGTACGTCCACCTGGGCTCCTCCTCGTGCAACCTCCTTTACAAAGAGACGCTCGCCATCATCCTCGCGGTGGAGAATCTGCTAGGCTCGTGCTCATGAGGACCGCCGCCGCCAAGAAGGACCCGCCCGTGCCCGCCACGCTGGTCGATCTGCTGGCGCTGCCCAATGAGGGGCAAGGTCATGAACTCATCGATGGAGAGCTGGTGCAAAAGGAAACGTCCGGCGAACATGCGCGGGCGCAGTCCCGCGTGGTCGGCACGCTGTATCGGCCCTTTGACCGCCGCTCCGGCGGACGCCTGCCTGGCGGGTGGTGGTTTGCCACCGAGGCCCTCATCGACTTCAGCGCCAGCCGGAAGTTCCGCCCGGACGTGGCCGGCTGGCGGCGGGAGAAGGTGCCCACGCCGCCGACGGGGACCGTGGTCACCGTGATCCCCGACTGGATCTGCGAGATTGTGTCCCCCTCCAACACCAGCAATGACACGATCACGAAGATGGACGCCTATCAAAAGGCCCACGTGGGGCACTATTGGCTCCTGGACCCCATCAACGAGAACCTGGCAGTGTACCGGTGGACGCAGGACGGATATCTATTCGTACTCGGTGCCACGCGAAACCAGCGCGTCCGGGCGGAGCCTTTTGACTCCATCGAGATCCCGGTTGGGGTGTTCTTCGGCGATGACGATGACGAAGACGAGAACGAGGCGGTCTAGCGCCGCGCGATAGGGAAAATGGCAGGGCCGTGACTGACCTGTCCCTGCAAGGCCAGTCCCCTGCCCAAGCGGGCCCGCCAGATCTCCCGCTGATCATGCTAAAGTACTCGTTCAGTGCCGACGCCGACAAAACCGGATGACGCTCTCCCGGCGGACGTCGGAGGCCCGGAGCCCATCCTCACCTCGCCGGAGCTGGGCGTCGCCGCGCATGACGGAGACGGCGACGGCATGGGGCGCACCGACCTGGACCGCATCCAGGTAAAACCCGCCCCGGATGCCTACCTGGGCACGGTGGTCGACGACCGCTACCGCATCCTTGGCAAGCTGGGCCAGGGCGGCATGGGCGCGGTGTATCTGGCCGAGCACAAGGTCATCGAGCGCAAGGTCGCCATCAAGATTCTTTCCCAGGACTTCGCCCGCAAGGCCGACCTGGTCCAGCGCTTCATCCAGGAGGCCCGCGCCGCCGCTCGCATCGGCCACGAGAACATCGTCGAGGTCTACGACTTCGGCGAGACGATCTCGGGCTCGGTGTTCTTCGCCATGGAGCATCTGGAGGGCAAGGACCTGGCGCAGCTCATCCGCACCGAGTCCCCGCTGCCCATCCCGAGGATCAAGCACATCATCACCCAGATCTGCCGGGCCGTCGGCGCCGCCCACGGCAAGCAGATCATCCACCGGGACCTGAAGCCGGAGAACATCTTCCTCATCACCAAGGAGGGCAAGACCGACTTCGTCAAGGTGCTCGACTTCGGCATCGCCAAGATGAGCAACATCGAGGAGGACAAGGGGCGCCTTACGCGCACGGGTATGCTCTTTGGCACCCCCGAGTACATGTCCCCCGAGCAGGCCCGCGGCGAGTCCCCCGACCATCGGGTGGATATCTACGCGGTCGGCTGCCTCCTTTACGAGATGCTCACCGGCACGGTGCCCTTCACGGCGGACTCGTTCATGGCGGTGCTGACCAAGCACATGCTGGAGCCGGTCGAGCCCCCCAGCCGCCGCAGCAAGGCCCGCATCCCCGCCGACATCGAGGCGGTGTGTCTGCGGGCCCTCACCAAGGACCGGGACCAGCGATTTCAGACGTTGCAGGAGCTGGCCCTGGCGCTGGAAGGCGACACGGCCCGCGCCGTACTGGTCCCCCCTGTGGTGTCGGGGCAGGTGCCGGTGGGCCCGCTGCAGGCGATGTCGGGGCAGGTGCCGGTGGGTCCGCTGCCGAGCCTGGTGTTCCCGTCGATCCTGCCGATGCTGCATCCGGGGCACCGGCGGACGATGGATGCCACGGCGCAGTCGCCCCTGCCCATGGTGCCCCCACGTTCGCGCCGGGTGTGGTTCATCCTGGCCGGGGTGCTGGTCGGGCTGCTGGTGCTGGGGGGGGCCCTCTATCGTAGCTGGCTTTCGCCGGAGGACCTGGAAAAGGGAGAACTGCAGAAGGACTCGCAGGGCCGTCTGCCCACCGGGGCCGGGCTGGCAGGGACGCCGGGCGAGCCGGCTCAAATCGAACACACGGCCCGGTTGATCCTCCGCTGCCCCCCGGGCGCCAACGGCGCCGATGTGCTGGTCAACGATCACAACGAGGGCAAGATGCCTCTGGACATGCAGATCCCTCTTGCCGGGGCCAGGGAGCTTACCACCCACCTTTTGATCCGCAAGAAGGGGTTCAGCGACTACGAGGAGATGCTGGTGCTGCATCCGGGGCAGATCGTCGAACTGGATGTCCCCTTGATCGCCAGGCGCCCTCCCGGGGTCAAGGCGGTCGCCTCCCACCCGGACCTGGGAAAGCCGGAAGAGGGCCCAAAGCAGGAGCTGCGCAACCCTTTTGGGCTCAAGCGGCCGTTCTGAGGGGACCGGCCGGGACCAGATAGACCTGGGTCCCAGCGTCGGCAAACCTGGGTACCGGCGCCCGGATCGGGGTTTTGGCGCGGGTGTGCAGCAATTTCACGCGACACCGAGGCTGATGGGTCGTGGCATCGGTCGAGTCGAGTGATATACTGGCAGGATGACCATGTCTCCTGTGCGTGTGCTGGTTGTCGAGGATTCGGCGACCATGCGAGCTTTCGTCGTGTCGGCGCTTGAATCACGGGGCTTCGAGGTGGCCACGGCCAAGAGTGGCTTCGAGGCGCTCAAGGTGCTGCCCAAAGAGCGCTACCAGCTCATCATCACCGACGTCAACATGCCGGACATCAACGGACTCGAGCTGGTCCGTTACATCCGCGACAGCCCGGGCCACAAGGAGTGCCCTCTCATCCTCATCAGCACCGATGGGCGCGAGCGGGACCGGGAGCGGGGCATGAAGCTTGGTGCCAGCGCCTATCTGGTCAAGCCGTTCTCCCCGGACGATCTGCTGGGCACCGTCGATCGCTACCTGGGGAAGGGCCCCGGCCCAACGCCGACAAAAGCCGGCGCCTAGCACCGAAAGGGCGACCGCAGTAAGTAGATGAGCGACCGCAGCGAAAAGGCACGGGACGAGTTCCTGTCCGAGTCCCAGGAGATCGTGGAGCAGTTGAACCGCGATCTCCTGGCCATCGCCAGCCCGGCGGGCGGCGGCGATCGGCCCGAGGGACGGGTGGACCCGGAGCTGGTGAACGACGCCTTCCGCGCGGTGCACTCGTTGAAGGGCCTGGCGGGGCTTTTCGGGGTCAACCGGATGATGCAGCTCTCGCATCATCTGGAAAACCTGCTGGACGCCCTGCGCCTGGGGAAGGTGGCGATCTCCGGGGACCTGCTGGACCTGCTTTTCGAGGCCGTCGAACTCTATCAGCAGGTCATCGCCGAGACCGGGCAGAACGGCATGGGGGAGACCCCGAGCCCGGCGATCGAGGACTTCATAATCCGGGTGGACCGGGCCTCCCTGCCGGAACAGGTGGCCGCCCCCGCGCCCGGGCTGGGCCCAGGTGCCGTGCCGGAGCAGCCCTTCGGCGAGTACGAGATCGACCCCATGCTCCTTGCCGTGCTCACCGAGTACGAAGAGCACCGCCTGAAAGAGAACATCCGCGAGGGCCGCGATCTGTTCCGCATCCAGGCGTCCTTCCCGCTCCTGTCGATCGATCTGGAGCTGGAGAACCTGAAGCTGTGCCTGAAGCCGGTGGGCGAGGTGATCACCTACCTGCCCGGCGC
The DNA here is from genome assembly GCA_038231615.1 of Polyangia bacterium. Taxonomy (GTDB): domain Bacteria; phylum Myxococcota_A; class Polyangia; order Palsa-1104; family JAEUJZ01; genus JBBRLA01. Next base: position 114 of record JBBRLA010000668.1, on the reverse strand, counting down.
GGGTGGCAGCGACCCCGAGCGCATCGACCTGGAGGTCATGCTCGGCTCATCGCTGGGGCCGGACGCGGTGATCCAGGCGGTGGGCTCGTTCTCGGTGGAGATCGTCCCGCTGCT
>JBBRLA010000667.1:0-4640 GCA_038231615.1 Polyangia bacterium | reverse complement strand
GACCATCCTCAATAGCCCCGATCTGCCCAATGGGGCCTACTCCCTAGTCGAGTACTATTGCGGGGAACGCGATTGCGACTGCCGCAGGGTGATGATCAGCGTGATCTACAAAAGGGAGATGAAGGCGGTTGCGACCATCAGCCACGCCTTCGAACCCGGCGGCAGGCACATCGCAGAGCAGACCTTCTTGGACCCGCTCAACCCCCAGGGTCGACATGCCCCGGCGCTGCTGGGAGTGTTCAAAAACGTGCTCAACCACGATTCCGCTTATCAGGAGCGGCTGGAACGCCATTACGCGATGGTCAAGCGCGCCGTGGCCGACCCGACTCATCCGGTGCATCGGCACTTATCGAAGTTCCCCTCATCCAAGCATACAATCGAGGCGAGCCTGGCGAGACAACCCGTCGTGCGCAGCGAGCCGAAGGTGCCACGAAACGCTCCCTGCCCCTGCGGCAGTGGCCAGAAATACAAGAAGTGCTGCGAATCTCGCCCGAGTGCGGCGCCGGACCCGAGCTGATCTTCGTCGATTTGCTTTTGATGCGCCTCGCGGGGAGTTGCTTGGCGATGGTATTGCACTTGGCGTCACACTCGGTCAAGAAATCCGACCCGCTGCCGCCCGCTCTCATGTAAATCCGGCCCGCCGCAATCCGATCCAATCTATAGTCCCCACATGGTGAACCTGCGTTCCGCCTGCCCCTACCCGATCATTGCTTCCGGGGTTGCCTCTGGGCTTCCCCGCGGCTTCGTCCTTTCGTTGGCCTTCCTTGCCGTCGGCTGTGGCGTCCCCGGTTCGCCGCAGCCGCCGGCCCCGCCGGACCTGGGCGTGATCGCCGCTGGCGCCGGCAAGACCCTCGACGAGCTGGCCGCCTTCGGCAACAAGCACGCCGGCTCCGATGCCGGCAGGCAGGCCGGCGACTACCTCATGCGCCGCTTCATGGAAGCCGGCCTCACCGACGTCCGCTTCGAGTCCTTCTCGTTCCCCGCCTTCACCGTGAACGCCTCTTCCCTGGCGGTCACCGTGGATGGCGTGCCACGGCCGATGATGCACGACGTGTTTGCCTACGGCGGTGCCGGACAGGTCGACGCCGATGTGATCTTTGTCGGCAAGGGTCACGACGGCGACTACGCCGGCAAGGACGTGAAGGGCAAGGTCGCGCTCATGCTTCGCGACCCCATGTTTCACCGGCAGGCACAGTACCGGGTCATGCTGGCCCACGATGCCGTCGCCATGCTTTACGTCAGCCAGAGCCCCGACAACCTGATCCAGATCGGCACCGTCTCCGAGCCCGAGGACGGTTTGGGTAAGGTGCCGGCGATCACCGTGGGCCAGGCGGACGGCCAGGCCCTCATCGACGCCGCGGCGGCTGGCAAGACACTCCACGCCACCCTGGCAGTGGACGCCGCCATCACCCCGGCCACCGGACGCAACGTCATCGGCCGCCTCCCCGGCAACGATCCATCGGGTGCCTATCTCCTCGTTGGCGCGCACTATGATTCCTGGTTCAAGGGCTCGGTGGACAACGGCACCGGCGTGGCGGCGCTGCTGGAGATCCTGAAGCTCGCCACCGCGCGCCCGGATCGTCGCTTGGGTCTGGTCTTCGTCGCCTACGATGGCGAGGAGCTGGGCCTTTTCGGCGGCTACGACTACCTGCGCCAGCACGTCGTCGTTGCCAAGGAGCCGATGTTGGCATTCGCCAACCTGGAGATGCCGGCCAACCACAACGACGACACGCAAGGCCTGGCTCGCACCAACGGCGGCCCGATCGACGCCGCGCTCGTGGGCGAGAACCTCAACACGCTCTACGGCCTGTATGCCGGCATGGAACTGGTGCCCAAGCTTTTCGGCGGCATCATCCCCACCGACATCCAGGGCATGTACTGGTACGGCTTGCAGGGTTTCACCACCGCCTGCAACTCCCCCTACTACCACACGATAAAGGACACGCCCGACAAGGTCGATACCGCTTACCTGGCCGACGCCGCCAGCCGTTTCGCCGAGACCCTCTCCGGTCTCGACCGCAGCGATGACCGGACCTTCCAGGTCCACGACCCCAAGCTCTGGCTGCCGCAGGTGGTGCCGAGCCAGGCGGGCGCGGACCTTGTGGTCGACGTGGTCGCCCGCGATGCCGCCGGCACCGCCCAGGCCGGGGCCAAGGTGACGCTGATGCTGGACGTGGACGACTTCACCCGCGCTTCGTTACAGGAGGCGCAGGCCGACGCAAAAGGCCACGTCGCCTTTACCGTCCCCGCCGCGGCCCTGCATAAGGGCCAGGGATCGCGCTTTATCCACGTCACCACCGGCGTCGACTTCCCCCTCTCCGAGGTCATCCTCCCGCTCGACTCCCGTCCGTGACTCTAGGCGGCCCGACAGTCGGCGGCGTCTTGCATGTGTAGGCAGGACAGGCTCGTCCTGAGCGCGTGGATCAGGTATTCCCGGTCCTCCGCGGGCCGCGCCGCGACGCGAAAATAGCGGCTGCTGCTGCCGACCTTGTTCCCACACTCTCGCACCAGGCAGCCGTGCTCCGTCAGCAGGTGGTTCCTCAGCGCGACGCCATCCAGAGGCTCGGGGATAGAGAAATAAACAAAGTTGGCCCGTGATGGAAACGTGCGCAGGCTGGCGATGCTGCCCAACTGGCGCCAGAGTTCCTGGCGATCTCGGACCACCTGCCGGCGGCCCTTCTCGTACTCATCCAGGTGCCAGGGCAACTCCCGGATCAGCATCTCGCCAAGCGCGTTCACGTTCCAGTAGGGGAGGGCGTCGCGCAAGGTACTCGCCAGCCGGTGGTTGCTGACCGCGTAGCCCAGCCGCACCCCGTGCAGGCCGAAGTTCTTGCCCAGGCTCTTGAGGACAATGACGTTGCGCAAGCGGGTCGCCTCCGCCGCCACCGATGGGATGCCGTCCTCATCGGCGAAGTCGATGAACGATTCGTCGACCACCACCAGATCCAGGTTGGAAAGCCGCTTCAGCAGGTCCAGGACTTGCTCCTTGGGCAAAAAGGCTCCCGTCGGGTTGTTCGGATTGCACAAGATCGCCACCCGTGCCCGTTGGTCTCGCACAAACGAGACAAAGGACCCGATATCGACCTGGAAGTTTGCCGCCGAAAAGGTCGGAAATAGAACCACCCGCTTGCCGGTGGCCCCGGGTTCGTCCGTCCAGCGGCTGAAGGTGGGGACTGGGATGGCCAGGCTCTCCTTCACCAGCAGCAGGTTGATCCAGGTGATAAGCTCCGTCGATCCATTTCCCAGCACCAGGGTCCGCGGATCCAGGTCCAGCACCCGCGAGAGCGCCAGGGCGATGCTTTCGTTCTGCGCGGGATAGAACTTGAGGGCCTCCTCCAGTCGATCCCGGAAGGCGGCGAACATCGCGGGTGTCGGAAAGTATGGGTTTACCGGGATGCAGTAGTCGCGCAACCCGCGGCCCTTTGCATTCATGCTTCGCGTGAGACTGTGGAAAGATGGACTGTGGGGCGAGTTCTCGAAGAGGGTCAGGTCAACCGGGAATCGCATCGTGAAGTCTCCTGGGATCGGCGTACGTTCGCACCCTACTATGGCCGCAGGCGCCAAAGACCTTCATTTCCGCTCTCGTTTTTACCATGATGGAGGACCTTCCGTCGCTGCACATGACCCCTGGTGCGTGCCGCGTGGCATGTTACGTTTGTCCCATGTTGATCCTTTACACCACCCCCCTGTCCGCCAACGGTCGCAAGGTCCTCATGGTCAGCCAGCATCTGGAACTGCGGCCCGAGATCCGGATCGTCAACGTTTACCAGGGCGAAGGGCGCAGGCCGGAGTACCTGGCCATTCACCCGATGGGGAAGATCCCCTCCCTGGTCGATGAGGGCATGGTACTCTGGGAATCCAACGCCATCCTCATGTACCTGGCCGAGGCCTATGGGGACTGCCGGCTGTGGGCCCGGCTGCCCAGGCCGCGGGCCGACATCGCCCGCTGGCTTTTCTGGGAAGCGTCCCAGTGGCAGCCGGTGCTGATCGCGATCCTCACGGACTTCGTCAAGCAGCAACTCTTCCCGGGTGACCCACACCCTCCGGTGCAGGTGAATTGGGCGGATCCAAGCTTCATGGTCCAGGCCCGGCTCCTGGATGGGCAGCTTGTCGGGTGTCCCTACATCCTGGGCGACGAGCTGACGCTGGCCGACTTCTCCGTCGCAGCCATGATGATGTACGCGCGCCCGGCCGGCTTTCCCTTCGACATCTACCCCAACATCTCGGCCTGGCTGAAGCGGATCGAAAGCCTGCCGGCGTGGCAGGCGGCCGGCGAAGGGAAATAAGCGGCCGATCAAGACCTCGCCGCGGCGGCGGAGCGGCGCTTCGATGGGGTTAGTAACCAAAAACCCCCATCCAGCGACCTCCGACCCCGGTTTTCAGCCCCCCCCTGGCTGTGCGTCAGCCCCTCCCTGGCTATGCGGCAGCCCCCCCCTGGCTGTGCGGCAGCCCCCCCCTGGCTGCGCGGCAGCCCCCCCTGGGCTGCGCGGCAGCCCCCCCCTGGCTGCGCAGCGGTTCCAGAGTCGATTAAATCCCCTTGGGAGTCGATCAAATCCCCTTGGGAGTCGATCAAACATCCTTCGGACTTGCTCAAACCCCTTTCGGACCCGCTCATCCCTCCTTTGGACCTGCTCCAACCT
>JBBRLA010000666.1:0-4677 GCA_038231615.1 Polyangia bacterium | reverse complement strand
GGGCTGGTGCCGGCGATGATCGAGGCGCCGGGCACCCCGCAGTCGTCGTGGGCGCTGGCCGCGGAGAGCGATCCCGACCCGACGTGGCGCTTTCTCTCGCTCTTGCAGCTCCTGCGGCCGCTGCCGCCCAAGGGGCCCAAGAAGGCGCCCGCGGTGGGTCCGGTGGAGGCGCCCCAGGTGGCCACACTCGACCAGATCTCGCCGATGGCGGAGGCGACGCTGGCCAAGGCCCTGTGGGAGGACCCCCTGCCCCAGGTGCGTTACCAGATCGCCCAGCGGCTGGCGCGGATGCCGGGGACGCCGGGGACGCTGGTGGCGAAGGCGACGCTGCGATCGGCGCGGGCTCCCCAGGGCATCGATCCGGCGGACCCGATGGGGGTGCTTCTGACGCGGGCCGGGGCGATCGGACTTCTGGGCCGGGTGCCGGGTGCCGAGGCGGGGGACCTTTTGGCGGAGCTGGCGGAGGACAAGAACACCCCGGTGGACCTGCTTTTCCCGGCCGCGGCGGGGCTGGCGCGGCGGGGGGACCTGGCGGCGATGGACCGGGGGGTGCAGGCGCAGGAGGGCAGGGGGCATGCGTTCACCAACCGGATGCTGGCGGGGTACGGGGCGCTGGGGGACCCCAAGCGCCTGGGCGAGGTGGTCCAGGTGATCCGCGATCACATCGACGAGCGCAACGTGGTGGGAGAGATCCTGCGGGGGCTTTTCTTCAACGAGGTGCTGCGCAAGAGCCCGGAGCTGCCGGCGGCGGTGGCCGATCTGGTGCTGGGCCCACCGCCGCTCGACGAGGACCTGCAGGCGCGGGCGCTGGAGGCGCTGGAGGGACTGAACACCAAGGAGGCGCGGATGGTGCTTCAGGCGGTGCGGCAGCGGGCCAAGGCGGTGCGCATCCGCATCCTGGCGGACCTGTTCCTGCAGCGGACCTTCGGGTGAGGGGGCTATCAGGACTCCAGCGGCCCCTCGTAAAAGCCGCCCTGTCCGGGGGTCTCCAGCACGCCGACTTCCAGGCTCTCGACCACCGGGGGCAGGCGGTTGCGCAGGCGGCGGCACAGCTCGCCGTGGAGCCAGCAGGCGAGCTGCTCGGTGGTGGCGTTCTCCAGGGGCAGGAGCACCACGTCGGTGCGTGGCAGGAGGTATTCGCCGGTGGCATGAGTCAGGCGGACCAGTTCCCTGCCGGCGGCGGTGTCTCCATCGTTGGATTCGACGGTGACTTGCAGGTGGGGGTTGTTCAGGGCCACCAGCGTGCGTTCGTTCAGCTCGGCGCACAGTTCCCGCACGACCCGCTTGATGATGCCGAAGTCGCACATCTCCCGGGTGGCGATGCTGCGCACCCAGAGTGAAAGGACGAGTTGGAAGTTGTGCCCGTGCAGGCGCTCCTTGCTGCCGTCGGCAAAGACGGTCATGTGGGCGGCGGAGAACTTGTGTTCTTCCCTGGCGATCTCTATCCGGTGGCGGCCCATGGGCCCTCCTCCTTTCGCGATCTGCCGTCGTCGATGGGCAGGGGGCCCTCGACCTGACTCTGGGCCTTTTGCACCAGGGCCACGGCGATGATGAGCAGGATGCCCGCAACGACCTGGTGCGGCAGCAGGGGGTGGTGGAACCATCCCCAGGTGACGATCACCCCGGCCAGCGTCTGCATCATCTCGAAATAGCCCGCGGTGGAGGCGCGGGTCAGTTTGAGCCCTTCAAAATAGAGCAGCAGAGGCAGGCCCCCCGAAAGCGTCGAAAGAAGGATCAGATACAGGACCGCCCGGCCGGGGTGGGCCTGCGCCGCCGGGGGAAAGAGCGACGCCGCGGCGAAGTTGCCCCGGGCAAGGAGGATCACCGCCATGCTGCAAAGGCCCACCCCCACCCGCAGCCCGGAGGCCAAGGGCAGGGGCAGGCTGACCATGACGCCGCGACCGGCCACCGTGGAGAGCCCCCAGAAGAGGGCGCACAGGAAGGCCAGGCCGGTGCCGCTTTTCAGGGCCTTTTCCAGGGTGAAGGCCGCGTGCCCGCCAAAGGTGTCGCCGAAATCCAGGCACAGGGCCACGCCGCAGGCGATGGCCAGGGAGGCGAAGAGGAAGAAGCGCGGCGCCAGGCGATCGTGGAACAGGAGGTAGGCGGCGGCGGTCGAGAGCACCGGCTGGATGTTGAGGATGACGTTGACCACCGTGGGGTTGCCCCGGTGCAGCGCCTCGGTGAAAAGCACCGTGCCCACGGCGGACCCGGCGATGCCTGAAAAGAGCAGGTAGCCGTAGCTCTTCACCGGGGCGCGGCGCATGGCCAGCCGGCTCCCGCGGGACAGGACCACCGGCAGGAAGAGCAGCACCAGGATGACGTGCTCGTAGAACACGATGACGTCGGCGGAGAAAAGCTCGATAAGCGGGATGCGCCAGGCGCTCTCGGTGCCCCAGAGCGCCGCGCCCGCCGCCACAAGCCACGGGCCATACGATGGCGCTCGGGGCGACGGGGCTTCTGGCATGGGGCACACCCTATTCGACGAGCCGGGGGGTGTCAATCGGCGCATCGGCCCGGTAAAACGACTGCCCGGCGTGGACCGAAGGGTCGGGGGCAGCCTCGGGGTACTCCTGTGGCGGGGCCGGGGGGAGCAGAAGGAGCAGTTCGGCGTAGCGTACCTCGCGGCACAGGGGCGGGGCGGTCTCGGTGAAGCGTTCGAGGATCAGCGGCCGGTGGAAGAAGCGGCGCTCGACCTCCTCGATGGCCTGAAGGAGGTGCTGCCGGGTGGCCACCTGCTCGGCCTGGCCGGCGATGCCGGTGGTCAGGAAGCGCACCAGCGCCGCTCCCACCACCAGCGTCTGCACCGTAGCCACAAGCCCCATGCGGGTGGTCAGGCTGCCGGCGCGCAGGCGCTCGATGAGGTAGGACTCCAGGATCGGCAGGAACTCCGGCTCGTGTTCGGTGTAGCGCCAGCCGTAAAGGCACACCGCGAGCTGGTCGCGCTCCTCATTGGAGACCTCCATGCCCAGGCCGAAGTAGAGGGCCTGCCGGGTGCACAGGGGCTGCCCCTGGCCCTGGATCTTCTCGATCTCGGCCAGCAGTTCGAACATCAGGCCGAGGTGGTGGCGGACGATCGGCTGGGCCGCGGCGCAGCGCTCGCGCAGGGGAGTCAGTTCGGGGCCGCCGATCGTGTGCTGGTAGCAGGCGTCGATCTCTTTTGGCGAGACCTGCGGGCCGTTGCCCGGGGCGCCGTCGGCGAGGGCCTCGACAAAGTAGCGGGCGCCGAGCAGGCGGTGAGACAGGGGCAGGGAGCGATCGCAGAGCAGGTGCGCCAGACGATCTTCGATCTTGCTGAGCAGTTCGACGCGGATCTTGCGGCCCTTGCCGAGGAGCACATAGGCGCCGGGGCTGTGGCGCTCGAAGGGGAGCTGGGCCAGCGCCGCGTGGTGGCCTTCATCGATCACCAGGGCCGCGGGATTGGCGATCTCCGCCTCGGGGGCGCGGAAAAGCTCCTTGCGCATGGCGCTGCACGAGAGGGTGGCCGGGGCGTGGACGCCGTCGGGGCGCTGGACCGGGCGGAAGGGATAGGTGCGGCACACGGCGGGCTTGACCTCGGGGCCGAAGTGCCGGTGGAGGTAGCACAGGTTGTCCTTTTCCAGGAAGACGCAGGCGCCGTCCTGACCCTTGCGCAGCTTGGCGTAGGCCCCGCGGGTGGGGGTGGGGGAGGGGTCGAAGACGTCGACTCCGCGCAGCGCAAGGGGGTGCGGCTTCCGGTCCAGGGCCAGGGTGATCGCGTGGAAGGATGCCTGGTCGACGTCGACGCTCCAGCCGCGGCAGCAGTCACCGCAGGCCGAGCAGCGGAACGCTGCGCCAAGGGGGGAAAGGAGTACGGGAAGAGAAGAACGAACTTTGGTCATGGGGTGGGCCTCCGCAAGAGTTCTAAGCACCAGGCAGCCCAGTACAAGGGGGAACAAGCGGGGACAAGGAGAACAAGCGAGGACAAGGAGAACAAGAGGCGCAAGGGGGAACAAGGGGGCTGGAAGTGACATGCGATTTGGGCGATGAAATTTTGCCGGCGTGCTACATGATCGAGGCCCATGCCGCAGGTCTTCCTTTATCGCTACGGGCCGCTGCTGCTGCTTCTGCATGCCCTCTTTGCGGTGGCCCTGGGCGGCGTCAGCGTGCACCAGGGGGTGATCGCCATCCAGGCGCTGCGGGGGCGGGTGCACCTGCATCTTTGCCGGGTCTACGGCATCGTGCAGTGCGCCACCTACGTCGGCACCATGGTCTTCGGGATGCTGGTGTACCCCCGCTACCGCTACTTTGTCCGGGGGCTCTACCTGGACCGCCACGCCCCCTGGGCAGCCAACCTTTTCGATCTGAAGGAGAACCTGGCCACCCTTGGGTTGCCCCTGTCGGTGGGGGCGCTGATCCTGGCGCTCGACATGCCGCGGCACCTGGAGCACCCCGGCCGCTTTTCGTCCATGGGGGGGCTTTATGTCTTCCTTTGTCTGGGCACCGCCGCCATCACCCTCTTCAACGTGGTGGCCGGCCTGCTCTGCACCGGGGCCCACGGCATCTGATGTCCGCCAGCCCGTCAACGCCGCCCACTTCGCCCCACCGCGCCCGCGCCCTTTGCGCCTGCACCGGCAGCCTGGCGGCCTCGGTGGCGTTTCTTCTGTGCGGGGTGGTCGCCCTGCCGGTGCCGCTCTACTTTCCGCTCTCGCGGAACTGGGG
>JBBRLA010000665.1:0-4677 GCA_038231615.1 Polyangia bacterium | reverse complement strand
GGCGAGAACCCCCACCAGCAGGCCGCCTTCTACGCCGCCCCTTTTCCCGGCAGGGTGTCCCTGGCCGACGCCGAAGTCCTTCAGGGCAAGGAACTTTCCTACAACAACCTCGTCGATCTGGACGCGGCCCTTGCTTTGGTCCTCGATCTCTCGGGGCCCTCGGGGCTCTCCGTGCCCGCCGCGGCCATCATCAAGCACACCAACCCCTGTGGCGCCGCGATCGATCAGGGCGGCGTGCTCCCCGCCTACCGCGCCGCCCGGGTTGCCGATCCGGTCAGCGCCTTCGGCGGCATCGTCGCCCTGAACCGCGCCGTCACCGACGACCTCGCCAGCGAATTGACCGACACCTTCCTGGAATGCGTGATTGCCCCCGATTACACCCAGGGGGCCCTCGCCCTTCTGGCCGGAAAGCCTAACCTCCGGGTCTTGCGCTACCACTTGGCCCCCACCGGCCCCCCCGAACTGACCCTGCGATCGGTGGCGGGCGGCGTGCTCCTGCAGACCGCCGATCTCCAGATCGCCGAGGCCGCCACCGCCGTCCCCGCCACCCGCCGCCAGCCCGACGACGACGAACGCCGCGCCCTGGACTTCGCCTGGCGAGTCGCCAAGCACGTAAAGTCCAACGCCATCGTCCTGTGCCGCGGCTCTGCCGTCGGCAGCCTGGTGGTGGGCGTGGGGGCCGGGCAGATGTCGCGAGTGGACTCCGTGCGCCTGGCCGTCGAGAAGGCCGGCGATCGCGCCGCCGGATCGGTCCTTGCCTCCGACGCCTTCTTCCCCTTCCGGGACGGGGTGGATGCCGCCGCCAGGGCCGGGGTGACGGCGATCATCCAGCCCGGCGGCTCGATCCGCGACCCAGAGGTGATAGCCGCCGCTGACGAACACGGCCTGGCGATGCTCATGACCCACGTCCGGCACTTCCGTCACTGACATGTCCCACGGGACCTCCGACCCCTTGAACATTCTCATCGTCGGCGGCGGCGGGCGGGAGCACGCCCTCGCCTGGCACCTTCGCCAGAGCCCCCTGTGCGCAAGACTCTTCTGCGCCCCCGGCAACCCCGGGATCGCCCTGGCGCGTACTATCTGCCTGCCGATCGCCGCCATGGACTTCGATCGCCTCCTATCCGCCGCCGCCCAGGAGCACATCGACCTGGTCGTCATCGGCCCCGAGGCCCCCCTGCAAGCCGGCTTGACCGACGCCCTTTTCGCCCGCTTCGGCGATCGCCTGGCCGTCTTCGGTTGTTCCGCCAGGGCCGCCCTCATCGAATCGTCCAAGGTCTTCGCCAAGGGCTTCATGGACCGCCACGGCATCCCCACCGCCGCCCACGCCATCGTCCACAGCCCCTCCGAGGCCGGCGATTTTCTCGATCGCCACCGATACAACGACGACTGGGTGGTCAAGGCCGACGGCCTCCGTGCCGGCAAGGGCGTCACCCTCTGCCAGGGCCGGGCCCAGGTCATGGAGGCTCTCGGCCCCCTGGTGCAGACTGACGGCCACGCCCTCATCGAGGAGCGCCTCCTCGGCCGCGAGGTGACCCTCATGGCCCTGTGCGACGGCGAATCCGTCCTGCCACTGCCTGCCTGCGAGGACCACAAGACCCTCCTCGATGGCGATCTGGGCCCCATGACCGGCGGCATGGGCGCCATCTGCCCGAGCCCTCTCCTGTTCGCCGCCGATCGCCAGCCCGCGGAAGCCCGCGCCGATCGCCAACCCGCGGAAGCCCGCGCCGTCTCCCAGATCGCCGAACGCATCCTCCTCCCCGCCGCCCGCGGTCTGGTTGCCGAGGGACGTTCCTTCCACGGCCTGCTCTACGCCGGTCTCATGCTGACCGCGCAGGGCCCCAGGGTCCTGGAGTTCAACTGCCGCTTTGGCGATCCCGAGGCCCAGGCCCTCGTCATGGCCCTCGACAACATCAATCTTCTGCCCCTGCTCCACGCCGTCGGCCGGCGCCGCCTCGCCGCCGAGCCGCAAAACATCGTCCGTCCCGGCAAATACGCTTGCGCCGTAGTCCTGGCCGCCGCCGGCTACCCCGGCCCCCCGCGTACCGGCGATCTCATCACCGGCCTTGATCTTGATGATGACGGCGATCCGCCCGTGGGCCCGGTCTACTTCCACGCCGGAACCGCCTGGGATCGCCCTTTTGGCCCCCTGCGCACCGCCGGTGGCCGCGTCCTCGCCGCCGCCGCCAGCGCCGCTGGACCCGCCGAGGCCCGCAAGCTCGCCTACCAGGCCGCCGCCAAGATCCACTTCCCCGGCGTCCAGATGAGGGCCGACATCGGCGCCCGTTGAACCACCGACCCCGCCCCTCGCCATTCCGCCGCGCCAGGGCTGGCAAGCCGCCCCCGCTTCCGCTACCCTGCCCGAAAATCTCCCGAGGACGACGACATCATGGCCGAGATCGCCCCATTCCGCGGAATCCTCTATCAACCCCGTCCCGGCGGCGACGTCTCCCGCTTCCTGTCCCCGCCCTACGACGTGATCTCCGAGTCCGAGCGCGCCGAACTCGCCGCCAGCGACCCCCACAACTCCGTCCGCCTGATCCTCCCCAAGGACCCTGTCGGCGGCGACACCGACGCCCGCTACCCCGCTGCCGCCCAGCTCCTCGCCGAATGGCTCCACGACGGCACCTTGCGCCGCGACGATCGCCCGGCGATCTACCGCTACCATCAGACCTTCACCCCCCCAGGCGATCGCGCCGCCTCCCCGGTCACCCGCCGCGGCTTCATCTGCCGCATCCGCCTCCACCGCTTTGAGGAGCAGATCGTCCTCCCCCACGAGCGCACCCTGGCCGGGCCCAAGGCCGATCGCCTCAAGCTCAAGCGCGCCACCCGCGCCCACCTGTCCCAGGTCTTCGGCCTTTTCGCCGACCCCACTTGCTCTATCGACGCCGCCTTTGCCACGCTGGACGCCTCCCCCCCCGACCTTCACGGTAGCACCGGCGATGGCGTCGAGCACTGCCTCTTCCGCCTGGTCGACCCCGTCGCCCAGGACCAGGTCATGACCGTCCTGCGCGACAAGCGCATCTACATCGCCGACGGCCACCACCGCTACGAGACCATGCTCGCCCTGCGCGACGAGCTGCAAAAGGAGCCGGGTTACCTGGGCCCCGCCTCCTCCGTCGACTACGGCACCATCTTCCTGTGCAAAGCCAGCGACCCCGGCCTGCTGGTCTTCCCCACCCACCGGGTCATCCACGGCCTGCCCGGCTTCGACTTCGCCGACGTTCTTCACCGCGCCGCCGCCTTCTTCACCATCGAAGAACGCCCCACCCCCACCGCCGCCGAGACCCGCGACACTTTGGCAAAAAAGGGCCGGACGGCCCCCACCTTCCTCCTCGCCGCACAGGGCCGTGCCGCCTATCTGTCCCTGCGCCCCGATGCCGACCTGTCCGCCGTGCCGTCCTTGAAAGGCCCCTGCGTCCTGCAAAAGCTCGACGTGACCCTCCTGCACGCCCTGCTCCTCGAAGGCATCCTCGGCATCGACCGCGCCGCGCAGGAGGCCCAGACCCACCTGCGCTACATTAAGGATACTGAAAAGGCCCTGGCCGAATCCCGCGCCCCGGGCGTCCAGGCAGTGTGGCTGATGAACCCCACCCCCGTCGAGCAGGTCATGGCCGTGGCCGACGCCGGACAGGTCATGCCGCAGAAGTCCACCTACTTCTATCCCAAGCTCGCCTCCGGCCTGGTGCTCAACCCCCTCGATCCGCGGGAGCCCGTGGACCGGGTCCCTTCCTTTCAGAAGTGGCCCTGACCCCGGATGACGAACAACCTGGGCGATCTGACGAGGGACGAGGTGCTCCGGGGGCGCTTGCGCCTTTTGCAGCCCCGGGTCGGCTACCGGTTCAGCCTCGATCCGCTGCTCCTTTTCGACTTCATCGGCGAGCCGCCTTTCGGCAACCTCATCGATCTGGGGGCCGGGGTGGGGGTGGTCGGCTTGCTCCTGGGCAACCGCGACCCCGCGGCCCACGTCACCCTGGTCGAACTGCAACCGCGCCTGGCGCAACTTTGCCGCGACAACGCCGCCGGCAACGGCATGGGCCATCGGGTCACCGTGGTCGAGGGCGATCTGCTGTCGCGGCCCGTGCGGCAGCAGCTCCTGGGCGCCTCGTTTGACCTTTGTGCCTCGTGTCCGCCTTACTATCGCATCGGCACCGGCGGGGTCAACCCCGATGGCGAGGAGGCCGTGGCCCGCCACGAACTGCGCCTGCCGCTGCCCGATCTGGTGCAGGCCGCCCGGCGCCTGGTGGGGTTTCGCGGCAGGGTGGCCCTGGTCTACCCGTCGCCGCGCCTACCCGAGATGCTGCCGCCCCTGGTCGCAGCCGGCCTCCAGCCCACCCGCCTGCGCCTGGTCTACCCCCGGGCAGGCGAACCGGCGCAGCGGGCCCTGATCATGGCGGTGAAAGGTGCCCGCTCGGGCCTGACCATCGAGCCCCCGTTCATCGTCCGCGACGAAGCCGGCAACTACACCTCGGAAGCCCGACGGGCCCTGGGCGAGACCGACCAAGCGTCGGCCGCCCCGGAATAGGCCGCCGGGAGCAGACCGACCGCCAAGACAGCTTTTCCTGGTGTCACCCCAGTCGTCGTTTCGCCGAGCGCGTGGGTCCACCGATTCCATCGGATCGTTTGTCGGCCGGCTTGTTTTTCTGGGCGCTTGACTGTCTTTTATGCCTCCCGGATCAT
>JBBRLA010000664.1:0-4682 GCA_038231615.1 Polyangia bacterium | reverse complement strand
TGATAGCACTGTTCACCGGCCTTATGCACGGCAAGGGGACCAGCCCGGCGGATTTCGATCTGGTGCGAGAGGTAGCCTGGGCCTTCCGCCACCTGACCTACCGGCAGATCATGGAGCTGGTGAAGGGGCAGATGTACGTCGGCTTCAAGAACTGCAGCGACCCGGCCTTAAGGGACAATGCCTTCCTGATGAACCTGCGCCCCAGCGCCACCTGGGCCGGCGGCGAGACGATGCGGGTGGAGTAGCATGACGACGCAGTCAGCCTTGTCCGAAAGTGCTGCTGCGCGTGGGCGCTACAGCCAAGGCCCGGGTGATCGAGAGTGGAGAGCCCCGGGGGATAGGGGTCGAGGCCTTGGGGGGTAGGGGTCGAGCCCCGGGCGCTACTTGACCTTGACGAAGACGAAGTCGTGCCCGATGTAGTCGCCGCCGCTGCCGGCCAGGGAGTGGCAGCCGGTACACGAGGGGTTGCCCACGCTGCCAAAGCCATATTCGTTCCAGTACCACGAGTCCCCGCCCGCCCCGGCCTTGATCCGCTCGGACACCGCATAGCCGCTGATGCTGGCGCCGCTGTAGAGTTCCTTGACGCTGGCGGAGCCGACCGGGTACTCCGCCCGATCGGAGGCGGCGGCCAGCACGTCGTTGGAGCAGATGCGGTTGGTACCGTGCGCCCCATGCTTTCCCGCAGGGTGGGGCATGGCCTCGCAGTGCCAGGTCTTGTAGAAGCCGGCCTGCAGCCAGTCGGTCAGGTCCTTCCCTCCCGTGACCGGAGGAAGCTGAGGGTCCCCCTGCGCGCCGCCCCGCGAGTCCACCTTCGGGACACCCGGCAAATCGCCTTGCAGGTCGCCTGCCACGCGACCATCGGGGCCCAGGTCGGCGCTCATCATGGACGAGACTGGGTCCCCGCAGCCCAGCAGCAAGAGCAGGCTGACGGACAGGGAAAATCTGACGTGCATCGATTTACCTACCTCCGGATCGCAGAATACCTCATTCGATGGCCTGGGCACCCGAAGATTACGGTGCTGGCACTTGACGATGCGCGGGCGGACGATCGAACCGTGTCGATTTTTCTTTGAAGAAAGCCTCAAACTCCGGGCACTCTGGTTCTGACATGCAGGCCCCATACGGAGCGCCCCAGAAGCCGGTGCAGCGAAAGGCCATGTCGCCGATCGCCCACCGCGAAGCGCCACAGGCGCCGCGGTCCATCCATCGGGGGGCGCCGAGCAGGTCCGCCCAGAAGGAGGGAGACGTAGGGGCTTTGTCACCTCCATCATGGATGCTCTGGCTGCTGCTTTTGCCGGCGCTGGCTCCCGCGCAGGGACACGCCCAGGCACCTTGCCGGCCGGCGGTGGCGCTGGAAGGTGCCGGGGACCTGATCGAAGGTCTGACGACCGCGCTGCGCCAGCGAGGCGTGGCGGGGACGCCGGAGCAGGGTTGTCCCCTCCTGCGGGCCCGAGTCGAGCGCCGCGGGCCGCAGGTCCAGGTGACCCTGCTGGAACGGGTCAGCGAGCGCGATCAGCAGGAGTTCACCGGGGAAGACCCCGCCGCCACGTTCATCGAGTCCTGGGCCCGGCAGGACATCAGCGGGCCCCTGCTCTCGCTGGCTCTGCCGCCGGCAGCGATCGCGCCGACTCTGCCCCGCCCTTCGACCGGGCACCTTACCGTGACCGCCGACGGCACCCTTTTCGGGGCCAACGACGGCTCGATCTGGGCTGGCGCCGAACTCGCGGGGTGCGCCCGGGTGGGCAGGGTCTGTCTGGGTGCGCTCCTCCTTTTGCGCAGCCACGTCTTCCCGGCCTTTGTCAGGGCCTCGGAGCCACTCAATCAGCTCGATGCGGCGGTGCTGCTTGCCGCGGAGTTGCCGGTGCGGGCCGGCCCGATCTTCATCGTCCCCTCCCTGGGCCTGGGGGCGGGCTTCGTACACACCCGCCTCAACCCGAATGCCCTGCTGGATCGGACGGACCAGGGGGGCCTGCGCATCCGGCTCGGTGTGGCCGTGTCGGTCCCGCTGTTGGCCGGCGTGGCGCTGGACGCGGGAATCTCGGGCGATCTCTCGGTTTTGAACGCGGGGGCGGTCTTTATTCCCGGCATGCCCGGCATGCCAGCCATGCCCCCCATGCCCGATCATCCGCCCATCGACGTGCCGGCCCCGCCCTGGGGATTTTTGGGCGCCCACCTGGGCCTGCGCTGGAGCGGTCCATGATGGGGCGTCTGCTTCCCCTGCGCCGGGTGCAGGGGGTGATCGCCGAGATGTCCGACGAGGCACTCCTGGCCGCCTGCGCCCTGGACGACACTGCCGCGCTGGGGGCGCTCTTCGACCGCTTCCAGCGGCCGGTGTTCCAGTTCTTCCTGCGTTATTTCGGCCCGCGTCACGCCGATGTCGACGATCTGGTGCAGAGCACCTTCATCCAGGTGCGCCGGAACGCCGGCACCTACAAGGCCCGGTCCACCGTGCGCGCCTGGGTGCTGGGCATCGCCGCCAACCTGGCCCGGCACCATCTGCGGGGCGAATCGCGCCGTCGCAACATGCTGCTCGGGATGGCCACCGAGCAGGGCGTTTTTGCCCGGCCCCTGCCCCGGCCGGATGACGACGCCGAGCGGAGGCAGCTCCTGGATCGCATGCATCAGGCGATCACCGAGTTGCCCCCCGACCTGCGCGCCGCCCTGGTCCTGTGCGACATGGAGGACTTGCCCGGCGCCGAGGCGGCCCGCGTGCTGGACCTGCGCGAGGGCACGCTCTGGCGCAAGCTGCACGAGGCACGGCTGCTCTTGCGCGACGTCATGGAACGGAGCCTGCGATGAGCACCAAAGGGCCCCTCTCCTGCTTCGGCCAGCACCTCGAAGATTGCGAGCGATGCCGGCTGGTGCGCGAGTCGATGGCGGCGGTGGTCGCCCTGACCCACGAGATCCAGGTCCCCGCGCCGACCCCCGATCGGATCGAGGCGGTGCGTTCGTCGGTCCTGTCGACCCCGCGGGTGGCGCCTCGGCGCCTGCTTCCAGGGCGCATCGTGCCGGCGCTGCTGGCGCTGGCCGCCGCGGGGGTGCTGCTGCTGGTCTTTGGACGAGGTCGCCCGCCCAAGGAGCCGGCGATCGCCTGCCGCGGCACCGTGACGGCGCATGGGGAAGCCAGCTTCCGCCACGGGATGCCCCCCGACGAGGTGGTGCGGCTGACCGAGGGCGAGATCCGGGTCGAGGTGATGCCGCTGCACCCGGGGGAGCGTTTCCGGGTGCAGGTCGGCGACGGCGAGGTCGAGGTCCACGGCACGGCCTTCGAGGTGCGGGCCGAGCACGACCGCCTGCGGAGGGTGCAGGTGCTGCATGGGGTGGTCGAGGTGCGGAAGGTGGGCAGGAAGCCGCAGCGGCTCGAGGCCGGCGATCGGTGGAGCGACGAGGTCCTGGCGGCGGCGGTGGAGCCGCCGGCGGCAGACCCACCGGCGGCGGCGGTGCCGGCGCTCGCATCCCCGACAGGGAAACTCAAACCAGTCGGCAACCCGAATCCTGCCTCTCCGGCTTGCGGGAGAGGCAGCGCCAGTTGCGGGAATGCTCCTTCGCGGCCAAAGGCCCTCCCCCATGAACTCGCTTTCGCGAGCCCACGGGCGGTACCCCCTCACCGCGTCGGGGGAAATGAGGATCACCTGCATCTTACCAACGCTGCCTCTCCCGCAAGCGGGGGAGGCGAGTTGAGCGCCACCGCCCCATCTACTGAAAAGCCATCGCTGAGCGCCGCCGCCACAGCCGCCCAAAAGCCTCTGCTGAACGCCGCTGCCACATCTGCTCAAAAGGTCCTGCTGAGCGCCGCCGCCCCATCTACCGAAAAGGCCCTGCTGAGCGCCGCCGCCCCACCCTTGCCGTCCGAGCGGGCCTTCGCGGCGGGATGGCAGGCGCTGAACGGCAAGGACTACGCTGGCGCCGCGCACTCGTTCGAGCGGGCCGCCGCCCTCGCCGGCACGGCGCCGCTTGCCGAGGACGCCGGCTACTGGCTGGCCATCGCCCACGCCCGCGCTGGCCACGGGGACGCGGCGATCCGCGCGCTGCGGACCTTCCTCGATCGCCACCCCGGTTCCCCGCGGTTCTTCGAGGTCTCTTCCATCATGGGATGGCAAATCCTCAATCGTTTCGGGCAATCAGCCCACGACGAGCACGGCGCTCGCGAGTCCCTGGACGAAGCCGAGCACCGTTTTCGCGATGCGAGAAAATCTCCCTTGAAAGAGATCCGCGAAAGCGCCCGCGCCGGCCTCCACGCTGTAGCCTCTCGACGCACACCCTGATCGCATTGCGATCATCAAACTTCATCTTTTTCTGAAGATTCGCTCCACTGCGGCAACTTGAGAGAGAGGCGCAAATTGATGCGCCCCGAGTACAACACCATGCGAAGCCCACGTCCGCGCTCGCGCCCACGTCGACTGTCGCGAAGCGCGAAGCGCCGCGGTTATCTGTCGCTCCCCGTCCCCGCCGGCCTCGCCGCTTGCCTGCTGGGGTGGATCGCCGCCCTTTGGTCCGGGGTGTGCCACGCGCAATCCGACGAACCGCTCTACGACGAGGCGATCGCCCGCGCCAGTGCCGCCGATCGCCGCGGGGATCTTCTGGCCGAGACCCATGAACTGGCGGGCCTGTCAGGGCGCTACCCGCAGGACTTCGACCTGACCTTGCGTCTGGGTTTTGCCTACTTCCGCGCTGGAATGTTT
>JBBRLA010000663.1:0-4695 GCA_038231615.1 Polyangia bacterium | reverse complement strand
TTCGTCATTGTTGAAGCGCCGGGGCGCCGTGTTCGTTGCTCTCGGAGAGAAGACATAGCAGGGGGCGTGCCAGGAGTGGCGAAGGAGAAAAGCCCAGGGGTTTCGCGGGATGTGAATGGCAGCGAAGGTGCGGATGAGGGGGGCGCTTATCAGGACTCGCCCTCAATGAGGGTCAGGCCCAGCATGCTCGCCACCGCTTCGCGGCGCTTCGGAAGAAGTTGGGGTGACCGGGGTCCTCGATCTCAATCAGTTAGTTAGATAACGCAGATTTCTAATCTGTGCTCGGAGGTGATCCACCTGGCCATAAAAGGGGTGAGCAGGATTCCACAGGTGAACCTGCTTCTTTCGTCGCGGTCCTATCGGTCGTCCCCGCCTTTACAGATACCCCTGCGCCTGCAGCGAAAATAGCTTGGCATACCGCTCCCCCCGTTCCAGAAGCTCCGCGTGGGTGCCATCCTCGACGATCTTGCCGGCCTCCAGCACCAGGATGCGATCCGCCATGCGCACCGTCGGGAAGCGGTGCGAGATGAGCAGCGCCGTCCGCCCCTTGGTCAGCACGCGGAAACGCTCGAACACCGCGTGCTCCGCCTCCGCGTCCAGCGCCGCGGTGGGCTCGTCAAGGATCAGCATGTCCGCCGACTCCCGCATGAACGCCCGCGCCAGCGCGATCTTCTGCCACTGCCCGCCGGATAGCTCCACCCCCTTGTTGAACCAGCTCCCGAGCTGCGTCTCCAGCCCCTCCGACAGGCCGCTCACCACCTCCTGGGCGCCTGCCTTCTCGATGGCCCGCTCGATGTGCGGCTGGTCCGCAAGCGCTTCCACCGCGCCCAGGCCCACGTTCTCCCGGGCGCTCAACTGGTACTGGTTGAAGTCCTGTAGCACCACGCTGAAGCGCCGATGCAGTTCCGCTTCCGGCCATTGCGAAAGCTCGCGCCCATCGAGCAGGATGCGCCCCTCGCTGGGTTCGTAAAGCCGCGTGATCAGTTTGATGAGCGTCGTCTTTCCGGCACCATTCTGCCCGACCAGCGCCAGGCTCTGCCCCCGCGGGATGAACAGGTCCACCCCGCGCACCACCCACTTGTTCTGCCCCGGGTAGTGGAAGCCGACGTTTTCCAGCCGGATGCCTTCCTCCGTCTCCGCGAGAGCCGCCTCGCGCACCGGCAGCAGGTTCGTCTCATCGTCCGTCGGGATTTCCAGGTAGGCGAAGAGGTTGGACAGGTACAGGTTGTCCTCGTACATGCCGCTGATCGCCGCGAGGATCGACTGGAACGCCTGCTGCCCCTGGCGGAACGCGACAATATAGAGACTCATGTTTCCCAGCGTGATCCGCCCGGCCGCGGCGGACAGCGCCATCAACCCGTAGCACGCATAGAACGCCCCCGTGCCCAAAAGCGAGAGCAGATACCCCCAGGTGATGCGGCGCATAGTCAGCCCAGCGTCTTCCTGGTAAAAACTTTCCGACAGATCCTTGAAGCGCGAGAGCAGGAGCGGTCCGATGCCGAAGAGCTTCACCTCCTTGGCGTGGTTGTCGTTGGCCAGCACGTACTCCAGATAGTTCAGCCGCCGCGCGTCGGGCGACCGCCAGTTGCGCATGCGGAACGCGGCGCTGGAGAAGCGCATCTCCACCAGCGTCGCCGGGATCGCCGCCAGAAGCAGCCCCAGCACGGCCCATGGCGAGAAGCGCAGAAGCAGCGCCGCATAGCCCAAAAGTGTCAGGAAGTTCTGGATCAGCCGAAAGCTCTTGCCCACCACCGACACCGGCCGCGAGCTGGCCTCCCGGCGAGCGCGGGTCAGGCGGTCGTAGAACTCCGGGTCCTCGAAGTGGCGCAGCGACAGGTGCAGCGCCTTGTCCAGGATCATCAGGTGAATGTCGATCGACAGCCGCGCCCCCAGCAGCGATTCGGAGAGCTGCGCGCCCCGCTGGATCAGCGCCTGCGCGGCGACCAGCGCAAGCTCCAGCAGCACCCAGCGCAGCGCCAGCGGCCCCGAGCGCATCACCACCGAATCGATGATGCGCTTGCCGGCGTAGGCCACGCCGAGCGGCAAGAGCGCCCCGCACAGGGTCAGGGTACCCAGACAAAAGGTGGCCAGGCGCGAGGAGCGCCACACCAGTTGAAGCACCCGGGGCGTATGGCCGAAGGACTCGCGGACGGACTTCAGGTTGAGCTTCATGGGAAGAAGAAGAGTGTAGCGCGGAAGTAGTCCCCAAGCTGGAACTGCTGCTTGTCGATCAGCGCGTTCAGGCTGATCTGCACATGTGCCTCGATCGATGCGGTCCAGCTCCCGCTGCCACTCCCCCCGTAAAGGACCTCGCCGGGCCCAGCGCCCGCGAGGGCGGTGTCATCCGCGGGTCGCACGGACCAGGAACCGGCCCACGATGGAAGACCGGCGCAGCGCTGCGAGCCCAAAATGAAGCAGCCCGGGGTGAAAGAATGCACCTTGCAACGCCCGACCCAGGGCGAGCCTCCCGGCGAACTCGCCGATCCAGGCTCCGCGATAGCGCCGACGCAGTGCGGGAAAGGAGAACTCCCCGCCCAGGTAGCCCGCCACCAGCGGAGCAGCCAGCTCCGCCGAGCGCAGGGCCATCGACATGCCATCGCCGCAGAGCGGCGCGATGAGCGCGGCCGTGTCGCCAATCATCATCACGTCATGGCTGAAGAGACTCTTGCACACAAAGGCGATCTGGCCCACGGAGAGCGGTCGATCCATGCCCGGCCCAGGCGTCATCGCGCGGAGACGCTCGCGCAGGGCGGGGTTGTGCGCCATTGGCCCATCACGCAGGCCGGCGAAGTTGCGCCCGGCCTCCCGCAGCGCCTGGGTCCGCGCCAGGAGGCACACGTTCACCCTGCCCCCCTCGACCTGGGACATGCCGCAGTATCCGCCGGGGAAGGCGTGCAATTCGATCCACTCGCCCAGGTCCGCCCCGGTGCAGTGCAGCTTGAAAGCCACGTAGTCGTGGTCCTTTTTCACAAAGGCCCGATCTAGGGCGTGGTCCAACCGGGAACGTTTGCCGAAAGCACCCAGCACCACCCGCGCCCGCGTCTCGTGCTTTTCGCCCTCCCGCTGGTAGCACAATGAAAATCCCGTTTCCGCGCTCCCCGTGATCTCCTGGACCCGGGCCCCTTGCAGCCCTTCGGCCCCGGCGTCCACGGCGGCCTGATAGATCACCTCGTCGAATACCAATCGACTCAGTCCGATCGCCGTCCCACCCAACGGACCACGCCACTCTCCGCCCGCGGGAGACGTCACCCGGACCTGGCGCAATGGCACGGCGCCGCAGCGCCAGATCTCGCCGTCGATGCCGAGCCCGCGGAGAAGCCCCTGCGCCTCCATCGAAAAGAACTCCCCGCAGAGCTTGTGGACTGGGTAGCGTTCGGCCTCCAGCAAAAGCACCCGGTGTCCGCGCCGGGCCAGGTGCAGCGCGGCGGCGCAGCCCGCAGGTCCTCCACCGATCACCGCGACATCATGCATTTCGCTGCCCTGGCAAGGACCGGAAGAGCATCGACTCCAGCGTCAGTCCGGGGCCGAACGCCATGGCCACCCCCAGCGACCGCGGCGGCGGCCGACTTTGGAGACACCGCTCCAGCACGAATAGCACCGTGGCCGACGACATGTTCCCATACTCCGCCAGCACCTCGTAAGCCGGCGCCATGGCGGCCACCGGCAGTTCCAGACGTTCGCGCAGCGCATCGACGATGCGTCGCCCGCCTGGATGAATGGCCCAGAACCCGATGTCCGTCCGGGCCAGCCCATGCCGACCGAGCAGTGTGTTCACGAAGGGCGCGATCTGCCCCCGCACCACCTCCGGCACCTCGGCCGAGAGCCGCATCTGGAAGCCGGTGTCGGAAACATCCCAGCTCATCTGCGAAAGCGTGTCCTCCTGTGTAATGATGGTGTGCGAATCGACCAGCTCCAGTCGCCCGTGGCCGTCGTCGCCGGTCAACAACACCGCCGCCGCGCCATCCGAGAAAAGCGTGTTGGAGACGATATTGTCCATCGTCGGCTCGCGCTGGAAGTGCAGCGAGCACAACTCCACGCACACCACCAGCACCGCCGCGCCCGGCTCGGCCCGGCAGATGGCATGGGCCGCACGCAGCCCAACGAAAGCGGCGTAACACCCCATGAAGCCGATCACCTGCCGCTGCACGTCCGACCGCAGACCCAGCTCCCGTACCAGCAGCACGTCCAGGCCGGGGGCGAAGTAGCCGGTGCAGGAGACCACGATCAAATGGCTGATCGCCCGCCTTGGCACATGCGGCGCGTCGCGGAGGCAGTTCTCGACTGCCGCCCGCGCCAGCAACGGAGCTTCCCGGCGGTAGACCGACATCCGATCTGCCGTCGAGGGGAAGGGCTCCAGCGCCCAGTTGCGTGGGTAGAAGGTGAAGTCCTCAGGTCCGCAGGTGTAATCCGGCAGCACCGAGTGACGATACTGGATGGACGAACCCCGCGATACCCGGTCGAGTCCGACGCACACGCGCCGCCGCGCGGTCTCCAGTGCCTCGGGGGTCCCTTCCCCGGTCTGGGCGATCCTGCTGCTGGCCACCTGCTTCATGAACAAAGTAACCTGTTCCTGCGAGCCCCGGTACCGCGGCACGGCGGTACCTATGGAATGAACGACCGAACGCACACCAGGCATGTTCACCTTCATTATCCCGACCACGTCACCCCACAAGTGTGAGGCGCGGATCCGTCGCC
>JBBRLA010000662.1:0-4705 GCA_038231615.1 Polyangia bacterium | reverse complement strand
CCCGCTGATGGGCTAGTCATACTTTTCCTTGGGCTGATCCACCTCACGGGCTGTGGACAGGACGGTCCCACAGTGTGTAAGTCCGGCGTCCGCCCCGGACAGCGAGATGCCCACGAGGCGGTGTACTTCCCCAATGCCCAAGAGATCGTGGTCTACGGCGGCGACAACGCCCCTTTCAACCCCATGGCCATGACCCCCTCGGTCTACACGGATGAGGTCTGGGGCTACGGCACGACCTGCGGGACCTTCACCGATCTGGTTTCCGCCGCCGGGCCCTCTGGGCCGGGGCAGCGCGGGGCGTATGCCGCGACCCTCGACAGCAAGCGCCAGCGCATGATCGTCATCGGCGGACGCAAGCACGACGCCGGCTACGAGTTGGAGAACGACGTCTGGGCCTTCGACGCGGTGAAAAACCTCTGGAAAGAGTTGATGCCCTCGGGCACCCCGCCCAAGGCCCGGCAGGGCCACCGCATGGCCTACGATCCCGCAGCGGATCGCATCGTACTTTACGGGGGCAACACCGGCGTGAACTTCGGTAGCGGCGTGCAGGGCGACACCTTCGAGCTGTCCTTCGCCGGTTCCGACGATGGCGAGTGGCGGACGCTGAAGATCCAGGGCCCCAGCGCCCGCCAGGACATGGGGGGAGCGGTGGACGGCAAGCGTGCGCGCTGGGTCCTCTTTGGCGGCGCCGCGGACTTCACCAATTACAACCAGGACACCTGGGTCTTCGATTTCGCCGGCAGCACCTGGCGCCAGCTTTCGACCAGCGGCAACCTGCCCACGGCCCGCTTCTGGGGGGACCTGATCTACGACCAGGCCCGGGACCGCATCGTGATTTTCGGGGGACATGACCTGGGGCTGAAAAACGACACTTGGGAGCTGAAGCTCTCCGGCGATGGGCAGATGGGCACGTGGAACTTGCTTCTGGCGGGAGATACCGGCCCGGGCATCGACGGAGTCGATCACACCAGCCCGGAGCGGCGGACCAAGCAAAGCTTCGTGGCCATCGGCGACCAGGCCTGGCTCTTCGGCGGAATCACCGACTGCGGCCCGATCGACGATGTGTGGACGCTGGACCTGGCTTTATCGAAGGGATGGAGCAACTCCTTCAAGGCCCAAGTGGGCGAGACCTGTGCCAGGCGGGCCAAAAAGGGGCAGAGTTGCCCGACCGACTGCGGCGCCCCGCTCTGAATGGAGAGGGACCCAGCAGCATGGCCCGTAGGGTAAACGGTGTCCTTTCCCACACTTCCCTCGAAAGACGCCGCGGGGTTATCATTCATGACAGCGCATGAAACCTACCGCCCCTCGCCGCCGCTCCCGGATACGCCGTGCCCTGCCTTACAGCACTCCGGACAGCGACGGTGGACCGAGGACCCTGTACTGCGTCGACCTGCGGGCGGTGGAGGCGGCATGGTCTCTGCGGCCCCTGGTTGAGGTGCGATTCGCCAGCCGCGGCGGTCGCCTGGGGGCCCTCTTCGCCCAGATGGACCTGGACCCGCGGCGGTCGGTGCGCCACAACGCCCGCACCCTTACCCCGGCGCGGGCCCGCGACCTCTTCGACGCGCTCTGCGAGGAACTGGCCGACTCGGTGATCCACGACGTGCCGGCGGAGGTGTGGCGGGGGCTCCTGCCGCTCCTGGTGCCCCACGGCAGCGGCGAGTGTCCCTACCCCAAGGAGCCCCTTTTGCCACAGGGGGACACCCTGGCCGGCGGCCTGGTCATGCTGACCGAAGGGGCGCTGGCGGCGGAAGCGGCGGCGGTGGCCTGCAGCCGGGGGGCGGCGTCCGGGGGTGTCGGGGCCGGCGACGGCTCTCAGGTCGATCCGCTGCTCTGGGCCGACATCCTGGCCTCCCTGCATCCGATGCTCGCGGCAGTGCGCGATCGCAACCGCGTGATCCTCATCGAGGCGTAAGCCCCCAAGGCGACTGCGCTGCACGGGTGCGTGCCGTGGGACACCTGAACACTCTTGTTCCGGTCGTGGGCAGTTGTGGTAGGGTCGGGCAATTCTTGCAAGATCATTTGCGAGTCGAGGTCCCGATGAAAACGCGTCGCCCTTCCCGCCGCATGCTCGGTCGCGCGCTCTCTTCCTCTTTGGGCTTGAGCCTGAGGAATGCCGCGCTGATCGCCCTGCCCCTTGGAACCCTCGCTACCCTGGCCGCGGGCTGTAACGCCGGCCCGGACGGGTCGCTAGCGCAAAACCCGCTGGCCGATGGGCAACCGTTTGTCGCCATCTCGCGAACGTCCGGGGCAGGGTCGACCACCGGCATCAGGCAGCAGGCGCTTTCCGCCGACACCGCAATGATCGGGGGCGACGGGGACTTCTTCCTGGCCGTCAACAAGAAGGAGCTGGGCCAACGCTGGTTCCTCTCGGCCTACATGAAGCAGGCCTTCCCCGGGGCGGTCAGCTACGGCGCCGCCAGGCAGCTTGGCACCAAGGTCGTGACCTTCAAGGTGCAGAACGGCAAGCTCCATGTCTTCCTGGCCGACGACCTGTCTCACGACAGCGATACCTTCGACCCGACGATCCTCATCGAAGCCTACCCCCTGGTCACCGGCTCGTCGGCCTTCAACGCCCTCCCCGGGGCCGAGGGCTACGTCCTCTTCGATCCGGCGGCGGGGCTGAACCACTTCAACGCGGTCAGCGACGACTTCTTCCAGACCGACGGAAAGCCCGACGTCTTCACGGTGGAACTCTCGTTCCTCCAGCGATTCCGGCCCATCGCCGACGGTGTCACCTACGAGCAGGTGCTGACCGGCTTCAGCGATCGACCCGACCCCAACGCCGGGGGCGGCGGCGAGGTCAACCCCTACCGCACCACCGCGACCCTGGGCATCGGCCTGCGCCGCTACGGCGAGGGCGCCGGCTACCAGCCGTTCAAGCTGCCCACGCCGGCCGACTCGTTGAAGATGCCGGAGTACTTCTTCCGCAGCGAACCGAAGAGGGTCATCGATACCGGCAAGACCGCCCAGACGGCGACCAAGTGGAACATCTACCAGGGCATGCCCCAGCGCACCATCACCTGGGTCATCTCCGACAAGGTGGACGCGGTGCAGGCCGACCCGCGGTGGAAGGACATCGACATCTATGGGGCACTGAAGAAGGGCGTCGAGAACTGGAACGCGGTGTTCAACTTCGGCTACAACGTCCTTCAGGCCCGCAAGGGCACGGTGAACGACTCGTTCGCTGACGACGACACCAACTACCTGATCTTCGACCAAGACCCGAGCTACGGCGCGGCCTTCGCCGACTGGCGCCAAAACCCGAACACCGGGGAAATCCGTGGGGCCAGCGTGTACTATAACGCCCTGTGGCTGGACGTAGCCGACCAGATCTTCACCGACGACCCGCCCAAGGTGAAGGCCGGGAAGACCGTGCCCCAGCCCCGGCCGCAGATCAGGCGCATCGTGTGGGAGCCGCTTCAGCAGGACCCCCTGTGTATGATGTGGGCGCCGACTTTTCGTCCCGGCGACAAGCGCCCGGCCCC
Organism: Polyangia bacterium; assembly: GCA_038231615.1. GTDB lineage: Bacteria > Myxococcota_A > Polyangia > Palsa-1104 > JAEUJZ01 > JBBRLA01. The sequence continues at coordinate 1,220 of JBBRLA010000662.1, read as the reverse complement.
GGGGCCCGGTGTGTCGATGACCAAGAAGGAAAAGGTCGAGGAGTACCTGACCCACGTGGCGCTCCACGAGGTCGGGCACACCCTGGGCCTGCGCCACAACTTCAAGGGCTCTCTGGTGCCGCCTTCCAGCTCGGTGATGGAGTACGTCTACGATCCCGACGCCATCCAGCGGTCCATGCCGGGCAGCTACGACTTCGCCGCCATCAAGCTGCTCTACGGCCTGTCCACTGACCGGCCGAAGGACCCCTTCTGTACCGACGACGGCGTGGCCAGCGACCCGGACTGCACCCCCTATGACGCCACCGCTACGCCGCTTACCAGCTTCGCCGGCCCGCGCTACAAGAAGCTGATTGAGGACGTCCTCAAGGGCACCTACGACTTCACCGACGACTACGCCAGCTACACTGCCTACTACGACGACCGCATCAATGCGCTTCTCAAGTACGTCCGCGCCACGGGCGTGCCCTTTGACGTGCACCTGACCGCCTGGAACCTGGCCTTCGTCGAGATCGCCACGCCGCTGGATGCCGGCAAGGTGGCGATGTACCCCACCTGGGCGCCCACCGCGGACCTTCTGACGCGCTTCCTTCTGACCCGGCTCTTCCTCGATCCGGCGTCATCCCGAGGGGACATTACCAATGACCCGCCGCTGGGCGATACGACGCTGGAGCAGCTGGTGCTGACCGAGACGGTGGTGGACCTGGTCAACCAGTATAAGGTCCGTTCCTACGCCACCCGGCGCGTCTGCGTGGACGTGCTGAAGAAGCTCCAGAGCAGCGCGGCCTACGATGCCCTGAAGCAGGCCCGCGCGCGCATCTCCGCCGGGGCCGCCGGGCTGACCGGGGCGGAACTGGCCCAGACCAACGACCTGCTCGCCCGGATCGACAAGGCGACGGCCCCTTACTTCAACAACTAATAACCGAGGCAAGAGCATGAATACGCACAGCACGCTTCGCTCCCGCCTCGTCGGGCTTTCCCTGGGCCTTCTTTGCGCCGCCATGACCGCCTGTGGGGGCCCGGCGGCGGCGAACGATCCACTGACTGGCAATCCCCTGGCCGGCGCTCCGTCCTTCGCCGCGTTCTCACGGCAGGACGCGACGTTGCCGGCCAGCGCCTTGGCGCAGGTCGCGGCGCTGCGGCAGGCCCTGACGAAAAGCGGCGGCAGCGAGAATTTCTACCTGGCGATCAACAAGAAAGAACTGGGACAGAAGTACTTCCTT
>JBBRLA010000661.1:0-4706 GCA_038231615.1 Polyangia bacterium | reverse complement strand
TACCCGAAAGACAAGCCCATCGCCACCCGCAGGGCCTTCGGCGACGCCCTCAAGCGGCTGGGCGATTTCGACCCCAACGTGGTGGTTTTTGATGGAGATGTAAAAAACTCGACGTTTACGGATGCCTTCGAGAAGGCCCACTCGGAGCGCTTCGTCCAGGCCTACATCGCCGAGCAGTCCATGGTGGGCATGGCCTCGGGTGCCGGCGCCATCGGGGCGCTGCCCTGGGCGGCGACCTTCGCCGCGTTCTTCACCCGGGCCTTCGATCAGGTCCGCATGGCGGCGCTTTCCCAGAGCAACCTCAAGCTCTGCGGTTCTCACGCCGGCAGCAGCATCGGCGAGGACGGCGCCAGCCAGATGGGCCTGGAGGACCTGGCCATGTTCCGCGCAGTACACGGTTCGACCGTGGTGTACCCCGCCGACCCCTACGCCACCGAGCACCTGGTCCGCGAACTGAGCAAGGTACACGGCGTCGGTTACATCCGCACCACCCGGGCGGCCACCCCGGTCCTTTACGGCCCGGAAGATCGCTTCCCCCTGGGCGGCTCCAAGACCCTGCGGCAAAGCAACCACGACCGCTGCGCCATCATCGCCGCCGGCATCACCCTGCACGAGGCGCTCAAGGCCTTCGATCTTCTGCGCAACGAGGGCATTGCCGTGCGCGTGGTGGACGCCTACAGCATCAAGCCCATCGACCAGGACGGCCTGCGAGCGGCGGCGCGGGGCTGCGGCGGACGCCTGGTGGTCGTCGAGGACCACTTCATCGAGGGCGGCCTGGGCGATGCGGTGCTGGGGGTCTTCGCCGAGTCCGGCGGCGTACGCATCAAGAAGCTGGCGGTCACCGAGTTCCCCCACTCGGGCAAGCCGGAAGAACTGCTGGATCTCTACGGCCTGAGCGGCCCGAAGATCGCCGCCGCGGTCAAGACCCTCCTTTCCCAGGGGTAGCCCGCGCAGTCATGGCAAGAACATCCACGCCCACCGACGAGGCCCTGTGCCGACGGGCCCTCTCGTTCTACGTCCCGCGCACCCAGGAGGATCGGGCCGCCTTTCGCATCCAACCCCTGGGCGATGGGCTGATCAACGAGACCTTCCTGGTCACCGGCCCTCTGTTCGCCGCGGCCTCCCAGGCGGTGCTGCAGCGGGTCAATCCCATCTTCGGCATCACCGTACACGACGACATCGAAGCCGTGTCCCGGCACCTGCTGTCCAAGGGGCTGCTCACCCCCCTGCTCTACCGCACCACCCAGCGTGCCCTGGCGGTGGACCTGCGGGACGGCGGGGTGTGGCGCCTTTCGACCTATGTCCCGGGACGCAGCACCTCCCGGGTCGAGCCGGAGCTGTGCCACGAGGCCGGGCGACTGGTGGGTCAGTTCCATGGGGCGCTCCTCGACCTGCGCCACACCTTCCGCTTCAGCCGCCCCGGGGCCCACAATCTGCACGCCCACCTGCGGGCCCTGAGGGAAGCGCAGCGGGCCCCGACGCCGCCCCCGGGTTTTGACACCCTGGCGCAGCAGATCCTCGACCGGGCCGGCACGCTGCCCGAGCAGGTGGAAGGCCCCTTACGGGCGTGCCACGGGGACCTCAAGATCAACAACCTGCGCTTCGACGATGCCGGGCGCGGGCTGTGCCTGCTGGACCTGGACACACTCTCGTACCTGCCCCTGTGCATCGAAATGGGCGATGCCCTGCGCTCGTGGTGCAACCCCAGCCCGCTGGGGGAGGACGACCCCGACGCCAGCTTCGACCTGTCCCTGTTCCAGCGGTGCATCCAGGGCTACGCCGAGACCTCGGCGGCCTTCATCACCCAAAGGGAGAAGGACGGCCTGATCGCCGGGGTCGAGCGCATCGCCCTGGAACTGGCCGCCCGGTTTTGTGCCGACGCCGTCCATGACCGCTACTTCCGCTGGGATCCGACCCGCTTCGAAAACCGCGCCGCCCACAACCTGATGCGCGCGGCCGGACAGCTCGGAGTGGCCCGGTCGGTGGCCACGCAGCGAACCGCCGCTTTAGACCTGGTGGCAGCGGCCTATTCCAGGACCGGGTGAATGCCGGACCAAACCCCCTCCGCGACAAGCTGGCTGCGCACTGCCGGGGCCAGCGGGTTTTTGCTCGCGGCCTTCGTGTTCGGCCTCTTTCTGATCCGCGGCCATGGTGCCGGCCTCGTGGCGCCCGCCCCCGTGGGCCTGAGCTTCGACGCGGGTAACCTGGCGCCCCGGGTGGACGCCCTGCTCCACGTGCTGCTGGCCCTGACCGTGGTGATCATCGTGGCACGGGTCCTGGGCGGCCTGTTCAGCGCGCTGCACCAGCCCGCGGTGGTGGGCGAGATCCTCGCCGGCATTCTCCTGGGGCCCTCGCTGCTGGGCAGGGTCCTGCCCCATGCCTCGGCGTATCTTTTGCCCCAGTCGGTGGCGCCGTTCCTGGAGGTGCTGTCCCAGGTGGGGGTGATTCTTTACATGTTCCTGGTGGGTTTGGAACTGGACCCCGGCCTGCTTCGCGAACGTGGCCCCAGCACCCTGCTCATTTCCCAGTCCAGCATCGTCGCCCCTTTCCTTTTGGGCGGCTCGCTGGCCCTGTACCTGTATCCACGGCTATCGAGCAGCGATGTGCCCTTTTTCCTGTTTGCCCTCTTTCTCGGGGTATCGATGTCCGTCACCGCCTTCCCGGTGCTGGCGCGCATCCTCACCGACCGGCGCATACACAAGTCGCCGATGGGGGTGACGGCGCTGACCTGCGCCGCGGTGAACGACGTGGTCGGCTGGTGCCTTCTGGCCTTCGTGGTCAGCACCGTGCGGGCGCGGGTGGCCGGGGCGTTTTTGACCACCGCGATGGCCATCGGATACATCGCCGCGATGCTCTTTCTGGTGCGGCCGGCGATGTCCCGCCTCTCGCTGCTCTACGGCACCCGCGGCCGACTGACGCAGGGCGTGATGGCGGTGGTCTTCGTGGCCCTCCTGCTCTCGTCTCTGGCCACCCACTACATCGGCATTCACGCGGTGTTCGGGGCCTTCCTTCTGGGCGCAGTGGTGCCCCATGACAGCGGCATGGCCCGGGAGCTGACCGACCGGCTGGAGGACCTGATCGTGGTTTTGCTCCTGCCTGCGTTCTTTGCCTTCACCGGGCTGCGCACCCAGATCGGCCTGGTCAGCGGCACGGAGCAGTGGCTGCTCTGCGGGCTGATCATCCTTTGCGCCTCGGTGGGCAAGTTCGGCGGCAGCGTGATTGCCGCCCGCATCACCGGGATGGGCTGGCCCGACGCCGCGGCCCTGGGCATCCTGATGAACACCCGCGGCCTGATGGAGCTGATCGTGCTCAACATCGGCCTGGACCTGCGGGTGATCTCGCCGGAACTCTTCGCCATGCTGGTGATCATGGCGCTGGTGACGACGCTCTTGACCACCCCGGTGCTCCAGCTCCTGACCCGGCGGCTGACGCTGAATACGGAGCAGGTGCCGACGCCACCGCCCAGGATCTCGGGTCCGCTCCCCGTCCGCCGGGGCGGGGTGCTGGTGCCCATCGCCAACCCCGCGGGGCTGATTCCCCTGATCGACCTGGCCTGCGCGGCCACCCGGACCGACGAACCGAGCCCGCGGCTGGTGGCGCTGGTCAGGCGCCCGCCCGGGGGGGTACGTTCCGGCCTGCGCGAGATGGACCGGCGGGTGGCGCCCCGGGCCCCGATCCTGGTGACCGCGATGGACTACGCCCGCAGCATCGGCGAGTCAGTCGACCTGCGGGCCATCTGGACCGACGACCCCGCCGCGGACATCCTGCGCGAGGCGGAGGAGATGCAGGTCGAGTGGATGCTCCTGGGGTTCCACCGGCCGGTCTTCGGCGGGGACCTGATGGGCGGGGTGGTCAAGCAGGTCCTGGATCGGGTGGCGCAGACCCCGATCCACGTGGGCGTGGTGATCCATGGACACCAGCGCCCGATCGAACGGGTGGTGGTGGTGGTGGATGACAGCCGGGACGGCCGGGCGGCGCTGGCCCTGGCCTCGCGCATCGGGAACAAGATGCGGGCCAGCCTGCACGCGGTGCTGGTCCCCAAGGAAGGTATCGAACCCGAGCCCGAGCTGGCGGCGATGATCGCCGGGGCGCACGAGGAGGCGCGGGCGGCGACGCGATGGCTGCACACCGACGTGCTGGGGCAGCGCAACCCGGCGGAGCTGGCCCAGGCGACCCGGGGCGATCTGGTGATCATCGGCAACAGCCTGGCAGACGAGCTGGGGCTGCCCCTGGACGATGTGCCCGGCGCGGAACGCTGCGTGGTGGTGACCCGCGGGCCGGCGCCGCGGCCGGTCCCGGTCAATACATAAATCCATCCTCGCCATCACCAACCAGGACCGCCATCGCTGCCACTGTATCGGTCCAGCCAACCCTGCCTGGGCCCTGAAGTTGGTACCCACAGGGGTCATCATGGTATGTCTCGACCATGGAGCGCTTCTTCAACACCGCCGGCCCCTGTGAGCCCGGGCGCCACTACATGCTGGCGCCGCTGCGGCGGCTCCCGGACGTGGGGAGGTACATCGATCGCGGCCTGTACTTCGTCCTCCACGCTGCACGGCAGGTGGGCAAGACCACGGCGCTGCGCGCTCTGGCGAAGGAGCTGACCCAGCACGGGCGCTACATATCGGTGGCGTTGACTCTGGAGACCGGCGACCCATTCGCGGATGACATCGCCAGGGCCGAGGATGCGATCCTCGATTCGATGC
>JBBRLA010000660.1:0-4717 GCA_038231615.1 Polyangia bacterium | reverse complement strand
TGGCCTTGTCCCAGGCCAAGCAACTCGACCGCGCCGAGCAAGTCGCCAAGCAGGCCCTGCAGATCCTCCCAGCCGACAGCTACCTGCACTTCGACCTGGGCACCATCTACCGCCGCCAGGGCAAGAACCCCGAGGCCATCGGCGAATATCGCGAGTCGGTTCGCCTGAACGACCGCAACGCCGAGGCGTGGTATGATCTGGGCACCCTCCAGTCCCAGGAGCGCGGCACCCAGGAGGCGATCGACGCCTACAACCACTACATCGAACTGACCGCCGCCCGCGACCCCAAGCAGGCCGAGACCATCCGGCAGCGCGTCAAGGCCATGGGTGGGACCCCCCGATAATCAAAGACAATCGCAGCAGAATCGGCCCGCTAGGTGGTATGCTCGTAAGAATATGTCCACGCGGGTCATGATGATCCCTCTGGTCGCCTTGCACCTGAGTTCGATTGTCTCCGCCTGGGCCGCCCCGGCAGAGGGACCGGCTGGGCTGGTCGCTTTATTGACCCAGCTCCCACCCTCGTGGTCCTCCCAGCAGAGCGAACCCGGGTCCCTGCGCATCCCGGTGCTCGACTCCATCCCCGAAGTCGAGCCACCGCCGGCCCCCTCCGCGGCGGACGACGAGCCGCGCCCTGCCCCCCTGTCCATCGCCCTCTTCTGGCCCGCGCCCCCCTTCGAACCGCCGCCAAAGGACGGCGCCGTGCTCGACTCCCGCCACCGCGATGCCCGCGGACTCTGTCCTTGCGGCTGTGTCCGCGGCGACCCCGCGGGCGCGGCCTTCGCCGTTCGCGGGCACACCTTCAGCGCCGCCTGGATCGAACGCACGCTGCACGGCGTCATCGCCAACGAATGTCAGTCCAAGAGCTACACCGACATCGAGGCGCTGGACGGCGGCACGGTCGGCATCTGTCACTTCGCCTCGGGCAGTCTAAAGACCCTTTATGGCGAGATGAACACCGCGCGCTACTTCGGCATGCCCCGGGCCCAGATCCCCGACCGCCCCTACCGCTTCGACTGGTGGCGCGAGGGCATGCGGCGCTTCCTCTCCACCCCCGAGGCCCGCGCCGCGCAGCAGCGGGCCTGGCGGGCCTACATCTCGCCGGCCCTGGGCAAGGCGCTGGATCACGGCTGGGCCAGCCATCGCGAGCTGACCATCGCCGCCAGCGTGGCCAACAGCCTGGGTTCGTTCGGCTTTCAACAGCTCGCCGAGCACAACCACTGGCGCCCCGAGGAGACCCTGAAAAGCTACGCCCGCATGAGCGCCCACAAGGAGCGCCGCCGCCAGCGTCTGGACCAGCGTTTCCCCCTTTTGACCACGCTGACCAGCGGACGTGACGGGGCTGCCTTCTGAACCGCCCCGCCGCCAGGTGTCGTCGGCTGCGTTCCCGGCCCGCGCCTCCGTCGGTAGAATGCTTGACGTTTGGGGGGGCGAGGGCTACGCTGACTCAGATTGAGCGGACCTCCTTCACCCTCAAGGCACCGGGCCATTCTGCCGGGCGACCCCCGGAACGGCCCGCCCATGGGCAGTCCGCCGGAGGGGCGAAGGTTGCCCCGCGTGGGGGCGATGTTCCTGTGCGCGGTGCTGCTTCTTGGGTGTGAGCCGTCGCCGGATCAGATCGAGCGCTGGAAGAGCACCGAGAAGGGGCCGGGGAAGCTCGCCGACCTTCTGCAGGAAGGCGGGGCGAAACTGGAGTTGCGGGCGCAGGCGGCGGCGGCGCTTTTCGCGATCGGCCGCAGCGGCGAGGTCGAGGAGCAGCTTCGGCACATGCCCGAGGCGGCACGGCGCAATCTGGTCCATCTGACCGTGCCCCGGCTGGCCAGCGTGGTCCGCGGTGGCGATCCGGCCCCCGCAGACTCCGGCGCCGCGGTGGTCCGTCCCGCGGGCGCATCTGCGGCGAGGCCCCCGACGCGGCAAGAGAGCGAGGCGAAGGATGGCCTGTTCCGCCTGCGCCTCCTGGGGGGCCCCGAGGACCAGCAACTGGCAGATCAGGCGCTGCTCGAGTTCGTCACCGCCGACCTGTCCGGCAGGATGAGCGCCGGCTCCATCGGCAGCGAGCAGATCCTTCTGGCCCTGGGTAAAAAGGCGGGCGGGCGCCTGGCGGCCTTCCTTTCGGGCTGTGCCCGGGATGCCACCCCCGAGGCCCCGGGCCTTCTGCCGGCAGCGTCGATCCTCGGCCGCCTGGGAGACCCCGTCGCCCGGCAAAAGGGCGCCGAATCGCTGATCCGCCTCATCGACGAGCAGCTCGCCCGACAGGGGCTGCTTCTGGGCGCCCGACGGGCGGAGGGCCCTACAAGCAAGCGCCCCACGCACCTGGACACGGCGCTGCGGGCCCTCGGGCTGCTCGGTGGGCCGGTGGCGTCGGGTTATCTACAGAAGCTGGCCTCCAGTTCCACCTCCGTGCCCCTGCGGCAACTGGCGCTGGCCGCCCTGGGCGAGGCCGCCGACCCCTCCGCCGTGGCCGTCGCCCTGCGCCTGGCGAAGGACCGCCTCGAGCAGAAGGGCGTCCGCGAGGCGGCCTTCGCCTACCTGGAACGTGCCGGACAGATCGTAGTGCCCGATCTGCTCAAGATCATCGCCGATCCCGGGGAGCCGGGGCCGACGGGAGAGATCGTCCGTTTCCGCGCCCTGGAGGCGGCCCTGTCCGCGGGACAATGCTCGGCCATCGCCGGGGTGCTGGATGCGCTGCCGGAAGGCGGCCCAGGCGGTCGAGGCTACAGCAAGGAGGACCTGACCTCCTATGTGGTACATCAGATCACGCCCATGGGCGCCCTCTGCCTGCCCGCTGTCAGAGACGCCCTTCATGCTAGAAGCTGGGTTGCCCGCACGGTAGGTCTTTTGGCACTCTCTGAGCTGGCAAATGGCCACGCGCAAGACGAGGCGCTGGTCCGGGCGCTCGGACAGGACGGGGCGCGGCTCCGCGGGGCGGGCTTTTTCCCGGCGAACACCGTAGGCGATCTGGCCGTTTCGCAGGCCGCGGCGCTTCATCGCAAGAGGCCGACAGGCGAATAGAGGCAAGCACGCATGGACCAAACCAAGAAGACGATGCGCCATTTCTACTGCCGGGACGTCCTGTGGGAGACGTTCGAGCAGATGGCCAACGACTTCGATTGCTCCATCGATTACCTGATCAACGAGGCGATGCGTTTTTACGCCCGCTCGAAGAATTACCCGGCCGCCGCGGGGAACACCTCGCTTTCCGGGATGGCGCCGCTTTCGGCCGCGGAACTGGCCAACACGCCGCGCCCCATCATCCATGCCAACGCCGGCGTCAACAAGCTGCCCAGCCGGCCGCCGCCCCCGCCGCCGCCATCCACCCCGTCCTTGTCGATGAGCCGCCCTCCCTTGCCGGTGTCCACCGCGCCGGTGCCCAAGCTTTCCCCCGAGATGCAGAGCCCCGGCCCCGTGCTCTTCCTTATGTACAACCAGCAGCGCATGGCCATCGACAAGGACCAGTTCATCATCGGGCGCGGTTCGAAGACCTCCGACCTGGCGATCAAGGACGGCAACATCTCCCGCAAGCACGCGGCGGTGATCCGGCGCAACGGGGTCTACTACATCAAGGACCTGGGGTCGACCAACGGCATCGACTACAAGGGCATGCGCATCGACAACAAGCGCATCGACGAGGGCGACGTCTTCCACATCTGTGACTACGAGCTGCGCTTCACCTATCACTAAAGCCCGCCGCTTCCCGCCGATTATCGAATGCAAGTGCCGCCATCTTGGGCCTACCGCGGTGCTTGACCGGAAAATCTCCGAAGTGGTAAGCTTTTATGACAATGGCGAATGCAAACACGATCGGTCCCGCTACCAGGATCAACGGACAGCTAGAAGCCGACGAGGACATCATTGTCGAAGGCCGGATCGAAGGGGGGCCGGTCCGCATCCGCGGGCGCCTCAGCATCGCCGCCCGCGGCATCGTCCTTTCCGAAGAGACCGAGGTCCGCGAGGCCCTCATCGTCGGGGTGTTCGTCGGCACGCTGAAGGCGCACGAGGTGGTGCGCATCCACCAGGACGGCCGCATCGTGGGCGATGTCATCGCGCCGCGGGTGGTGTTCGTGTCCGACAAGCCGGCCGCGGGCGACAAGCCCAAGACAGGCACGCCGTCTGTGCCGCCGCGAGCGCCGCGCGCCGCTGAAGAGCCGGCCGCAGAGCCCGCCGCCCAGGCTGCCGCCCCCGAGGCAGTGGCTGCCGGGGAGCCCTCCGGGCCGCGGAACATTCCGCCGCTGCCGGGCCTGGGCCACCGCTCCATGGCCCGCAAGGAATAAGCCCAGCGCCCGCTCCGCCAGATCAATCCGCGGCCGGCGAAACCGTGCGCACCTCGAAGAGACGGTAGGCCGAAGCGCCGCAGAAGACCACGGCCAGGGCTTTCAGTGTCCGTCCCCCCGTCAAGGCTGGCAGCAAGCCATCGTCCGTCAGGTAGCGGCCAAGCTGCGCCTCGGCCTCGGCCCGCGCTTTCGCGATCTCCTCCTCACCGGCGCCGCTACGCAGGTGCTTCAGCTCGATGAGGTACGCATAGCGCGCGTCGGGGAATCGCTGGTCCAGCGCCAGGAAGAGGTCCCCGCACCAGTTCGAAATAGAGCGAGATGTTGCGCGTCGAGATCAGCTCGTTCAGAAAGTTGTCGTACTCATCCACGAGGAGATAGATCTCGTGCCCGGAGTCCTGCGTGGCGGCGAAGAGTTCGACCATCACGCTGTTCGGCTCATGGATCCGGTC
>JBBRLA010000659.1:0-4734 GCA_038231615.1 Polyangia bacterium | reverse complement strand
CACTATGCCCACGCCCGCGCCGCCCTCGCCGATGAGGACCGCCACAGCCTGCTGGTCGCCGAGATCATGGGCGACATCTACTACGCCCTGCTGTGCAAGATCGAGCGCGGTGGCTTCGATGTCCTTGGCGCGGGCAAGATCGTCCTGCGCCGCCGGGACAAGATCGCCATCGCCCTGTCCACCTTCGGACGAAACTGGCTCGACCTGCGCCGGGCGGCGTGAAATGTGGTATACGTGATGCATGGTTGGGCAGCCACAGGACACGTCTTCATCGACCCTCACTGCTGACGCTGGCGACGATCCCTTCGTCCTCGCCGGCAGGCGCTACCGCTCGCGCCTCATCGTCGGCACTGGCAAGTATAAGGACCACGAGCAGACCCGGAAGGCGCTCCTGGCCTCTGGCGCCGAGATCGTCACCGTGGCCCTGCGCCGGGTCGAGCTGCGCCCGGGGCAGCCCTCGCTCCTTTCCGCCATCGACCGCTCGCGCTATACTCTACTGCCGAACACCGCCGGCTGCCACACCGCCGAGGAGGCCATCCGCACCTGCCGCCTGGCCCGCGAGCTGGGCATGACCGACTTCGTCAAGCTGGAGGTCATCGGCGACCCGCGGACCCTTTTCCCAGACGTGGAACAAACCCTCATCGCGGCGCGCATCTTGGTGAAGGAGGGCTTCGTCGTGCTGCCCTACGTCACCGACGATCCGGTGGCGTGCCAGAGGCTGGCCGACATGGGCTGCGCCGCGGTCATGCCGCTGGCCGCCCCCATCGGTTCGGGGCTGGGCATCCGCAACCCCCACAACCTGCGCCTGATCCTGCACACGGTGAACGTGCCGGTCATCGTGGATGCCGGCGTGGGCACCGCCTCGGACGCCGCACAGGCGCTGGAACTGGGGTGCGACGCGGTGCTGATGAACACCGGCATCGCCGGGGCCAAGGACCCGGTGCTGATGGCCGAGGCCATGCGCCTGGGGGTCGAGGCCGGGCGCAAGGCGTTCCGGGCCGGGCGCATGCCCAAGCGACTCTTCGCCAACGCCTCCTCGCCGACGGAGGGCCTCATCGGCGACGCCGCCGAGCTGGCGATCGAATGATCTCGCCAAAGGAAGAGCAAGAGGAAGACGAAGAAGCAGCCGCCCAGGACGAAGAACCGCTCCTGGCCCCGGGTCCGGCGACGCCCGGGGGACCCCGGGTGGGCTTCTGGCTGTACCTGGTCACAGATGGCGTGATGGGGCGCGGCGGGCAGGCGGTGACGGCTGCGCTGGAGGGGCGCTTGATGACCGCCCTTTCCGCCGTCCCCCGGGGCTCGGTGGCGGTGCAGCTTCGGGCCCGGGGTCTGGAGGGCGCATCGCTTTTGGCCGCCGCCGAGCGCCTGCGACAGCTCACCAGACGCTTCTCCGCCCCGCTCTTCATCAACGACCGCATCGACGTGGCCATGCTGGTGGGCGCCGACGGCGTGCACCTGCCGGCCAGCGGCCTGCCCCCCAAGGCCGCCCGGCGCCTGTGTGGCGACCGTTTTCTCCTGGGCGCCTCGACCCACACGGTGTCCGAGGCCCGCATGGCGGTGGCCGGCGGCGCCGACTTCGTCACCTACGGCCCGGTGTGGCCCACCCCGTCCAAGCCCGCCCTCGACGTGACCGCATTTCCGCCGTCGCTGCCGGCCAACGCCATGGTCTTCCCCGTGGGCGTCGAGGGCCTGGCCGACGTGGTGACGGTCCTGCCGGTCCCGGTGTTCGCCCTGGGCGGCGTGGACTGTCCCGACCGGGCCAGGCAGTGCATATCCGCCGGGGCGCGCGTGGCCTGCCTGCGCGCCGTGCTGGCCGCGGACGACCCCGCCGCCGCTGCCCGCGACCTGCTCAACGCCATGGGCGCCGGCGGCCCCCCGCACCCGCCGCTCCGATGAAGACCCGGCTCCCCAAAGAGGCCCCTCCCGCAGACCGCCGCCGGCCGTTTCGCTACGTGCCGCTGCTCTTTTTCATCACCGCCGCCGTGGCCATCGCCCGCCCGTTCACCGTCGAGTCCCACGACATGGCGCCGGAGTACCAGAACGGCGACCTGGTGGTGGCGGTTCCCCTGCCCACGTGGCTCTTCGGTCCGCTGAAGAAGGGGGACCTGGTGGCCCTTCCCGGCCCGCTGGGCGAGCGGCACATCCGCCGGGTGGTCGGCGTCCCCGGCGAGATCGTCGAGGTCGCCGCGGGCAAGGTGCTAGTCGAGGGCGCCCCCCTGCCCACCGAGCCCCTGGGCCATGTGGTATACAGCGAGCAAGGCAAGCGCGTGCGCTTCCGCGAATTTCGCGAGCTGCTGGTCGGCGGGGGGAGCACGGTGGCGCACCGGGGGGTGGAGCAGGAGGGCCGGATCCTGCCTGACATTCCCGGGGTGAAGCTGGGCGCGGACGAATACTACCTGCTGGCCGACCGCCGCACCGGCGTCCGCGACAGCCGCGACTACGGCGCGCAGAAGGGCGAGGGCCTGCGCCGGTACTACCTGCCGCGGGTGCCGGGCTACGACGTCCTGGTCCACGGGATCAAGACGGCCAACTGAAGGGTCGTCGGGGGTGGCGGCACCTGTTCCTGCGGGGACAACATGGTCGGGCGTGGCAGCAGGATAGCACATTGCCTGGGGCGGGGCATGGATGGTACGTTCCGTGACCCATGCGCCTGGCAATGTCCCTGCTTCTGTGTCTCTTTTCTGCGTGCCATGGCGAGTCCACGATCGCCCCCGCCCTTGAGCTGGGCGCGGCGGTTGCGGACGGGGCAGCTAGAGACGCTGCACGGCTCAGGCCCGACCTGACGCCGGTCTGCGGCGGCGGCGATCCGGCGTGTCTGGCCGGGGCGCTGTGCCAGACCGCGCAGGGCTGCTGTTCCTGCGGCCCGTTCGCCCGCGCCTGCATCAGCGGCTGGACGTGCGCCGTGCCCGCGGCCAATGATCCCCGCTGCCCGGCGGCCCCCCCGACCCCGGTCACTGCCTGCACGCTGCCGGACGGGATCGCCTGCTGGTATTGCACTGCCGGGTCGCCGCTCGTCGCCGAATGCACCAGCGCCGACGGGCGCTCAGAATGCCAGATGGTGGGGCTCACCCGCTGCTGGGGCACCGGCGGCCCGACCCACGGCTGCGATTAGAGCCAGCACGGCGGGTTAGATCGAGCGAGAGAGCGAAAGACAAGGCTTTTACGCGAAGAAGTACGGTCTCCACGTGAAGAATCACGGCCTGCACGCGAAGAATCACCGTCTGCACGCGAGAAACCCCGGGATCTTGGTGAAGATTTCGCTGCATAAGACGTTCGAACGATATATTTAGTCGTTCCAACGATATATTTAGTCGTTCCAACGATATATTTAGACGTTCGAACGATATATTTAGTCGCTCCAGCGATATATTTAGTCGTTCGAACGACTTGACCCTCGTGCTGCTTAGCGTAGCTCCCGTGGTTTCTCGCCTGGAATGCAGGCTGCAGCACTGGCCGCCGCGGGACCTTCGGACCCATTCCCGGCTGCGGGCCTTGACGGCCAGGCCCGGGGGGTGCAGATCTTACTGTGGCGATGACCCGGGACATAAATACATCCACCCCTGCCTGCATGTGGGCCCTTATCCTGTCGCTTTCCAATTTCTTGAGCGCAGCGCCCGCATCCGGGGCCGAGCCGCCTGCCAAACCCGCGAATGCTGCCGCCAAATCCGCCGATCCCGGCGCCCGGCCCCGCCGGCAAGTCCGCGGGCTGGTCGTCGAGCATGACGATGCCTCTCTGATCGGCACCAGCCGCCACATCCTCCGCGCCACCGTGCCGGCGGGCCTTACCCCCGAGGGATTGCGCCGCTGTCTTGACCTGGCCCTCGACGAGGAGCGCATCATGCACCCGGCCATCGACGCTGCGGCGATCTACCTTTACGAAGAACAGACCCATGCCCGCTTCACCGGCGTGACCACCCCCCTGGACGCGGCGGTGGCCCACCTTGTCTGGGCGCCCGGGGGCGAGTGGAAAAACCCCGCGCGATCCATTTCGCACCTGGACAACCGCACGGTTTATTTCCTGCCTCGACAAAAGCCCAAGAACGAGTAAGAGCGGCGCTCAGTTGCGTTGAGGGCGAGTGCGCCCGCAGCCGGCGAGCGGAGCGGCCTACTGGCCGTGAGTACGGCGGCGTGGGGGCACTCCCCGCCGACTCGCATTCGCGAGTCGGCGTGGGCCCACCCATGAATTCGCGAATGCGAATCCGTGGGGGAGACGTAAACCGCCCTCAACGCAACTGTGAGCGCCGCGTTAATTCCCCGGGAATCGACAGCTGCGCCGCCTCGGTGTAAGGTGTGGGACTGTGATGCGAATGCGTGCCTTCCCTACCGCTCTTCTTGCCGGCTTCCTGACCCTTTTGTGGGGTCTTTTACCGGCGCGGGCGGACCATGACCCTGTGCAGCACCCGGTATACGATTTTTTCGCCAACCGCACCCTGGCGCACATCGAGCAGCGGGGCGGGCTTTTGCTGGTCACCGGGCAGCCCGGCTTCGCCAAATACAACCACTTCAGCCGGCCCACCGCGACGTGGAAGCTGCGCTCCATCGAGGACGGCCGCAAGGTCGCCATGGCCCAGGCCAGCGCGCGGCTCGATGTCCCACTGACGCCAGATCAGATCGGCCAAGCCGCCGGCACCTCGATCTGGGTGCGCCTCAAGGCCCCTTCGCGCTCCTCACTCAAAGTGGCGCGGGGCGACGATCCCAAGCACGCCTCCGCCGCCGCCACCCTCCAACCCGGCT
>JBBRLA010000658.1:0-4736 GCA_038231615.1 Polyangia bacterium | reverse complement strand
CGCATCGCCGGGGACATGTGCTCATTCATGAATGGTTCGGCGGCGCTTTTGTATTCCTTGAACTGCACGAACTGCGGCACGATCTGTAACTTGTCGAAAAGCCCGCGGAAGAAGGTGGACTCGGCGGCCACCCCGGCGAGCATGATCATCGACTCGGGCACCGAGACGATGCGCTCGGTGGCCGCCGCCACGCTGTACTCCTTCTCGCCAACCATGTCGCCCGAGAGCAGCGCCTGTGTCGGCTTGCCTGCGGCGCGCACCTCGTCGATCAGGTCGCGCAGCTCGTCGGCCATGGCCCAGCCCGCCTCGACGGAATGGACCTCGACGAGCACCCCGGCGATCTTCGGGTCATCCTTGGCGTGACGCAGCGCCCGGCGCAGTTCGTGAAGGGACGGCGCCCCCTCGCCGCGCCCCAGGACCTGTTGCAGCATCTTGAGCGGGTTCTCGCTGGGACCCTCGGCGATGTCGCCCTCCAGGTGCACCAAAAGTACGCTGCCGGGCAGAAGCGTGGGGCGTCGCCCGGCCCTGACGATGAGCAGTACGGGCAATCCGATGAACAAAAGGAGAAGGATCCAGCCGCGGAGGCGGCGCGAGCGCCTGGGAGTGTCCGATGGTTCCGGCATGAGCTGCTCCTCGATGAAAGAAGCGCGGAGCATACGCCATGTCGATCCGGAATCCCCTATGAATCGAAGGCCGGTCGAAGGCCGGTCGGGGATTACATGTAGCCGTCGCGGCGCAGCGTCTCCAGACCGCCGCCGTCGTCCTTATCCTGGGCCCGCCCGGCGCGCTCGGCGATGTTCTTGAACTTGCCCATCCTCAGCTCGGTGATGATCTGGTCCACGTCGGTCGCGGTGGATTCGACTGGCTGGGTGCAGGGGTAGCACCCCAGGGAACGGTAGCGCCGGCCCTGGCCCTGGTCATAGTAAAGCGACACGGTGGGGATGGCCTCGCGCTGGATGTATTCCCAGATGTTCAGTTCGGTCCAGTCGAGCAGCGGGTGAATGCGCACGTGGGTGCCCGGCGCGAAGTCGGTCTTGTACTGGTTCCAGAACTCCGGCGGCTGCTCGCCCACGTCCCATTGGTTGTGCTGCGTCCGCGGCGAGAAGTAGCGTTCCTTTGATCGGCTGCCCTCCTCATCGGCGCGCACCCCGACGATGACCCCGGTGAAGGCCGAGGTGTCGCGGTCCAGCTCGTAGGCCCCCTTGACCGGGTCGAAGCGGTAGCGGGGCCATTCGCCCGAAAGGGTATGGGCAAGGGCCTGCGTCTTCAGCGCCTGGCAGCAGGCGATGCGGTCGACCGTCCCATCTGGGAAGGTGCGCTTTTCGGCCAGCGCCTGCTGGTTCTGACCATAGATAAGGTTCAGCTTCCACTCCGCCGCCAGCCGGTCCCGGTAAGCGATCATCTCCGGGATCTTGTAGGACGTGTCGATGTGGATGAGCGGGAAGGGAACGTGGCCGAAGAAGGCCCGCCGGGCCAGCCAGAGCAGCACCGTGCTGTCCTTGCCGATCGACCACAGCATCCCCAGGCTCTTGAAATGGGCGTACGCCTCCCGCAGGATGTGAATGCTGCGGGTCTCCAGAACGTCCAGGGGGTCCATAAAGGTCTCCTTCGCCCATGCGCTCTTGGGCTGGCCTACGCCGAATCCAGCACGGCCAGGATCTGCCCGCCGGCCTCTTCGGGGGACAGGTCGCAGGTATCCAAAGTCAGCTCGGGGTCCACCGGCACCTCGTAGGGGTCGTCGATGCCGGTGAAGCGGGTGATCTCCCCGCGCCGGGCCCGGGCATAAAGGCCCTTCACGTCGCGCCGTTCGCATTCGGAAAGCGGCGTGGCCACGTGGACCTCGATAAAATTCTTGCACAGGCCGCGAACGAACTCCCGGGACTCGCCGTAGGGCGAGATCAGCGAGGCGATGACGATGATCCCGTGGGACTCCAGCCGGCTGGCCAGGTAGCCGACCCGGCGCACGTGGGCATCGCGGTCTTCACGGCTGAAGCCGGTGGCTGGGAAGATGCCGCGGATGACATCCCCATCCAGGTGCTCGCAGCGCCAGCCGCGCCGGTCGAGCTGATCTTTCAGGTGCTGCGCGATGGTGCTCTTTCCCGAACCGGACAGGCCGGTGAACCAGATCACCGCCGGGCGCACCTGCCGCCGGCCGAGCTTGATCCGGTCCCATGCCCGCTCATGCAGAAAGAAGAGCGCCATCTTCGTCACCGCTTCCAGCCCGCCCAGGCCCACCGCCAAAAGCGGCCGGCCGGTGAAGCCCCACACCAGTCCGGCGGTGACCAGCGTGCCCAGCACGCGCCACGACAGCGATTTGACCAGGGACCTCATAGAGCTCTCGTAAAACATGACCTCGTTCCGCTAAAAGGCCCGAAACAGGATGCCCCGGTCCTGAAGGAGCCCCTTCAGCCGGGAGATCCCGTCACCCGTCGATTCGGGCAAGACCAGATCGCACGTGGCATCGGTACTGACGCCCGTGCCCACCCACACGGTCTGGATCAAGCTGGGCCGCGCCGGCCCCACCGGGTCCACCACCACCCGGATGAGATCGAGATCCTCACGGGACAATTCGGCCGCGGTGGCGATCAGGATCAGCCCCGCGTCGAGCAGGAGGTGGGCGACCTCTGCCAGACGGCGCAGGTGCTCCCGGCGATCATGATCGTGCTGCCCGGCGTCGCCCTCGGACAGGTCGGCGTCCAGGCCGTATACCAGGCTGCCCATGCCCAGGTAATAGACCACCCTGCCGTCAGCGAAGAGGCGGGCCTCCAAGCCCTTGGCCAGTCCCTTGCGCGCGTCCGAGCCTTTCTGGCCGGTCAAAAGAAGCAGCACCGGTCGCTGTCCATAGCGCTCGGCCCGCTGCTCCGGGGAGACATTGCTGCGTTCCCACTTGTGGTTGCGCAGGAGCACCCGCTCGCGCACCTCGTTCTGCCCATCGGGCAGTGCCTGTCGCACGATGCCGCCGCCGCGGATCTCGTGCTGGTCCACCAGCACGAAGCGCGACGTGCCGGCGAACTCGTCGAGGAGGTCGAAGGCGATGGCCCGGGTCAGGGAAAGGGTACACTCGGCCACCTCGTTGCGTAAAACATCGGCGCGGTCTTCGCGGAAGGCCAGGTCGGAGGCGTTCACCACCCGGTGGATCTGCTCCACCCGCACCGCCGCCCGCGCCGTGCCCAGCTTCAGCAGATATTCCTTGTTCGGCACCAGCGGCTGGGACCCGAGCCAGAACAGGCTGACCCGCAGGCGGGTGGTGACCTTGGGGCGAGGCTGCCCGGCCAGGGTGGCCAGTTCGCCCCGGGCGACGTAGACCTGCTCGTCCAGGGTAAACCCCACCGCGGCACCGGCCTGCGCCGTGGTTTGCGTTGGACGGCCAAAGGCCTCAAGGGTCTTGCAGCGGCCCTTTTTCCCCGAGGGCAGGAACACCACCTCGTCCCCTACGCGCAGGCGGCCGCTCTCGATGGTGCCGGCGATGATGCGGCGATCGTCGCCCCAGGTGGTGAACTTGTAGACGTCCTGCACCGGCATGCGGAAGGGCCGGTCCACCGCGGGAGGTTCGGTATGGAACTGCTCGATGACGTCCAGCACCGTGGGCCCGTGATACCACGGCATGACCGGCGAGCGGCGGGCGATGTTCTCGCCGTCCCGTCCCTGCACCGGGATGAAGCACGTGGGAGATACGCCGATCTTGTGCAAGAACCCGGTGTATTCCGCGGCGATGCGTTGAAAGGTCGCCTGGTCGTAGCCGCACAGGTCCATCTTGTTGATGAGCACTGCGAGCTGCTTCACCCCCAGCATCGCCAGCAGATAGCCGTGGCGGTAGGAGTTTTCCCGTGCGCCTTCCTTGGCGTCGATGACCAGGAGCGCAGCCTCGGCGCGGGAGGCCCCGGTGACCATGTTGCGCAGGAACTCGATGTGGCCCGGCGCGTCGATGAGGAGGTAATCGCGCGTTTTGGTCTTGAAGAACACCCGCGCCGCGTCGATGGTGATGCCCTGCGCCTGCTCGTCCTTGAGGGCGTCGAGGAGAAAGGCATATTCAAAGGGGCGGGCGGTGCGTTCGCACAGGGCGCGCACCTGCTCCAGTTTGCCGTCAGGCAAGGCGCCGTGGTCCGCCAGCAGGCGACCGATGACCGTGCTCTTGCCGTGATCGACGTGGCCAGCGATGACGACATGCAGGCGCTCCCGCGCCGCGAGGGGTTTGCTACCGTCCATATCCGAACCGCTTGGCTATACACCATCGCGCATGCCAGCGCAAACCACCTGCTCTCGCAGGGCTTCAAGCCGCTCTCGGTAACCGTCTCCCACGGCCAGCGGGCAGGTACCCTGCCGGGGCCGTACAAGGACCCGGATGCCATGGATGGGGTTGAGTGAGCGATAAGGGCAGCGGACAGAATAACCCCAGGCAGAGCGAGGACCCCTGGGGGTATCGAGAGTGCCGAGGACGCCCTGCGTCAGCTCGCCAGATCCAGCTCAATGTACTTGCAACAAGTGACCGCTGGAGGAACCGGCAGCCCGTCCTCGTGCAGCCCATCCAGGTGGAACTGAATCGCCTGGCGGATGTTCTGATCGATCTCCGCCAACGTCCCGTGGCGACACATCGCTTGGCCCCTTTGAGATCACTGACCTGGTCGCCTGCGAGATCGTGGGCCGGCGTTTATGTCTCGTCTTATTATACTGGAGGGAGGATCGTCTGGTGCAGGCGGACCTTCTATTTACCGAGGCGGAGGGCCGTGCGCGGCTGG
>JBBRLA010000657.1:0-4741 GCA_038231615.1 Polyangia bacterium | reverse complement strand
TCAGGCCCACCGCCA
Organism: Polyangia bacterium; assembly: GCA_038231615.1. Lineage (GTDB taxonomy): Bacteria > Myxococcota_A > Polyangia > Palsa-1104 > JAEUJZ01 > JBBRLA01. Next base: position 4,726 of record JBBRLA010000657.1, on the reverse strand, counting down.
TCACGATCATGCCGGCGGTGGCCCGATCCAGCTTCTCGCGGTTGTCGGCGTGCACCGAGAAGAGCCGCGCCACCTTCTCGACCCTGCCGCGCACCGGGGCCTTCTTGTCGGCCCCGCGATCCTTCTCCTTGCCGGTGGGCCCCAGGCGCGGGTTGAACACGTCGTCCCCGGCGTTGAGCACCCCGGAGTAAATCCGCAGGTACACCGCCTTGCGCCCCTCCAGCATGGCCACCTTGAAGGCCAGCGCGCAGAAGGGGGTCTTGTCGTCGGCGATGCGCACCTCGGGCTCGCCGGTGCGGGGGTTCTCGCCTTTGATCGGCGGGATCTCGATGGGCGAGGGCAGAAAGGCCACCACCGCGTCCAGCAAGGGCTGCACCCCGCGGTTGCGCAGCGCCGCCCCACAGAGCACCGGCACCAGCTTGCCGGCCAGCGTCGCCCGCCGCAGCGCCCCCCGCAGGGTGGCCTCGTCGGGCAGGGTGCCGGCCAGGTAGAGTTCCGCCAGGGCGTCGTCCACGTCGGCCACGGTCTCGACCAGCCGCTCCCGGGCCTGCTCGTAAAGCGGGCGGTCTTCGTCGGTCAGGTCCTCGACCAGGGAGGGGTCGGCCTCTTCCCCGGTAAAAGTCACCCGCTTGCCGGCAATCAGGTCGATGGCCCCGATGAACTTGTCCTCCTCGCCCAGGGGAAGCTGGATCGGCACCGGCAGGGCGCCCAGGCGGACCTTGATGTCCTCGACCACCGCCGCGAAGTTGGCGCCGATGCGGTCCATCGTGTTGATGAATGCCACCCGCGGCACGCCGAACTTGTCGGCCTGGTGCCATACCGTCTCGGACTGCGGCTCGACCCCGTCCACCGCCGAGAACACCACCACCGCGCCGTCCAGCACCCGCAGGCTGCGCTCGACCTCGATGGTGAAATCCACGTGCCCCGGGGTGTCGATGAGGTGGATCTCATAGCCGTCCCAATCAAAGGAGGTGGCGGCGGCGGTGATGGTGATGCCGCGCTTGCGCTCCTCGGGCATCCAGTCAAGCTGGGTCTGCCCTTCGTGGACCTCGCCGATCTTGTGGATGCGCCCCGAGTAGAAGAGGAAGCGCTCGCTTACCGTGGTCTTGCCGGCGTCGATGTGGGCGATGACGCCGATGTTGCGGACCCGATCCAGTTTCTTCTTGCCAGGGGCTGCCATGGGGGGCCGATTATAGGCATCCTTCCGGCGAAGAGTGATAGGATTGCGCCCCGAATGCCCCACAAGATTGAGCGCAGGCCGCGGAACGACCCGGGCCAAAGCCGCGTCCGCCTGACGCTGCTGGTCGGTGCGGCCAGCCTGGTCCTTTGGGGCTGGCTCTTTGTCCCGGGGACCGCCCTGGGTCAGGACTTCGCCGCCGCCGGCCGCCACTTCGCCGCCGCCCAGGACGCTTTTGGGCAGGACCGGTTCAGCCAGGCCGCCAAAGAGTATCAGGCGGCCTACGAGATCACAAAAGACCCGGTGCTGCTCTTCAACATCGGCGAATCGTTTCAGCGGGCCGGCGACGGGCCCCAGGCGATCCGCAGCTACCGGGCCTATCTGCAAGCCCAGCCCACTGCCTCGGATCGCCCCGAGGTCGAGCGGCGCCTGAACGAGCTGGAGGCGGCCGGCGGTGCGCCCGGCCCGACAGGTGTGACCGGTGCGACCGGCACTCAGCAGCCCGGGGCGGACACGACGAAACAGCCTGCCGTCCCCGAGTCGGGCGCGTCCGCGGCAAAGGGCAACCCGCCGAGCGGCTATCGCACCGCCGCCTGGGCCGGCGTCGCTGCCACGGTGGCCCTGGTGACGGCGGGGGCCGTGCTGGGCCTGGCCGCGCAGAGCCGGGCGGATGAGCTTTACCGGCGCACCACCCAGACGGTGGCCGGCCAGCCCCCGCCGGTGTTCGACGGCAGTCAGTCGGATGCGTACCAGGCGCTGCTCTCCGATGGGCGGGCCTACAACAGCGCGGCCATCGCCTGCTTCGCGGTGGGCGGGGCCGCGGCGGTGACCAGCGCGGTGCTTTTCCTTTACGACTGGCGCAAGCGTCCCCGGGCAGAGGCATCGATGGCTCAATTCTTAGAGCCGGGCCCGCGCCTGGGCGTGTGGAGCTTCTGATGCGGCGTCTCTTGGCCCGAGTGTCCCTGGGGTCGGCGGTCTGCGCGCTTTTCGCCGGGCTCCTGTCGCACTGCTTTTCGCCCGACCTGCCGGCCTGCGCCTTCCTCTGCGGCCCGCCCGAGATGACCCCCAGGTGCCCCGAGGACTACGAATGCCGGGAAGACGGCGTCTGCCACCACCTGGGCAGCGACGAAATGTGCCCATTCACCGTAGATCTCTTGGAGGTGCCCGACCTGCTTTCCAGCCCGGACGGTGGAGATGGCGGGACGGCGGACGGGGGCCTGGCGGACGGCGGGGCCGACGCCGGAATGTAGGGCGCGCCCTGGTGGGTGTTTGCGAGTGAAGGGGTTGCAAGTTGCGCCCGGAACGGCGCGCCTTACAACCCCTTCAATGCTCGTTGAACGCTACGCAGAAAGCAACGCCGGAGGGCTACTCGCCGTGATCGCCCTTGGTCTCGGTGATGCGCTCATCCTTGTCGCCACAGCGGCCGGATCCGCAGCCGTTGTTGGTCAAGAACGTCAGCATGTTGCTGGCGCGGGCCGGCAGGAAGACGTTGTTCAGGGCCGGGGACAGGATCCACGCGCACTGGCAGGTGGTCGGACTGGCGGTGCAGGTGGTGTCGCAGGCGACCAGCGAGCCGGCCAGCGGCGCGAGGACCTTCTCCGAGGTCTGGGTGAAGGTGTTGGTGTCGGGCCAGATCAGGCCCCCGCCGAGCATGTTCGCATCCGCCACGCCGCCAAACTTCAGGGCGGCGGAGGTGGAAAGTTCATGGCAGCCGGCGCAAGCCTGGGTCTCGACCCGGCGCACGATCTGCCCGGGGGTAAGGGTGCTGCCGGCGGTGGTCAGGGCCGTCTGGAGGGCCGCGGAGAAGGCGCCGCTCGGGTTGAAGTTGGGCGTATAGTTGCTGTCCTGGTTCAGCGGATTGATCGGCAGGGGGCCCAGTTGCTCGGTGCTCTGCCCGACGTTGAAGATCGGGTCCAGGCCGCCCAGGCTGATCTGGTTGACGTTGCCCACGGTAAGGGACGAGAGCTGGGCAATGAGGCCCGCGGGATTTGTCGGATCGCGGAAGGACTGCGCAATCGGGCTGGTGTTGTTGTCGTCGAAGAGGGAGCTGCTCGGGTTGCTCTTCACGGTCACCAGGCGGGCCTGGCCGGTACACTTGTCGTCATTGCCAGTGCAGGTCTTGCGCAGGTTGTATTCGCGCAGCTCCCACTGCTGCCCGTTTATCACCCCGTTGACGGTGTTCATGAACTGGTTGGCGCGGATCTGGCCGCTTTCCTGGACCTTGGTGTCGGGGTTGACGTGGCCGGTGTAGTTGTTCCAGTGGACGGCCGGGCCGAAGCCGTGGACCCCCTTGAAGAAGAAGTCGTCGAGGAGCTGCGCCCGGACCGCCGGGTCGTTGACGCTGGTCAGCTTGGCCCAGTACTCCACCACCGGCGCGCAGGCAGCGACGCCGCAGTCGGGCTCGGGGTTGGGCAGGATGGCCTCGAAAATGATCAGGTTGCGGTTGGTGCCCGGGACGCCCGAGGTGGCCGGGGCGCCATTGACGCCCGGGACGGTGGCGGCCAGCGCCAGCGGGGTGGCGTTGGGGCCCTTGCCGAAGACGATGCGGTACTGGCCGCAGTTGGAGCCGTCGGGCGGCGCCAGATCGAAGCGGTTGGTGATGGCGATCGGCGTGTAAGGATCGCAGTTGGGGCCCGAGCAGAAGGGGTTGTGCAGGGAGAGGTCGGCCAGGGCGCCCTCCTGCCGCGGGCACTGGAGGGGAAAGCCGTTCAAGGTCGCCTGGCCGCGGCCGTCCTGTTCGTCGTCGCAGTGCTGCCCGTCGGCGATCTTGCCGCCGGCCTTGTTGTTGTTGGAGTCGAAGAGGCGCTGGTACACGTCCGAGGCGGTGAGCTTGGGCTTGAGCTGGCCGGTCTTGGCGATCTGGCTCAGCACCCGCTCCAGGGAGAAGCGCGCGACGCCCTTGTTGGTGGCTTCCAGGACCGGCAGGTCGGCGATCCCCAGCGAACGAGTCGGGTCGATGGTCGAAGGGCAGACCAGCGGCTCCTGGGTGTTGGCGTTGAGCGTCTGGGAGGACGGATCGGCGCCGCAGCCGACCCCGAACACAAGGGGCAAAAACCACGCGGAAAGGGACGCGGCACCGGGACGACGGAAACGCTCGAGGGACCTCGGATTGCTACTCATTACCACTCCTTCGATGACAGGCCCACCCGCAGGTGCACTCGCACCTGCATGTGTGCCGTAAGACCGAATACAGGATCCAACACGGTAGTTCCGTGCCTGCTGGGGGCCCGTCTACCCACCGGCGTGCGATTACCGCGTTTGTGGCCGCGAGATCGCTACCGGCGACTGGACATGATCTGCCCAATTCCGAACACCCTAGATCACGTAAATTTCTAACCTAACCGTCAATGAAAGGGGCTCGATTTCCTGTTCAAGATTAATTGGAGTTGCAGACCTGTCAACGCTTCTCGCAAATACGCCTCACTGCTGGACAAATCTGCTGAGGTCGCTATTCTCCGGATAACTAGGAATGAGTTTTTAGTAATTTATATTACTAAAAAAGTAGATGGCCCGATCGGGCTTATTCCCACGCAGAAATGGGGGCACGGG
>JBBRLA010000656.1:0-4751 GCA_038231615.1 Polyangia bacterium | reverse complement strand
CTTCGTCCCCCAGATCCTCTTTCCCACCGGCAGCGGCACGAACTTCCGCGGCGCCGACTCCTACGGCATCGAGCCGCGGGTGGCCGCCGACTGGCGCTCGCGCAAGGGTATCATCGTCGCGGTCAACCTGGGCTTCCTCGGGCGCACCAGCGACCAGCAGCTCCGCGACATGCGGGTCTCCAGCCAGGTGACCTACGGCCTGGGCGCGCTTTTCCCCCTGCCCTCGAGCTTTGCCCTCCTGGCCGAGCTGGCCGGCAGCACCAGCGTGTCCAACGTTCAGAACGGCGCGATCTACTCGCCCTTCGAAGGGCACATAGGCGCCCGTTACGCGCCGCGCTCGGGGTTCCAGGCGGAGCTGGGGTTGGGCGCCGGCTTCACCCAGGCCATCGGCTCGCCGCGCTTCCGCCTTTACGCCAGCCTGGGCTACCTGCCCGTCGGGAAGGCCGAGCGCCGGGTACACCTCGGCGTCACCAAGACCGGCACCGGCACCGGCATCGTGAGTTCTGAACCGCCAGGCATCCAGTGCGGCCCGTCGTGCACCGACCAGAGCGCGCGCTACCCGCAGAACACCGAGGTGGTACTGACCGCCACGCCGGGCCCTGACTCGCACCTCATCGGCTGGTCCGGGGCCTGTGCCGGGCAGGACATCGCCGGGCCGTGCCGCGTGCCGCTGCGAGAGAACGCCCTGGTCAGCGTGGAGTTCCTGCACGAGGACCCCCAGGGCTTGCTGGTGGTCGAGATCAAGGGCCCGGGGACCGGGCAAGTTTTATCCCGACCGGGCAACATCGACTGCTCGCCGATCTCGATCCGCTGCAGCGAGAACTACCCCTCTGGTACCGGGGTGCACCTGACGGTGCAGCCGGACAAGGGATCGAGCTTCGGCGGGTGGTCCGAGCCGCGCTGCGGCCTGGAACGCACCTGTGAAGTGCCGGTCCACGGCACCACCCGGATCACCGCGACCTTCACCCGGCGCATCCAGCCGCCCAAAGACCCCAAGGTGAAGTCCTACGAGATCCAGTTTGCCCCCTGCCAGACGACGATCAAGATGGCCCAGTCGCGGGCGGTGCTGGAATACTACGCGCACTTCCTGCTGGAGCACCCGGCGGTGCAACTCAGCGTCGAGGGTCACACCGACGATCGCCTTTGCGGAAAGGGCAGTAAATACTACAACGACAATCTGTCTCTGTCGAACGATCGCGCCGCCGCGGTGGAGGATGCCCTGATCCAGACCGCGCAGCAAATCCCTCGCGAAGCGCAAAGCGCCGCGGTGAGCAATTCCAGCCCGCAGGACCCGAGCACCCTGCGGCAGCGCTTGCACAACGACGGGTTCGGCGCCACTTGCCCGATCGCCGACATCCAGACTGTCCCTGACGCGCGGCAGCAAAACCGCCGCACCGAGTTCTGGGAGTATGTCCCGGGCCAGGGCAGCACCTCGGAGTGCGCCCATCTGAAGCGGCAGCAAGGCGGGTCCTCGCAGCCGATGCAGCAGCGCTGATCCTTTGGCTGCCCAGCAGTTGCAGCAGCGCTGATCCCTTCGCCCTCCGCCTCACAACAAGGCCGGCCCGGAACGAACATCGCCGGCCTTGCTTGTGGGTCCCCAGATCACGTACCCTGGATATCGATGAAATCCGTGAGGGCCGGCCGCGCTGCCCCGAACCAGAGGATGCGTCTCGTGATCCTCGGCATTGCCTTCGTGGCACTGGTGGGCGCCGCGGTGGTGATGTGGGTCCTGCGCGGGCGGCCCGAGACTGCCGCCGACGCCTTCGTGCAGCAGCTCACCCAGGGGCAGATGGACGCGGCCTATCTGGGCACGGCCCGCAGCTTCCAGCAGGCCACCAGCGGGCAGCAGTTCAGTCACATCGTCCAGCGCACTGGTCTGGACCATGCAGTCTCCACCACCTGGACCGGACGCGAGGTCCGCGACGACGCAGCCACCTTGCAGGGCGAGTTCCACGTGCCGGACGGCAGAGCCCTGCCCATCCGCATCGACCTGGGCAAGTCCGGCGACGCCTGGCGGGTCCTCGGCTTCCAGGTGACCGGGACGACGGGCCCGCCCGAGATGCCCGTCCCCACCGAAGTCCAGCAACTGACCGATCAGATCATGCGCCAGTTCGTCCTGGCGACCTCGCAGCGGGACTTCTCCGACCTGTACAAGAACATCGCCACCCGCTGGCAGCAAGAGATCACCCCGGCCGACTTCGCCGCCAGCTTCAAGGAATTCTTCGACGACGACCTCGATCTGACACGCATCGTCGACGTGCCCATGACCCTTTCGCCGCGGCCCTCCATCGATCGCGACCGGGCGCTCGACGTGCAGGGCTTCTACGCCACCACCCCGAGCCGAGTGCATTTCCACCTGCGTCTGGTGGATGAAAGCGGCGCCTGGCGCCTGGTCTCGCTGGCGGTGCGCCTGGACCCGATGACGGTGACCCCGCCCTCCGCCGCGCCCCCCCGGGTGGCGCCCGCTCACCACCACCGCGGCCGGTAGCGCCTTTTACCAGCGCCGGGCAGGCAATCGGCTATCATAAAGGGATGAAGGGGACGCCCCGCGCAACATCCCGTGGCCTTGGCCTTGGCCTCCTGTTCCTCACCGCCGGCTGCGGCAAAGGAGCAGAGGCGCACCGCCCCTTCCCGCAGATCGTGAACTCCGGCGACGCGGCCCTCTCACCCCTGCGAGTGGTCACTCTGGTGGCCGCAGGAGATCCGGACGCCGCGCACCTCTTCGCTTTCGGCGACGCCCTGGTCGCAAGCGCCTGGTACAAGGCCGTGGGCGCCGACTACTCCCTTTTTGCGGCCGGGCCCAGCGTCCACCTGACCGGCGAGGCCCTTTCACCCAACGCCCAGGGGTTGAGCGACGCCGCCATCAACGCCTACATCACCACCGCCATCCGCGCCGCCCCGACCCCGCCGACCCCCGACGGGCACACGGTCTATTTGCTGTACCTGCCGCCCAGCGTAGCCATCGCCGGCAACCGCAACTGCGTCGCCGGCTACGGCGGCTTTCACGAACCCTATGGACAGAAGGGGGACAACCTGGCGGTGGTCCAACGCTGCCCCGCGGAGTTCGAGAGCGAGTTTGACCAGATCACCATCAGCGCCAGCCACGAGATCCTGGAGTCGGCCACCGACCCGGGCAACCAGGGCTGGGGCCTGCAACCGGTCACGCCCCCCTGGAAGGGCAGCGTGTGGGCCTCCGGTGACGGCGGCACCACCGAGGAAGTCGGCGACCTGTGCGAGGGCACCCGGGTGCGCGAGGGGGGCTTCTACTACCAGCGCATCTTCAGCAACACCGCGGCGAAAAAAGGCGACGATCCGTGCGTGCCGGCGCTGACCGCGCCCTACTACAACCTCTTCTCCGGCCAGGACTGGTACAGCGGGAAAGCCGGCGCCAGCGTGAGCATCCCCATCACCGCCTGGTCCACCGCGGTCCTTCCCCCGTGGGTGATTTCCGCCAGCATCGCCAACAGCAGCGACAGCATGCTGACTTTTACCCCGACTGTCTTGCGCACCTCTTCGACGATCATCGGCGGGGTCAACTATAACATCATCAGCAGCGGGGGTCAGGCCGCGGTCCAGGTGCAAATCCCCGCGGGGGCGCCTCACGGGGCCTGGGCGCTCATCAACCTGGTCAGCTCCCGCATCGACGCCACCCATCCCAACCCGGCGGCGGACGACGACGATCTTCACCTGTGGCTCACCGGGGTGTACGTCCCGTGAGCGCAGCCGCGGTTGACACGCCGCCCTCCCTGGGAGACAACAGCCGCCATGTCGATGTTGACCCCGGAACAGGCCCTCGGGCAGATCCTCGCCGTCTGCGCCCCCCTGGGCCCCGAGACGATCGAACTGTCCGCCGCCCTGTTCCGAGTGCTGACCGGCGAGGTGATTTCGGGCAGGACACTGCCTCCCTGGGACAACTCGGCCATGGATGGCTACGCGGTGCGCGCCGCCGATGTGGTGGTCGAACGCCCCATGCCAGTGGTGGGGACCGTCGGCGCCGGCCGGCTCGCGGCGTCCCCCCTGGCGCCGGGTCAGGCGATGCGCATCATGACCGGCGCGCCCATGCCCCAAGGGGCCGACACAGTGATCATGCGCGAGGAGGCGACGCTAAAGGAAAATGACGCCGAGGCCGATGACCAGGGCGGAGGGGCCCAAAAAGTCCGCTTCCGCCGGGTCCCCGCCCGGGGCGAGCACGTACGTCCAGCAGGCGAGGACCTGCGCACATCCGAAAGAGCGCTCCCCGCGGGGGCGCTGCTGGGTCCCGGGGAGATCGGGTTGCTGGCGGCCCTGGGCCGGACCCTGGTCGAGGTCCACCGCCGGCCGCTGGTGGCCGTCGTCTCCACCGGCGACGAACTGGTCCCCCCCGACCGTCCGCCGGGGCCGGGGCAGATCGTCGGCAGCAACGCCCACGCCTTGGCGGCGCTGGTGATCGAAGCCGGCGGCGTGCCCCGGATGTTGCCCATCGTCCGCGATGACCGGCAGTCCCTGCGCGCGGCCTTCGGCGAGGCCCTGCGCGCCGACGTGGTGGTCTCTTCGGGCGGGGTCTCGGTGGGCGAGTTCGACTACGTCAAGGAGGTCCTGAAGGGGCTGGGGGTGGAAGAACACTTCTGGCGCGTGGCGATGAAACCGGGCAAGCCCCTGTCCTTCGGCGTGCGGCCGGGCTCCGCGTCGGGCCACCCGGTGCCGGTGTTTGGCCTGCCCGGCAACCCGGCCTCCGCGATGGTGAGTTTTTCGCTTTTCGTGCGGCCGGCACT
>JBBRLA010000655.1:0-4754 GCA_038231615.1 Polyangia bacterium | reverse complement strand
GCCGGACCATCAAGTGCGAGTCACGCTCTATCCCCGCGAGGAGCTGGGCAAGGAATTGCTCCCCAGCTACGTCGAGACACACCAATTCTCACTACCGCAGAGCAGGCTCAGCAGCGCAGTCTGGACGCTGGAGTCTCCGGGCGTGCAGGCGCTGCTCGAAAAGCTGCGCAAGAATGGAAAGCCACTCGGGGAGTACGCGGCGATCAAGCCGTACTATGGAGTCAAGACGGGCTGCAATGAGGCATTCCTTGTGGAGCAGGCGATGAAAGACCGCCTGTGCCGTGAAGACCCGCGGTCGTCGGAGATACTGAAGAAGTATCTCCGGGGTCAGGACGTCGCGCGCTGGGCACCCGAATGGGCCGGAGAATGGATGATTTTTGCCCGGCGTGGCATCGACATCGACAGGTATCCGGTGGTGAAAGCTCACCTGGAGCAGCATCGCAAGGAGCTTGAGCCACGGCCCAAGGAATATGTAGGGAATGATTGGCCGGGGCGCAAGCCTGGAACTTACAAGTGGTACGAACTTCAAGACGCAGTCGACTATTACGAACTCTTTGAAGTACCAAAGCTGCTCTACCCCGACATCCTCTGGCGGGGCGACTTTTGCATGGCGCCGGCCGGCATCTACCCGAACAACACGATCTATCTACTACCTTCCGACGATTCCTGGCTGCTGGCGTGCCTGAACAGTCCCGCCATCTGGAGCTATCTATGGCGGACCGCACAGCACGCCAAGGATGAGGCACTGCGGATGTTTGGCGAATACGTGATCACCATCCCCATTGCCAAGCCGTCCGAGTCGCAGCGGCAGACTATTGCTGTAGCGGTTGGACATGTCATCGACCTCACGATCAAGGTGCAGTCCGCGATTGCCGCCGTCATTGATCTTCTTCAAATCGAGTATGAGGTCGAAAAACCAGGACTGTCTCTGGGCGACTTCGCGTCCCTCGACTGCGACGACTTCGTGATCGAGGTAAGAAACCGTCGGTCCAAAGAGGGGAAGGCGCTATCGCCCACGGGGCTCAAGGCGCTACGGAACCTCTTTGAAGCGGAGGCCCCACCCATCCGTGAAAAACGTGCCCAGATTCTCGTGCGTGAACGAGAGATCGCCGCCGCCGTGCATACGGCATACGGGCTCACACCGGCGGACCTCGAACTATTGCGAGAGACCGCGCCGCCGCGCATGCCGCCGGGGTGGTGATGCCGTCGCCGTGTTCCCGGTCGGCTGCCGCAAGCCCGATCAGGAACCCACGGGCCGCCCTCGCCCTACCCGCGCAGGCGGCCCTTCTTGGGGGCCGGCGGTGCCCGGCGTCTCCGAGGTGGCGGTGCAGGTTCGTCCGCGCGGCCCACCAGCACCCGCTTGCCATCGAAGGCCACCGCTACCTGCTGGATCGGCGCCGCCCCATGCGCCCGCAGTTCGGCGGCGTAGTCTTTCTCCAGAAGCTGCTTCTTCGCCGCCGCCAGGGTCCGTTCCAGAGTGGCGCCCTTGGTCTTGACCTTCAACTCCAGCACCACCCCTGGCTGCCCGGCTTCCCTGGGACTGACCAGCACGTCGTAGCGCCCATGGCCCCCCTCCCTGTTGGTGGTCACATGGTGACGGGGCATGGACACCAGAAGACCCAGGATGAACACTTGGTAGACGTGCTCGGGCGGCATCTTCACCCGCTTGCCACCGACATCGTGAAAGCTGGCAGATTCCACCAACAGTCGCTGCAGGTGCTCTTGGAAGTGTTCCAGATCGCCGGTGAGCAGCGCCTGCACCATCTGCTGGCGCCGCGTCTCGCCGCCGAGGCCCTGCTCCAGCCAGCGGTCAAAGAGATTGCCGAAGACGCTCTTCACTTCCCGGTTGGGCACTCGAAGTGTGCCCCAGGTCTGGCTGCGATCGTCCTGCAGCACGACTTCGACGTCCTGTGCCTTGAGATAGCCGGTGAAGAGTAGGAAGCTCCACAGCGCCTCGGGTTCCTGGTAAATGTCGCGCAGCACGGTGTCCTCTCGCAGGACCTTGCGTATCCCCTCGCCACGCAAGAGCGCCGCCACCTCGCCCTGCTCCCCGCCGCCGAAGCGAAAGAGCAGCTCACGAATCAGTTCATCCGAGGCGGTGTTCACCCAGTAGGGCTGCAGGGGTTCGCTCGGATGCGCCAGGGCGCTGAGCACCGACCAGGGGTTGTAGATGACCTGGCCGCCGAAGGCATAGCCGTTGTACCAGCGCCGCAGGTCCTCCATGGGCCTGGGCGAGCCGAGCCGGCCCAGCAGGTCCTGCACCTCTGGATCGGTGAAGCCGAAGTCCGCGGCGTAGCTCTGCTTGAGCAGGCTGTAGACCCCCAGGTTGTTCAGCCCGGAGAACATGCTCTCGCGAGCAATCCGCAAGATGCCAGTGAGCACGCCCTTGAACAGGTGCTCGTTGTCCTTGAACCCCCCGGTGAGCAACCCGCGGAAGAAGCTGACCGCCTTGTCATAGTAGCCGTGCACGAAGGCCTCGTGCAGCGGCGTATCATACTCGTCGATGGTGATGACCACCCGCTCCCCGTGCCGTCGGTGCAGGTACTCGCTGAGTTGGCGAAGGGCCCCTTCGTACTCCTCGATCGGGGCCTGTCCGTCCATCAAGGACTGAAAGGCCCTGGCCTCGGTGGGCTTGAGACCGCCTTCCAGCAGATCGCCGTGCTTGACGAACAACTTGGAGAGCACGCCTTGGATGCTGGCCAGGCAGGCCGCCCAGGTCGGCTTCTTGACGTCCTTGAAGGTCAAAGAGATAAGCGGATGGCGCTGGAAGTGCTGCCGGGACTCGGGGGAACGCCAGATGGCCAGGTCCTGGAACAGGGCGCTATGGTCCTTGTCGCTCTTGCCCAGGAAGTAGCCGAGCATGGACAGATTGGTGCTCTTGCCGAAGCGCCGGGGTCGGGGGAAGAGCAGCGTCTGGAAGCTGTCGAAGAGGACGCGCCGGATCAGGTCGGTCTTGTCCACCAGCAGCACGCCGGGCTCGCGCAGGGTGGCGAAGTCCGAAGGGCCGATAGACAGACGCGGGGCGATCATATTGGGCTTATAGCATGAGGGCTGCCCGTCTGCCCGGGGACCTTTTGCCCTTGCGCTCACGCGTGACCATGCTCCCGATCCTCGGCGTGCGCAGCGCTGAGGCAGGTCAGCGAGCGGGATGTAAAGTTGCTGGGTAGAAGGGAGCGCCCCCAGGTGGATGCAGAGCATGTGTGAGCCAGGGGGGCCCTCCTCTACACGAGGTGCCCTTTATCGGTTCGAGTCTAATTGCAGGGGCCGCCCTGTCCCTGGGCGTACATGCAGTGGATCGACTCGCCGGTATCGGCGAGCTTGCACTCCTGGGTCCGGCAGGAGAGGTGCGCCGGGGAGAGCGTCAGGCACATCGCCATGCACAGCTGCCGCGTCTTCCCATCGCCGGGCTGCAGGCACTTCCCCACCATGCACCCGCAGAAGATTTCGCAGCTGGGCGTACCGGCGTCGCCCGATGCAGCGGCGTCGCCCGGTGCAGCGGCGTCGCCTTTCGCCCCGCTGCCGTCCGCTCCGACCCCACTTCCGGCGCCATCGGCAAGGCAGTCCTTTCCAGTGCAGCCCGGGGCCTTGCCGCTGTCCTGGCATCCCGGCCCCCAAAGGACCAGTGCCAGAAAGAAGATGCATCCGCAGAGCTTCATGGGCCTACTTCCACGGGGCGAAGTGTACCGCGGAACGCCGGAGGTGGGCCGAAATGATCATCCAGACCGGACGACCCAGCCAAATCTTCCGAAATCTCGGGCGAGATTCGGACGAGATTTCGGGGCCCTGAGCAAATCCGGATCCCGCCGTGCCCGATCAGAGCTATCCTGACGCTCATCGCAACGTGCGGCGATCGTCAACCTTATCTTTGGAGGGGACCTGATGGCGACCCACAGAATTCCGGCGCTCTGCTCTAAAGGTGTCGATTAATTGGCGCCGTGAAAACGCTTGCATTGAAATCATTGAGGAATTTTCCGAGAAACGCCCCCATTGAGGCAATTAATCTACACCTCTTCAGTCCTTTTGCTCTTTCCGCTCTTTGGCTGTGGCCAGGGTTTCGAGGACACTCCCGCGACGGGCAGTCTCAGGCAGGCCGTGAGCAAGGCCGCGTTCCAGGACCCGCTCTGCGCGGCCAAGCCAGGGCTCTGCCTCGATACCCGCGAGCCGATCTACTACGACGGCAAGTACAACGGCCACGACGAGCCCTCGCTGCTCTTCTACTCGGACCACCCCGGCGCCGGGGACAACAACCTCTACTTCATGAAGCTACCCAAGGACCCGATCGTGCAGCCCAAGCAGGACGGCACCGGCGGTACGGCCAACTTCCAGCTCCACCCCGCTTTCTGGTTCGGCATGGCGATGTGCGACTCCGAGTCCGCTCCCGAATTCACCAAGACCTGCACGCCCCGGACCGACGCCAACATCTTCGACGACCCGAACCCCGCCTCGCCGCGCTACATAGGCCGCCACCCCGGCACCGCCTTCATGGAGATGCAGTTCTACCCGCCCGGTTGGGTGGCCTGGCCATCCGGCAACTCCTGCGACGCGACCCACTGGTGCGCCGCGCTCAACATCGACAGCCTGTCGCAGGACGAGGTCAACGGGACGTCGCAGAACGCCGACTGCCTGAACCGCGCCGGTTTCGAGTACGTCAACTTCGCCTTCATCACCAAGGACGGCACGCCCACCGGACCGCCCGACCCGCTGAACCAGACCCTGGGTACCTTCACGCCTGACCCGGCGCGGGACCTGTTCAT
>JBBRLA010000654.1:0-4756 GCA_038231615.1 Polyangia bacterium | reverse complement strand
CAGGGACTTGCTCGCGTGCGCCAGGATCAGGTCGTGACCGTCATCTAGCCGGAGCGTGGGGTAGTGCACACCGTAGGACTTGCTCTCGGCCCCGATCGAGACCACCGTGGCGTGGGCAGCCGCCTTCAACTGAGTTCCGCAATCCATCCCGAAGTCGATGCCCTCGTGAAACCTGGGCTTGTCCGCCGGGCACCCGTGCTTCTTGTCCAGCGGCTCCAGCATGAAGTCGGTGCAGCCGTAGGCCTGCGTGATCTGGAATGTGCCGTCCCACCACGAGCTCTGGGGGGGATTGGGCCCCGGTCCGCCCTGCGGTTCGCCACAACCGATGAGCACCGCTGCCAGCGGAGTGAGCAGACTCAAGACATACTTCTTGGTCATGATGGGCTCCTTTGGGTCAAGTCCCGCAACGCGGTCCATGCGTCCCGAAGCGGGCACTGAATTGGGCAGCGATTGTTGCTGCCGACAAGAACATCTGACAGCAACCCTCATGCCACAGGTCCCGCCATGGGAAAGGCCATGGCGGGCGCGGGACATCGCGGAAGACAGAGAGGCAGAGGCGGGTTATTTGGGTGCGCCGCGCACTGCGCCGCCCAGGGCCTCCCTTGCGCATCCTGCTGCGCTGTATAGTGGCGCCGCATGAACACCACCGTGACAGGCGAAGTCAGCAGGCCGGCGGAGCCCCGGTGGCCCACGCTGCTTCTCCTGTACCATGGCGGTCAGGTCAAGAGCGGGGCGGGGCGCGCCATCCAGACCGGCGATGCGCTGGGCCGCGACGTCTCGGAGGCCGAGGGCATCGGGCTTTGGGGCGACGCCCGCGCCTCGCGCCTGCACGCCACCGTCCATCTTGACCCTGACGGGCGCGGCCTGCGCATCACCGATGCCGGCAGCAAGAACGGGACCTGGGTCAACGGCCACAGGATTGTCGAATCGTCCCTTCTGGACGGCGATGTCGTGCGCATCGGCGACTCTTTCTTGCTCGTGCGCTATCAGCCGGCCACGCGAACCGACGCCCCCATCGATCTGATTGTCGGCACGTCCCCCGCGGTCCGCGCCCTGCGGTCAACCATTGCGCGGATCGCCCCGGTTCCGGCCACCGTTCTGCTCCAGGGGGAAAGCGGCACCGGCAAGGAGATCGCCGCCCGTGCGCTGCACCAGAGAAGCGGGCGCACCGGGCCTTTCAAGGCATTCAACTGTAGCGCCATCCCCGAAAGCCTGGCCGAGAGCCAGCTTTTCGGGCATGTGAAGGGCGCATTCACCGGCGCCAGCGCCCAGGAGGGCTGGTTCCGGTCCGCGCAGGGCGGCACGCTGCTGCTCGATGAGATCGGGGACCTGCCGCCGGTCTTGCAGCCCAAGCTCCTGCGCGCCATCGAGGAGCGGGAGGTCGTCCCGGTAGGCGCCACCAGCCCGGTGCCCTGCGACGTGCGCCTGGTTGCCGCCACCAACCGCGACCTTCCGGCGGAGGTGCAGGCGGGCCGTTTCCGCGGCGACCTGTATGCCCGGCTGGCCGAGATTCCTTTGAGCTTGCCACCGCTGCGGGATCGGCGTGAGGACATCCTGCCCCTTTTGCTCCTGAAGCTGGGTGCGCCCACGCCGCGGCTTTCCCCGACCCTGGTGTCCGCGCTCTTGCTCTACCCCTGGCCCTACAATATCCGCGAGCTGTTCAAGATCGCCGACTACTTCCGAGACTGCGCCGCGGGCGCCGCGGTTCTCGACGTGGAGATGGTGGCGGATCGCCTGAAGCCGCCGAAGTCTGCCGCGCCTGGCGTGCCCGTGCTCCAGGCGAAGCACGACGCCGTGAACAAGGACCAGGCGCGGCCCCGGCCCGACTGCGAGGAACTGTCGTCCCTTTTGCGTGCCCACCGGGGTAACATCACCCACATCGCCAGCGCCGTGGGGCGTTCTCGCAAGCAGGTGGACCGCTGGCTGGCAGATTGTAATCTCCATGTTGACAGCTACCGAAAGCAATGACCCCCTGATCGGGGGGCTGATCGGACACTACCGGATCTTGCGGCGGCTCGGCGCGGGCGGAATGGGGGTGGTGTACGAGGCCCTGCACGAACGCATCAACCAGCGCGCGGCGGTCAAGGTGCTGGCGCCGGGCCGGGCCGGCAAGACGGCCCATCTGCAGGGGCTCTTCGCCGAGGCCCGCGCGGCCAGCATGATCGATCACCCTGGCCTGGTGAAGATCTTCGACTGCGGCGAGCTCCCGGGGGGCGAGTCCTATATCCTGATGGAGTACCTCGGCGGCGAACCCCTGGGCGCGCGCCTGCGACGCGCCCCCGATCGGCGCTTGCCGATTGCAGAGGCCCTGCGCATCGGTCGACAGGTGGCCGCCGCCCTGCGGGCAGCCCACGAGGCCGGAATTGTCCACCGAGACCTCAAACCCGAGAACTTGATCATCGTCGCCGATGCAGAGGCCCCGGGCGGGGAGCGCGCCAAGCTCCTGGATTTCGGCATCGCCAAGTTCCTGAACACCGTCGAGACGCAGACCAGCAAGAGGGTGATCCTGGGCACCCTGGCGTACATGTCTCCCGAGCAGTGCCGCGGCGACGCCGAGATCGACGGCCGGGCGGACGTTTACGCGCTGGGCGTGATGCTTTACGAAATGCTGGCCGGCCGGACGCCCTTCCAGGGGGACCCCATGGCGCTGCTCAAGCAGCATCTGTACCAGGACCCACCATCGCTCATGGGGGCGCTGCAAGACGCGCCGCAGGCACTGGCCGACCTTTTGGGGCGCATGCTGGCCAAGGACCGGGAGGCACGGCCGCCCATGGCCCAGGTGGTGGAGACACTGCGCGCCCTGGAACAGACCCGGCCGCAGGGCCCCGATGGGGGGACGGCCAGACAGGGGGCCGTGCTCGATCCTGCCAGGGGGCCGGCGCGCTCGGCACCGGACATCGCCCCTTCCCCGTCCACACTCGGGTCTTCAGACGGACGGCTGGATCTGGCCTGGTCGCAAAGGAAGGCCAGGCGAGTGGCGACTACGGCGGCACTTTTCGCGATGTTGCTTGTTTTCGCGGGTGGGATCTTTATCGACGTGGCACGGAAGGGGGCAAGGAAAGAAGCCGGCAAGGGGAGGTCGCCCGGCCTTCAGCAGGTCCGGCGCGAAGTCAACTCGCTGGCCGTTTTTTTGTCCGGTGACGGGCCTGACGATCAGTCCATCGCGGCTCTGCGCGATGGGATCGCGGAGAGCATCACCGATTCTCTGGCGCAGCTTCCCGGCCTGCGCGTCATGGCGCAGAGCACGGTGCTCCCGTATCGGGGTCGGAACGTCCTACCCAGCAAGATCGGGATCGATCTCCGCGTCGATGCCGTTGTCATGGGCAGGGTCTTTCAACGAGGCGACCTGCTGACCATCGCGGTGGAACTGGTGAAGACTGCGGATGGATCTCGGCTCTGGGGAGAGCGCTACGATCGAACCGTCTCCGATATCTTTGCCGTACAGCAAGAAATCACGAACCGGATCGTGGAACGGTTGCGGATCAAGTTGACAGACCGGGAAAGGCAGCGGATCGAGAAGCATTATACTGATAACGTTGATGCCTACCGGGCGTACCTGAAAGGCCGCCTTCATTTGAGTGACTACAGTCATGATCACGTTCAAAAGAGCATCGCCTATTTTCGGCAAGCGATCGAAATCGACCCGAACTACGCGCTGGCGTATTCTGGGCTGGCAGACTCCTATTATATGTTATCAAACCTCATGCTGCCGGCGAACGAGGCCATGCCAAAAGTGCAGGCGGCAGCCGGGCAGGCGCTGGAAATCGACGACACGCTTGCCGAAGCCCACAATTCCATGGCGCTGGTCAAGGCCCTGTATGACTGGGATTGGGACGGCGCCGAATTTGAATTCAAGAAGGCGATTGAATTGAACCCAAGTTATGCGGAAGCGCACCGTGGGTACGGGTTCCACCTCGCATCGATGGGTCGCTTCGACGCAGCGCTCGCAGAGCTGAAACTGGCCCAGGAAATGGATCCACTGTCCCTGAGCATCAACGCCAGCATTGCGATTCCCCTGTACTTCGCGCATCGATACCAGGAAGCCATCGATCGGATGAGAGCGATCATCGCGACGGATCCGAATTTCTATCTTTCTCACTCCCTGCTGGGAGTTGCCCTCGAACAGACGGGGGACTTGTCACAGGCGATACGGGAACTGGAAAAGGCGTTGCAGCTCGAAGACACCACGGAAATGCGGGCGGCCCTCGGGCACGTTTACGCACTTTCAGGCAACGAGGCAAAGACCCGGGTCACCCTGGCCGATCTGTTGGCCCTGTCGAAAGGTCGTTTTGTCTCGGCACACAGCATCGCCCTGCTCCACATGGGCCTTGGCGACAAAGAGCAGGCGCTGCAGTGGTTACAGAAGGCGCTGGCGGAACGGGCCGAGATGCTTCCATATCTCCCTTTTGATCCGAGGTTTGACTCGCTGCATTCTGATCTCAGGTTCAACGATCTACTGCGCCGTATGAGGCTGCCTCCATCAGCGATGACAACAGGGAGTCCTCGATGAACCGGCAATATGTGACAGAGAGTGTGAGTGTAGGTGAATCAAGGGCTGGTTTCGAGGCCCGAGGGCCAGGCCGGGAACGCGGCGATCGCCACCGCAGCCCGCATGGTGATCGCCACCGCAGCCCGCATGACCTGATCGCATCTGCGTAATTCCGGAAGAAGAACTACACTGCGCCACGAAAGCTTGGACAAGGAGGAGGAACGGTGATCTGAAACCTTGTACAGGAACCCAGCGAGGCACGAGGTG
>JBBRLA010000653.1:0-4764 GCA_038231615.1 Polyangia bacterium | reverse complement strand
TTGTCCAGCGCATCCTGACCATTCCGCGCCTCGGTGACGTGGTACCCTTCGTCTTGCAAAAGGTCACACAACGCCTCGCGGATCGCGTCATCGTCTTCGACGACCAACAGATTGTGCCAGTGTTTGGCCATAGAACACTGTGACAGCCGGTCGGGCCGGCATGCAAGCGCGGCCGTGTACTTTTTCCGGTACAGCCTGCCCGACGACGGAGGCCGCCGACTTTGACCGACCCGCGAATTTTCGCCGCCCCCCCACGTCCAACCCCCATGCGTCGATCCCATTCCGCGAGCCGTTGGGTCTTCCCGGGTCTCATGCTGGTTCTGGTCGCCGGGACCGCCTGGGCCGGTACCGTGTCGCCTCCTGCAACGTGGGCCCAAAAGGTAGCGCAAACCCCACCCGTGCCACCCTCGCAGGGCGAGCGCCGCGGCGAGGCGTTCACCTTCAATCTGCGCTTCACCTTCCTTGACGCGGGGCGCGTGCGCCTGGCAATCCCGCCGCCGGTAAGGGTCGGCGAAAGGCGCCTGATCCACGTCACCGGCCAGGCCGAGGCCACCGGGGTCGCCCGCCTGTTCACCCACATGCGCGACGACTATAGCCTGGTCCTCGACGCCGACACCCTCTTGCCGACCTCCATCCAGGTGGAGGAGTCGGGCTACCGCACGCGCCTGGTCCGCACCGCGCTGTCCGGCAAGCACATCGACATCCGCGTCATCAAGCCCCAAGGGGAGCAGCGCTTCGTCGGCGATCTTCCCGGCGAGCCCCACGATCCGGTGACGGCGCTCATGATCCTGCGACAGGCCCGGCTCCGCGATGGAGACCGGATGGAACTTTGGCTCCTGGACGGCAGCGCCCTGTACCGCGGGGACATCCAGGTCGCCGGCCACGAGTCGCTCGACACCGTGGAGGGCCGCCGCCCGGCCGTCCGCCTGCTGTGCAGCGGCGTCGCCATCCGTCCCACCGGCAAGGTCATCGGCGATCCCCCCCGAAAGGCCGTGATGTGGCTCAGCGATGACGCCGCCCGCCTGCCCTTGCGCATCGATGGAGACACCGACCTGGGCACGGCCCATTTCGAGCTGACCAGCCATCAACCTCCCCACGACCCGCAGCCCGGCCCGACCCGCCTTCCCGGCTTCAGCTTGCCCTAGCCGCCCCGGGTCTATGCTATCACTTCATTCGTGGACCACGGACCCTTGGATTCGGTTCCTGCCGGCGCGCGGGAGCTGGCAGCAAACGTCGATCGCCTCTACCGGGACGAATCCGGGCGCATATTGGCGACCCTTATCCGCGTCCTTTGCAGCTTCGAGGCCGCCGAGGAGGTGGTCCACGAGGCCTTCGCCGCGGCCCTTCAGAGCTGGCCCACCGAGGGGCTGCCGGAGAATCCGCGGGCCTGGCTCTTTCGGGCGGCGCGCAACAAGGCCGTCGATCACCTGCGCAGGAAGGTCCGGGTCCGCGAGAAGCAGGACCAGCTTGCGGATTTCCTTACCCACGAGACGGGCGACGGAGACCTCGACGCCGCCGATGAAGGCATGGACCCGGCCTTCCCCGACGACCGCCTGCGCCTGATCTTCACCTGCTGCCACCCCGCCCTGCCGATGGAGGCGCAGGTCGCCCTGACCCTGCACACCCTGTGCGGCCTGACCACCTTGGAGATCGCCCACGCCTTTCTTTTGCCAGTGCCGACCCTGGCGCAGCGGCTGGTGCGGGCCAAGGGCAAGATCCGCGACGCGGGCATCCCCTACCGGGTGCCCCCGCCCGAGCTGCTCGGCGACCGACTGGAAGCGGTGATGGTGGTGGTGTACCTGGTGTTCAACGAGGGCTACGCCGCCAGCGCGGGCGAGCATCTGGTGCGCGGCGAGCTGTGCGCCGAGGCCATCCGCCTGGGGCGCCTGCTGGTGGCGCTCTTCCCGGCGGAGGCGCACGAGCATCGGGAGGTGAAGGGGCTTTTGGGGCTGATGCTGGCCCATGAGGCCCGCGCCCAGACCCGCACCGGACCTGCGGGCGAGATGGTCCTTTTGGAGGAACAGGACCGCACCCGATGGAAGCACGACCAGATCCGCGAGGCCTCGTCACTGGTCCAGGCGGCGCTGCGCGGAAATGGGCAGCCCGGCCCCTATGCCCTGCAGGCGGCCGTCGCCACCCTTCACTGCCAGGCGGCTCGCCCGGAGGACACCGACTGGCGGCAGATCGCCGCCCTTTACGGGCTGCTTCTGCGCCAGCAGCAAACCCCGGTGGTGGAACTGAACCGGGCGGTGGCGGTGGCCATGGCGGAGGGCCCAGAACGGGGCCTTTTGCTAATGGACGCGCTGGCTGCGGGGGGGGCGCTCTCGGGATATCACCTGTTGCCGGCGGCGCGGGCGGACCTCTTGCGGCGCCTGGGGCGATCGGGCGAGGCGGCGACGGCCTACCGCGAGGCCCTGGGCCTGTGCAAAAATCAGGCAGAGCGCGACTTCCTTTCGCGGCGCCTCGGCCAGGTCGAGGCTACTGCTTCACCATGATCCACACGATGTCGCCCAGCAGCGCCACGGTGGTCAGACCGCCCAGGACGAAGGAGAGGGTCCGCCACGGCTGCTTGCCGGCCAGGTACACCACCGAATGCAAGAGGCGGCAGCCGGTGAACACGCCGAAGAAGATCTTCGCCCACCCGGCGTCGCCGCCGATCATCACGTAGATCAGGCCGAGGAAAAGGAACGGGTAGATGTTGGCCTCGGCGTTGCGGTGGGCCCTCAGCACCCGGGCGACCTCGGGGGGATCGGTCGCGGCCATGGAGGCGCCCTTGGAGACGGTGGAGAGGTCCTCGGAGTTCAATGCGGTCTGGGTCTTGCCCCGCACCCCGCCACTGAATCCCCAGAGGAACATCAGGTTCGCACAGAGCACCAGACAGGTGATCGCGTAGACGACAAAGGTGGGGTTGCTGAGCCAGTTTTGCATCTCGTATTCCTTCCCCGCGGAGTGAAAGGTCAACATGAAACAGGCCCGCCGCCCCTGCCGCGGGGCAGGGACGGGAAGCCGACAACAGGATACTACATCGCCATGATGGGGCGGATTTCGATCGATCCGCTGCGCGCCGCGGGGATGCGGGCAGCCATGGCGGTCGCCTCGTCAAGGTCTTTGGCCTCGACCAGGTAGTAGCCGCCGAGCTGCTCGCGGGTCTCGGCGAAGGGGCCGGCGGTGGTCAGGGTCTTGCCGTCCTTCACGCGCACGGTGGTGGCGGTGGCCACGGGATTCAGGGGGTTGCCGCCCTTGTAATGGCCGCTCTTGATGATGCCCTGGGTGAACTCGCCGTATTCGGCGAAGATCTTGGCGCTCTCCTGCTGTGGGCGATTGGCGCGGTGCGACTCGTCTTCGTAGATCAGGAGCAGGTATTGCATGGGAATCTCCTCTTTGTGGTGTCCGGCAAGTCCCGATTTCGGGGGAGTGTATTTGGTAGTCGAACGACCTGCGCGAAATCGACAACACCACAAAAGTATTTTTCACAATCGATAGGCGGAGCGAATCACCCTTTCGGCGAGCTTGCCGCGGATGCCGAACCCCGCGGGGCCCTCCTCGGTGGAATCGGGGTCGGAGAACCACTTCCACGGATAGACTCCCCTTACGAAGTCCCGGTCCCGGATGCCATCGAAGAAGACCTGGTACGCCTGGGCCTGGGCCGGTTCGCTGACCTGCTCCTCCCCTTTCAGGTGCTCGGGCCACAGATGGGGGCTGAGGATGGTGTCGCGGATGGACTTGTACCCCACCTCGGTAAAAATCACCGGACGCTGCACCCGGTGAGACACCGTCGCCAGGCGGTCCAGCTCGATGCGCAGCCGACCGGCCATGGCCGCGGGGGAGGCGTTCGCCGCGTCTGCCAGCGGGGGGTAGAACTGGGTCCCGATGAAGTCCACCGCGTCCCAGAACGGCACCCGCTCCACCTCGTCCCAGTTGGCGGCGTAGACCAGCGGGCCGTGAAAGACCTTGCGAACCTCGGCGATAAGCCCGCGCCAGCGCTGCTCGCCCTCGGGGGTGGCGGTGCTCTTGCACAGTTCCACGCCCACCACCAGCGAGTCCGCGCCGATCTCGGCCGCCAGCCGTGCATAGCGCAGGAGAAAGTCCTGGTAGCTGGCAAACCACTCGGCCCACCCCGGCCTGGGGCCGGGCCCGGAGCTTGGATCAATCACGCCGCACCACTGCCCCCCCCGGATCCACAAATGCGGCTTCAGCATCACCTTGATCCCCAGCCCATGGGCCGCCGCCGTCTCGCGCCGCAGCCGCTCATCGCTCTCGCCGGCCTGGGTGCCACCGACCCAGTGGACCGAGGTCTCGCGTGGCGAATTCATGAAGCCGAAGGGCATCAGGCTCACCCAGCGCACCCCCAGGTCGTGCAGTTCCCTCAGCGATGCCTTGCTGGTGACGCTGCCGTAGCCCGTGCCCCCACCTTGCCCCACGCTGTGGACGAAGGACATTCCCCGTTCGATCGGGGCGGGCAGCGGCTTGACCTGGTAGGCCGCCCGCGAAAACGTCCACGCCGAGACCGAGACCAAAGCCGCCAGCAGGACCAACAGAATCGGGCCGCGGCGAGAGCCAAAAGTCGGGCCGCGAACTCGGGGGGGCATCGTCATCGATAGGTAGAAGCAGTATAGACCCGCCTGCGGGGCCGCTCGCCTAAATATGTGGTATGCTCCCGCATACAGGTGCATGCAGGTCCTTGAGGGGCAGAGTCCCCTCTTTGCGCTGCAGGGCTGTTTGCGGCTACTTCCTCACAATCGGCAGCGTGAACGAAAAGACACT
>JBBRLA010000652.1:0-4775 GCA_038231615.1 Polyangia bacterium | reverse complement strand
TCCAGGATCTGCCCCTCCAGGTGGGCCTCCTCCTGTGGGGTAAGCTGGCTCTCGTGCTCGCCGTTTTGGGTCGTGCGCGGCACCTTGCGCGGGGCGTTGCGCCGGTTCTGGTTGGCTTCCATGGGAAGACCTCTGTTGGACAAAGGGGTGCTGCCTCTTTGGCAGGCCATTTGTCCTTTTATCCTTAGGCAAGGTCCGTGCCAGAAGGCCAGCTCAGGAGGAATGCGGAGTTACGGGCAGTGGCCCTAGGGCCACTGTGGTGATTTTAATCAATGAGTGCGTAATTTTGAGCAGGTGCGGCTAAAGAGCGTTCAAGCGGCCCCTCCGGGCCCGCTGTCAGCGACCTCAGGAAATCCTCGGCCCAGGTGAGGGCCGTGGTGCCGGACACGGCCGCGACCAGCTTGCCATGGCGCATCTGCCGTTCCGCTAGCGGCATGCGCAGTGCCCGGTCCAGGTCGCGCGCCATCCCCTCGCTATGCCAGGGGTTGGTCAACACGGCGTCGCGCAGTTCCACCGCGGCCCCGGCGAAGCGCGAGAGCAGGAGCACCCCGGGATCGCCGGGCTCCTGCGCCGCCACGTACTCCTTGGCCACCAGGTTCATCCCGTCCCGCAGCGGCGTCACGTACCCCACCGCGGCGGCGCGGTAAAGTTCCGAAAGCTGGTTGGTGCTGTACGACCGGTACAGGTAGCGGATCGGCACCCAGTGCGCCTCGCCAAACTCCCCGTTGATCCGGCCCACCGTATTTTCCACCTGCGCCCGCTGCTCCGCGTACTCCGGGATGTCCGCCCGCGAAGGTACCGAGATTTGCACCAGCGACACCTGCCGCCGCCATTCGGGGAACAGTTCCAGCAAACAGCCAAAAGCCACCAGCCGCTCGCGGATGCCCTTGGTGTAGTCCAGGCGATCCACCCCCAGCACCAGCCGGCTCGGGGCGATGCTCCGGCGCAGCTCGGCCACCTCCTCGGCCACCGCCGGCCCCGGGGGCTCCTGGAAGGCCTCCGGGATGATCCCGATGGGGTACGCCGCCGCCCGGGTCCGCCGCCCCCGGTATTCGATGAACTCTCCATCGATGCGGACCTTGTCGCCCAAAAGCGTCACGGCGCACTGGCGGAAGTTCTCGGCGTACCCCGGGGTGTGAAAGCCGATGAGGGTAAAGTCCAGCATGGCCCCCATCAGCTCCTCCGCCCAGGGGAAGAGGGAAAAAATGTCCGCCCCCGGGAAGGGAATGTGCAAGAAAAGCCCAATTGGACCGGTGTGCCCCCGCCGCCGAAGCTGCTGCCCGATGAGCAAGAGGTGATAGTCGTGGGCCCACACCGCCTGATCCGGGCCGACCAGCCGCGCCGCGGCCCCGGCGAAGACCTCGTTCACCTGGACGTACGAGAGCCAGTCGGCGGTGCTGAAGCGCACCCGCCCGGGGAACGAGTGAAAAAGCGGCCACAGGGCGCTGTTGCACAGGCCGTTGTAGTAGTGGCGGTGCCAGGCCTCGGGGAAATCCAGCCAGGCCAGGGCCGGCTGGCTGGTCTCGTCAAGGCCAAAACGGCTGCCGTCCGCATCGGGCAGGGTGCGTCCGCTCCAGCCCAGCCACACCCCATGGCGCTCGGCGAGCACCGGCTGAAGCGCCGACACCAGGCCCCCGACGTTGCGCGTCCGCTCATCGAGCACCGCGCTGGCCGAACGCAGCTCCGGCAGCCGGTTGGAGATCACCAGCAGGCGATAGCCACCGTCGATCTTCGTCGGCGAGCGCATCCCCTCGGGCAGCGCCGTCACCGGGGCCGGCTCCCCTTTGCGGACCTGCACCAGCCAGCGCAGGAACTCCTGGGCCTTGTGGGGCCCGGGCAGCCGCCAGCTCGCCAAAGTGGCCCGGCCCTGATCCTCGCCGACCAGGATGGACGGGTCCTCGGGGCCCAGCGCGGCGAACAGGTCCTCATCGGTAACATCGTCGCCCAGGGCCACCAGGCGCAGGTCCTGTTCCACCCCCGACTCCCGCATCCACGCCACCGCCCGGGACTTTCGCGCCTGCACCGGCCGCACCTCCAGCACCTCGGATCCGTCGAGGCGCTCGAAGTCCGGGTGGCGCTCCAGAAACGAGGCCAAAAGCGCCGCGGCCTGGACCAGGAAGATCGACTTGTCCAAAACCGGGACGCGACGGAAGTGCAGCGCCACCGACCATGTCTTGCGCTCGACCAGCGCCCCGGGGTAGCGCTCCGCCAGGCGCAAAAGGTCCGCGTACAGGGGATCCAAGGGACGCGGGTCCAGCGAAAGCAGCGCCTGCCACGTCCCCTCCTGCCGACGCCAGGCACCGTGCTCGGCGACGAGCATCATCGCCGGGTAGGCGCCGAAGAAGCGCTCCATGTCCTCTTTTGGCCGCCCGCTGACCACCGCCAGGCGGACCCCGATCAGGGCGGCAAGTTCCTCCAGCAGGGCCAGGAGCGCCGGGGCGGGGCGGGCCTCCTCAGGCGTGCCGGCGAAGGGCAGAAGTGTCCCATCGAGGTCGGTAAGCACCCCGAGAAACGGGTGGCAAGCAAATGAATTCCAGAAATCAGACGGGGTGGCGGTCACTGCACCTAATATGCATCGATCTGCCCTGCCCTGCCCGTCCTTCTCAGCCGGGCCGCGCCAGGCTGGGGGCAACCTTCCTGCCACGAACCAGGGTATTGCGCAGCGCCTGCATCACCTGCGCCGCCTTGCCGCTGGGCACCTCGACGAAGGAGAAGCGGCCAAAGAGTTCGATGGGACCGATGGTCCTGCCGGGGATGCCTGCCTCGTTGGCGATGGCCCCCACCAGGTCCGCCGGACGCACGCCGTCTTCCCTGCCGATGTTCAGGAAGAGCCGCGTCCCGCCCCGCCCAGGCTCCGCCCCTTCAGGGGCCTGGCCCTGCGGCCCCCGATCGAAGTTCTGCTGCCCCCGGTCGGGACCCTGCGAGCCCCCCCGGTCATGCGAACGCGGGCCCGCGTGGCGGTGCCCCTGATCGAAGCCCGGTCCCGGCCCATTCTGCCGCCGCTGCCAGCGGCTGGGGCCGCGATCCTCGAAGGGCGGCTCGGCGCCCAGCGGGTCCCGCGCTTCGTCCGGGGCCGGGCCCATGATCATCTGAAAGGCGGCTGCCAGCAGGTCCGCCGGCGGATGGTCCTTCATCAGGCCCTCGGCCAGCCCGCGGTAGGAGGTCAGCCCCTTGGGTTCTCCCACAAGCGCCTCCCGCAGCGTCCCCTGGAACACCTCGTGGCGCCGCGCCACCACCGCTGCCAGCGTCGGCACCGGCAGCCGCTCCATGGTCCCGCCGGTAAGCCCGTTCAGGCGCTGCACCTCGCGCAGCATCCGTCGCTCCCTGGGGCCGACCAGCGTCATCGCGCAGCCGCTCCTGCCGGCCCGCCCGGTCCTGCCGATGCGGTGAACGTAGACCGCCGGGTCCACCGGCAGTTCGAAGTTGATGACGTGGGACACGTGGTCGATGTCCAGCCCCCGGGCCGCCACGTCCGTGGCCGTGAGGATGCCCACCTCCCCGCCGCGGAAGCGCCCGATCACCCGGTCGCGCTGCATCTGCCGCAAATCCCCGTGCAGTGCCTCCGCCAAAAGCCCGCGCTCGCTCAGGCGCTCGCCCACCGCGTCCGCGTCGTCCCGTGTCCGACAGAACACGATGGCCGAGCCCGGCGTCTCGTGCTGGAGCACCCGCACCAGCACTTCGAAGCGGTCCCGCACGCCGATCTCGAAGAACACCTGCCGGATCTTCGGCGCCGAAGCCGGCCCGTCCGCGATGGCGATCCGCTCCGCGTCCCGCAGGTAGCGTTTGCCCAGCGTCGCGATCGGCGGCGGCATGGTCGCCGAGAAGAACACCGTCTGGCGCTCCGCCGGGGTCTCCTTGAGGATGGCCTCGATCTCGTCCAGGAAGCCCATGTCGAGCATCTCGTCGGCCTCGTCCAGCACCACCGTGCGTACCGTCCCGAGCTTCAACGTGCCCCGGCGGATGTGGTCCAGCAGCCGCCCTGGCGTGCCGACTACGATCTGCACCCCCCGGCGCAACGGGCGAAGCTGTCGGTCGATCGGCTCGCCGCCGTAGACCGCCAGCACCCGGGCCCCGGTGAACTTGGCGAAGTCGACAAACGCCGCCGCCACCTGCACCGCCAGTTCCCGCGTCGGGCACAGCACCAACGCCTGGGGCTCGCGCAGGGCCGGATCCAGATCTTGCAGGATCGGCAGGGCGAAGGCAGCGGTCTTGCCGGTCCCGGTTTGCGCCTGGGCGATGAGATCGGCCTTGGCCAGCATCCGAGGGATGGTGCGGGCCTGAATGGGCGTGGGTTCCTCGTACTTCAGATCGGCGAGCGCGCGGCAGAGCGGCTCGCACAGGCCAAGCGCGGCGAAGACAGAGGTGGCGGTCTCCGGGAGCGGCCCGGCGGGTGATTCGACGGCGATGGTAGACAATGAAATGCGGGTCCTTCGTGCTGGCTGTTGGCTGACTCAGGCCAGCCGCGTCGGCGGGATGCGCCTTGGCGGTTGTCCTGAGCAGAGGGCCCGCGCGGCGAGCCCGAATTTGGTGGATGAATACCACGGACCGGCCCGGACGCAGCTTTTTTCTTCCGCACCGAGAGACCCGGGGGCCCCGGTCACGCCCCCGGGCAGTTTTTGCCCCAGCGTTCGGGGTGGCTGGGGGTCCACTCGTCCAGGACCGCGCTTTGGGTAAAGGTCTCCCGGTAGCGTCCTTCGATAGGCGGCCCTTGGACGGCCTTGCAGTACTCCTCCCGGCGGCCGTCCGGGGCCTGCACCCACTCCAGGTAGTCCCAC
>JBBRLA010000651.1:0-4777 GCA_038231615.1 Polyangia bacterium | reverse complement strand
ATCTATATAGAGTCACTCTTGATAAAGAGTCATGTTTAGGAAGAAGCACATGGCCGGAGCAGATTTGGGCGCACGACCGGAGCGACCGAGGGAGCGTACTACTGTACGTGACCGAAGGGAGTGTGGGGGCACCTCCCGCAGCTTCGCGAATGCGAAGCGGCGGGGGAGACGTATGCCCAAATCTGCCCGGCCAGGTGCTTCTGTTTAGCTGTCGCCGCCGCCCTTGCCCCCGCCGCCCTCGGCATCGCGACGGAACTGGAAGTGGGTCTTGAATCCGCCCATGGCGAAGCCGCCGCCCATGTCGCCGAGGTTGGCGTCGGTGTAGGCGTGGCGCACGGAGAGCACGTAGTACTTGCCATTGAACCGGGTGTCGCCGCACTTGATGGTCACCACCGTGCCCGGCTTGACCTTGGGGTTGCCGCGGATCACCGCGGAGCCGGTGATGAAGTTCATCTGCCGCTCTTGCAGGATGGACTTGGCCACCGCGTCGGCCTCCTCCTTGGTGCGGACCGGCACATTGTCCACGTGCAGGTCGGGGCTGTCACCAAAGGACCCGGATCCGCCGCTGGACCCCAGGGGTGAATTCTCGGCCTCGGCGGTGCCGACAATGGCCTCTTTCTTGTCCGGGTTCCAGCCGCGCACGGTGACCTTCTTGACCTGGTGGGCGGCGGACATCTTTGGGGCAAAAAATTCCATGCCCTCCTTGCCCTCGACCTGGTAGGTCAGCTCGGCCACCGGGCTCTTGTCCTTCTCTGGCTGGCGAAAGTAAAGCTTCTTGTCCTGGACGAAGACCTCCCGCCCGCTGCGCGAGGCGCGGGTGCGGATGAACTCGAGGTCGCTCTTGTTGTTCTGGTGCACGTGTTCGTGCATCAGGGTCGGCGGCTCTTTGCCGAAATCCACCTCCAGGTGGTGCTCCTGGGCGATCTTCTCGATGATCTGCTTTTCGGTCTGCTTCACGTAGGTGCGCGTCTTGCGCTCGCGGGCCAGTTTGTGCAGGTCGTTGATTGCCCGGATGGTGACGCTGTGCGGGTGGTGGGTGTCGAACACCGGGTTGATGCCGAGGATCTTGCCCTTGAACACGGTGTTGGGCTCTTCGCCGCCCAGACCCATCTTGATAGCGACCTCGTCACCGGGCTTGTACTTGACGCTGTTCTCGCTGCCCTCGTTGGTCAGGCGGATCTCGGCCACGTCGGGCTTGTCCAGGTCCGCGGAGACCTCGAACTGCTCTAGGCCGTCCTTGATTTCCGTGCCGTTGATGGAGACCTTGGGGTTGCCGTACGTAATCATGATCGACTTCCCTTGTGCTTAGGTAGCGGCGGGGGCCGCGCTGCCGCCGCCGTCCTTGGCCTTGCCGTCCGCCGAACTGGCCTTCTTCATCTTGAGCGACGCCTCGCAGCGCACCGGAGTGCCGTCCTTCAGGAACATGGTGTACTTCAGCGAAAGCGACTCGACCACGCCGGTGAACACGAATTTGCCCCAGGCGAAGTCGCAGAGCGGCGGCCGCTTCTTCGAGTCCTTGTCGATGATCTGGGTCAGGCTTTCGAGCATGTCGGTGTACTCGGTCACCGGCCCCTTGTCCTCGTAGGTGTCGAACTGCAGGGTCACGCTCAAAGACGAGGGCGTCGGCTTGCCGAAGACCTCGGGCGGCTCATCGCTGACTGCGCCCTCCTGCGGCGTCCAGGAGCAGGACTTCTCGACGGAGAACTCCTTGGGGTTGAACTTGACCTTCATGGTCGTACCCCGGTCCCGGTCCTTCAACATGGCCTTTGCTAGCTCGCTCATTGCTCGCCGAACCTTTCTTTGTTTTCCGATTCCATCATCTCTTTGATCATATGGAAGATCTGTTTCGCGAAGACGCGGATCTTCTTCTGCTGCATCGCCTCGTCCTCCTTCTTAGGAGCGGTCTGCGCCATGGCCGCAGAGCCGTGATTCGGCTCCGGCGCGTTCCCCGGCGCGCTGCCGATGGGCGATGCCGCCATCTGCTGCTGGCTGGCAGCGACAGAGATGAGGGTCATGTCGCCGAGGGTGATGCGGTCGGTCGAACCAGACGACTGTGCCGACGGCCCGGATTGCGACGCCTGCGCCCGGATGGCCTCCATGAGCTTGGCAGAGGCCTCGACCTCGGCCCGCGAAGGGGCCCCGGACGAGGCCACAAGGGTCGGCTCCGGCACCTTCTGCCAGGGGCCCGATGTGGCCGCGGAGCTCGACGCGGCGACCCGCCCGGAAAGACCCCCTTCGATGACCGTCATCGGCGGGACGTTCCGCCCCTCGCCGCCGCGGGACGACGCCGGTCGAGACTCAAGTGTCGAGAATCCGTCTTCTCGAATCGCGTCCTGCACCACGTCCATGCGCACCGGGGCCATCGACTCCCACATGGGGACGCCCCGATCGCTGGCCGCGGTGCCCGAAAGCGCCGCCCGCGCCGCCGGGGGCTGCCAGCCGGCGCGAAGGAGCGAAAGGGACCCGGCTCCGAAAGAACGCCCGCCCTCGGAGGGACCGGTGGAAGCCCGCAAGGCCTGGGCCGCCGCGCCAAAGACCTGGGTGGCGCCCAGGACCCCCATCGAGGGCACGCCATGGCTGGGCCCGGACCCGGGGAATGCGCCGCGGACGGCGGACGTCATGGGGTCCGGCGGGCCGGCGCCCGTGTCGAGGAAGGGCAGCCCCAGCGGCTGGGCGTAGTCGAACGCGGCGGCGGCGCCGGACAACGACCCGGTGCCCAGGCGATCCATCTGCGCGGAGAACCGGGACGACCCATCGGTCACGGCAGACAGGAAGGCGGCGCTGGCGGGGCCCGGCAGGGGCTGGCCGGTCACAAACGCTGCAGCAGCAGGAGAAAAGGCGGTCGCGCCGGCGCTGAGGTTCGCCTGGAGCAAGCGGGCCGCGCCCTGCTGGCCCAGCGCTAGCGCGGAGTGAAGCGGAGCGCCGGACGCTGGCGACGAAGGCGCCGCGGGGGCGACGACGGGACGGGGGGCGCCGGCCTCGGACCAGCGGGTCGAGGGCGACAGCGCTGGCGAGCGCAGCACCTGTGCGGCTGCGGGGAAAAGGCTCAGCACCGGCCAGGGCAGGACCGACAGTTCGTCGGCCAGCGCCGGATGGATCTCGTCCTCTCGGGCCCCGCTCTTCGAGACCCGCCGCTCCAGCCAGTCGAGGAGCGGCGCATACCGGGCCACGGCGTCCCGGGAGATCCCGCTTTGCACCCAGGCCGGGCTGGACATCGCGGCGGCCAGTGGAGAGAAAGCCCATGCAGCAGAGGCGACATCACGTCCCGGACCGGGGACGGCGCTGCCCTCGGTCGTTGCGGCGATGGGAGAGAACGAACCCGATTCACGGGACACCTCCGCGTTCGCCGAAGCCGCTGCCCCCTGAACCAGGGCCAAAGGAACTGCCGAAGCCGCAGTGGGGGTTGCGAGATCACCCGAGGCGGACGGAGTGCCCGCCTGGGCCGCGCCGGCCAGTGCCGCCGATGCGACCGCCGAGGGGCGCCCGGCGGGGATCGCCGCGGTGTTCGGGCCGCGCGGCGCGTCGGCCGGCGCGACCACCGGCAGAGGGCCGTACGGGGTCCAGGTGCGCTGTCCCGGGGTGCCCGGCAGCTCGCCGGAAAGACCGCCCGAGAGTTGCTCGAAGAGCGGTGCCAGCGCCCGCCGGGCGGTGCCGCCAGCCATCATCGCCGCTTGTGCCGGCGAGAGCAGCCCGGCGCTCAGCGCCACCAGGGTCTGGGGCTCGATGATCTCTGTGACCAGGCCGGCGGCGCGGGTGCCGATCATGGAGCCCAAGAGTTCGGTGAAGGAACCCAGGCCTCCAGGCCGGAACGTCGGTCCAAAGGCCGCGGCGGTGGACGGAGCGAGAGGCCCCGCGGTGTGCGAAGCGGCGATGGCCCCTTCGGGTCCCGCGCCTGTCGCGAACGGCGGCGCGCTTGTACCCGAAGTCGAAACCGCACCCGCCGGAGTCGAGGCGGTTGAAAGCGAGATCACAGCCGCTGGAACAATCGGCGCGGCACTCGACGCAGCCGCCTGGCCGGACGCAGCCGACTGGCCGATCAAGGTGCTTGTCGCGACCGGGGCCCGCGACGGAGACTGACCCGACAGGGCCGGGCTCCGTACTAAAACGCCGGCAGGAGCCACCACCGGCATGGACGCTGCCGGCGGGAGGTTCGACTCGGGCGAAGACAGGGCTTCCGGGGTGCGTGCACCGAATGGGGCGGCCTGGCCGATGATCGAGCTGAACGTCGCTCGATTCTCGTGCTGGGGAGGTCCAGCGCTGAAAAGACCCACCCAGTCGAGCGAGTCCGCCCACGGGCGGTAGGTCGGCACCGGCAGCGCCTGGCCATCACGGGCCGCCCGCGAGCCCGCCAGGCTGCGGACAAAGGCGTCCGTGATGCGCCAAGACGAGGAGAGCAGGGGCAGCGTCAGATCCGCCGCCACTGGAGATGCTGCGTCGCGGCCTGACACAGGGGGGTGCCAGCCGGAAGCCGCCACCGCCTGGGCCCCCATGCCGATCGCGGAGGCGTCGGGCGGCCCCGCGATCAGACTGCTCATCAAGCCGAACGAATGCGCGCCGACACGGCGGTCTCCGGCGACGGGGCCGGGCATTCCCAGGGCCGAACGGGCGGGCAGCCCCTGGCTGCCTGGGGCAGACGTCGGAAAGAGGGATGCCCTTGCAGGCTGCGCCGAAGAAAGGGAATAAATCTGCCCGTCCTGAGGGCTTGGCGCTGCTTGCGCTGCCTGGAGGCTCGGCGCCGCTTGCGCTGCCTGGGGGCTTGGCGCTGCTTGCGCTGCCT
>JBBRLA010000650.1:0-4781 GCA_038231615.1 Polyangia bacterium | reverse complement strand
TAGATAGAGCACATCCTGCTGGTGCAGGGTTAGCAGGGCCTGCGCGATCTGAAGGGCCAGGGGAAAGGCGGCAGCCCTCAGCCCTCCTCGAGGGACTCGCTCACCCAGGAACGTTCCGTTCAGCGGCTCCATGAACAGGTAGTCCTTCCCCTGGACCGCACCTTGATCATAGAACTTCACCAGATAGGGGCTGCGTCCCTGTTGCAGCGCCCGCGCTGCTGCGATAGGCGACCGCCTCGAGTTACCATCTTCCGCGGGGGACAGGAAGACCCGGAGATGGCCTCGCTTTCCATCGCTGCGTCGCTGCGCATCGTAGAGCGTGGAGCGGGGGTCCTGGCTCACCCGGGCCAAGAGCAAGAAGTCCCCCAAGATCTCGGGACCCAAGGCTTCGGCGACGTGGCGCATCAGCGGCCGCTCGGCGGGGATTGCGCTGAGCATCCGCCAGAGAAGAGGCGCTAGCTTGGCCGGGACCTGGGGCGGCAGCGTCCCCGTCTTCCCTTGCGGGCCGAAAGTGAGCGGACGTGGCGGAGGGGAGCCGCAGAATCCGTGATAGAGCAGCGCTCCTACAGAGTAGACGTCCGCTGCCGCGGACACGGAAGTCGCATCCTGCAGGATCTCGGGTGCCAGGTAATCGCGAGCGGGGGCGGAGCGGCTGATCGGCAGGCGAAGCTCCTGGGCCCGCGCCACCACTTGAGAGATACCGAAGTCGAGCACCCGAGGGATCAGTACCCCTGGTTCCTGGGAATCAGGGGACAGGATCACGTTGTTGCCGTGCAGGTCTCCGTGCACCACCCCCGCTTCGTGCGCCACTGCAAGACAGCGCGCGACCTGCCACATCACTGCCTGGAAGGCCCGAGGGGCCATCCCTCCACTCGCGAGCCGCGAGGACAGCGACTCGCCTGCGACCAACGCTTGCACCACGTAGACGACGGCGTCCCCTTCCGGGCTGCGTTCGATCTGCGAGACAAAGGCCGGGTCGTTCTGACGCAGCGCATCGATCGATGAGGCAGCTCGCAGGAAGGCCCCGGCGATTTCGGGGGAATCGGAAAGCCAGGGGTGGAGCTGCTTCAGAAGGGCCAGTGAGCCGTCCTGGTACTGGGCCTCGAAGGCCGTACTGATATCGCCAGCCCCCAGATCGGCACGGAGATCGTAGTGGCCCACGCGACGGGGCACGTCTTGCCGGGGGCGGAATATGGGACGGGCGGACTCCATGATGCGTAACTCCGGTCGCACATCGTACTCAGTCTATAAATTTTTTGCACTTGCCCTCGGCTCTTTTGGTTCTCAGGTGTCAGGATGATGGTCTCCGCAAGCCCGGCTTGTGGTAGATAATGAGCCCATGACCCGGGAAGAGCTGACAAAGCACATTTTGATAAACCCCAACGTCTGCTTCGGCAAGCCTGTCGTGCGAGGTACACGGATTTGGGTGTCGCTGATCGTGAACTACCTCGCGAGCGGTTCTACCGTGGACTGGATCGTCAAGGAGTACCCACAGTTGACACGAGAAGACGTGGGCGCCTGCCTGGCGTACGCTGCGGAGATGCTCCAGAGCCACGACTTCGAGGTCCCCCTCGAGGCTGCGTGATGGATGCCATGTCTACCCTGCTCAAGGCACTGGAAACACGGACCATCGCTGGCAAGCTGTGGCTGGTAAAGCTAGGCCGCATTCGCGAGTACCACGACGAGCAGGAGTCAGACTGAAATCAGGCGGGGCAGTTCTCCTGTGGCCGTCCTCGCGGAGCAGTTTGCGGTCTCGGCGATCGAGCTTTTTCATGGACCTTCCCTGGCTCATGTCTTCCTCATGGTGTTCGCGTCCTTGCCACGCCGGGGCGTGCCCGACATGGCCCACCCTGCACCCGGGATGTCCCTTTGTAAAGGGGTCTTCTTCAGCGCATTGTCGCGCATCCGTCAACACGTGCAGAATGCGCACATCCCGGGCAATGTCTGCACGGCGAGCACGAGTCTCGCATTTATGATGGCCTCATGGCCGTGGAGACCGCCGATCGGTTATACTGGGCTCAGGATGAGAAGACTCGGCGGCATCGCTCTTATCGTCGTTCTCGTGGTGTGCACCTGCGCGGTGGGCGGAGTGGCCTACCAGTATGTCGCGCTTCGCCGGCAGGCTGTCGCTGCCTGGCCCGAGGCGGCGGCTCGCAAGCACCTGGATGACTTCCTAAAGGACCGGGCGGCGCTGGCGCGCTCAGGACTCTTTGCGTCACCGCCCCGCTGGGATAGGGACGCCAGCGCCTTTCTGAATCCCAGGCTGCGCTGGGACGGGCCGAAGGAGCAGGTCGAGGCGTGGAACGCCAGGGCGGACGCGAACCCTCTCTTTCGCATCCCTGACGAGGTCCGCGACGGGCTCCAGAAGCTGGGCAAGAAGTGGCCCGAGTACCCGATCGACCCCGGCAGGACCGACATCCGCATGGACGGGTTCCACGACCTGCAGCGCTTCGACTCCTGGTCGGTGGAGCAGGACCGTCCGATCGCTCTTTCGCTGCTTGCCGCGACGCCCCCTTCACCGACCGCATTCCCGACACCCGAGATGCACTGGCTTCTCCCCCTGTGCAAGCTGCGGCTCCTGCGGGGTCTGGCACAGGGTGACCTGCCTGGCGCAAGCGCGGACGTGAGGCGGCTGGCTCAGCTCCTCGCGACTCAGCAGCGCCTCGTGAGCACGCTACTGGCCGTGGCCGTGCTGGACCTGGAGTCTCAGCTCGCGGAGCACCTGCGCGAGCGCCACGACGCCAGGCTGGACGCGCGATGGTCCCCCATCTCACCGGAGCTTTTGCGGCGGGCCAGGCGCTACTTCTGGGCCTATCCGGCGTTCTTCGATCACCGGGCGCCGCCCGATTTGAGCGCCCGTGTCTTCGCCGGGGCCGACTCCAGCCTCGGTTTCTGCAACGCCTTTGGCGAAAATGCGCTGACCTCTGCGTTCATCAGGCCCTTCCTGGTTCATGCGCACGAGAAGGAATTCGCCCGGCAAAAGCCGATCCTCGAGCGCGCCCGGCACGAGTGCGCCCACGCTCCCAGCCTGATCCGGTACGCCGATCCGACCTATGTGCCGCCTGAGCTGGACACGCCGGATTTTTTCGCCATGACCGACCTGTCCGGCGCCGCCCGTCCCCCTGGCATCGACACCGTGTCAGCTCAGCGCGTGCTGGCTACTCCGATCATCCGGGAGATGGTCGGATACACCCTGCTTCAAATGGGGACGCCGGCCCTCTTTCGTCATTACGAACCGGGGCCATAGGGTCTTGGTGGCAGGTCACTGGCGTTCTTGGTCACCTTCAAGCTATCTTATGCGAGTGGAACGCCCGAATTCCGGCCCCAAACCCAGTGCCGCGCCCTCCCCGGAGAGCCGCATCGGCACGCTCATCCAGGGGGAATACCAGGTCGAACGCCTGATCGGCGAGCACGAGTTGGGGCCGCTCTACGAGGCGGACAATGCCCGCCGCAAGGGTCGGTTCCTCCTGCTCATGCTGCGGCGGGAGATCAGTCCCTCCCTCAAGGCGATGCTCGCCGTGCGCAACGACCTGCGCCGCGCCAGCGAACTCAGCGCCCTGGGCCTTTTCCCGATCGAACAGGTGGCCGACATGGGCGGCGTCGCCGGCTTCGCCACCGAGATGCTCCCCGGCGAGACCCTGCAAGCGCTGATCGGCCGCGGACCGATGCCGGTGGACCGCGCGTTGCTGCTCGTCGGGATGCTGGCGCAGACGCTCGCCGCCGCGCACGGCAAGGGGCTCTTGCACGGCGATCTGCGGCCGGACAACGTCCTTCTGATCCATCCCGAGGCCCGCAAGCCCTTCGGCGGGCGGGCGATGCTGCTGGGTCACACCCTGTACCGCCTCTTTCCCCGGCCGGGGGCCCGTTCTCCCGTGGCCCGGCTGCGCTACTGTCCCCCGGAGCAGGTCTCCGGCGCGGCGGCCGATGTACGCCGCGACGTGTTTGCGTTGGGCGCTTTGCTTTACGAATGTGTCGCCGGTGCCCCGGCCTTCGCGCCGGGAGTGGACGACCCCCAGACGGTGCTGACCCGCCTGGCCGAAGGGCCGCCGCCGCCGCTTCAGCAGAACCTGGCCACCGGCCTTTCCCCGGAGGCGGCCCGGGTCCTGGACGTGGTGATCGCCGGGGCGTGCAATCCGGACCCTCGCGTCCGGCTGGGCGACATGAGCGAGTTCGCGCGGGCGCTGAGGCAGGTCGCGCAGGGCGCCGGCCTGAAGTGGCCCGAGGAGGGCCTGCCGCGCCGCGAGGTCAGCCTGGTGCGGGTCCTGGGCAACCTGCTCGACCCACCGCAACGTCGCCGGCCCGTGCCCTCTGACGACAGGCCCCGCCCCGCGCCCGCAGCGGCGCCCCAATCGGTGCCCAATGAGAGCATCGGCGGGATGGAAGAGGACGATCAGCCAACGCTAGCCAGCACGCCCGATGAGCTGGGGGTCCCGCCCGAGGCTGCGAGCGATGAAGTTACGCCCACTTCTGGCAAGAAAGAGCCCATTGCCAGCGGGAAAGCGCCTCTTTCCGGCAGGCCCGCGCCCCTCTCTGAAAGGGCGGCACGCAGTTCCGGTGATGTTTCGCCCATTTCCCGCAAGGCCGAGTCCGCTGGTGCCGGCTCCGCGCCCGCCGCGAGCACTCGCTCGCCCGTGAGGCCACCGCCGCTGCCGAAGGCCATGCAAGGCCGCAGCGATGAGAAAACCAGGCTGCTGACCAAGGAGATCTGGCAGCGCGAGACCACCCTGCCTCAGGCCCGGCCGGGCCGCTCGATGCGCGCCTCGGACATCACCCAGCTCGTC
>JBBRLA010000649.1:0-4781 GCA_038231615.1 Polyangia bacterium | reverse complement strand
TGAAGGCCGCCTCCTGTGGCGA
The DNA here is from genome assembly GCA_038231615.1 of Polyangia bacterium. Taxonomy (GTDB): domain Bacteria; phylum Myxococcota_A; class Polyangia; order Palsa-1104; family JAEUJZ01; genus JBBRLA01. The sequence goes on along the minus strand of JBBRLA010000649.1, from coordinate 4,759 downwards.
GAGGCCCAGCGCCCCGGTCACGTCATGGAACACCGTCACCTTGTCGCCGATGCCGAAGTAGGCATGGCGGATGCCCAGCGACTCCGCCCGCGCCCGCCCCGAGGGTACGTCGCCCCCCGAGATCACCGCGATCTCGACCCCGGCTGCCTGGAGCAGCTTCAGCCCGTAGCCGTCGCGCACGCAGAAGCGCTGGCCCCACTGGGCCTCCATTTGGCCTTGCCCGCCTCCGACAAAGTACAGGTGACCATCGGTGAGCACCCCGTCCATGTCCAGGCACAGGAGGCGGATCGGCCGCAGCCGCTCGATCAGATCGGCAGGCAACCCGTCGTCAACCGACGGGAACCAAACAGAAGAACGGTGGGTCGAAGAACTCAGCGCCACGGCATCAGTCTAGGACGAGCACGCGAGGCTGTCACATGATCCGCCTCAAGAATCAACCCGATCGTCCAATCGCTTGCCAGAACCGATCTAAAGGACCGCGAAACTGTGCGGGCCCTCACCGCGCAGGCCGAACCGATCGCTTTCGCTGAAACTGCGGCGCCCCATTGGACACTCATCCATACTACCTTGTCGCAGACCATGCAGACCCTGCCCACAATGGACCCGTCTCCCGGCCCCCCAAAGGCACCGGCCGTCATCGCCATGACCGACCTGACCAAGACCTATGCCACCGGCGACGTGGAGGTCCACGCCCTGCGATCGGTGTCGGTGTCCATCGGCAGGGGGGAGATGGTGGCCATCATGGGGGCCAGCGGGTCCGGGAAGTCGACCCTGATGAACCTCATCGGGACCCTGGACCGGCCCACCTCGGGCCGCTATCTTTTGGACGGCATCCCCGTGGACGAACTGGACGACGTGGCCCTGGCCCGTCTGCGCAATCAGAAAATCGGCTTCGTCTTCCAGTCCTTCAACCTGCTCTCGCGACACAGCGCCCTGGCCAACGTGGAGGTGCCGCTCATCTACGGCCGCGTCGGCAAGGCCGATCGGCGGCGCCGCGCCACCGAGGCCCTTTCCCGGGTGGGCCTCCTGGACCGCCTGGACCACCACCCGAATCAGCTTTCCGGGGGGCAGCAGCAGCGGGTGGCCATCGCCCGCGCCATCGTGACAAAGCCCGTGCTGCTCCTGGCAGACGAGCCCACCGGGGCCCTCGACAGCGAGATGACCGGGCAGATCATGGAACTCTTCTGTGCCCTGCACACAAGCGGCATGACCGTGGTGCTGGTCACCCACGAATCCCAGGTGGCGGCCTACGCCCAGCGCATCATCCGCTTCCGCGACGGACGGATCGTCTCGGATGAAAGGAATCCGGAGCCTCAGAATGCGAACCGCCCCGCTGCCAGCGACCCTCACCATCATCAGCCTGTGCTTCCTTTTTACCCTACCGCCGAGCGCCCAGGCTGAAGGGCCGCCCGTCCCGCCGGGACAGTCAACGGCGGCAGCGGCGGCAGGCAGGCCGCGGCGAACGCTGGGCCTTTCCGAGGCCATCGACATCGGCCTGCGCATCGATCCCCAGGTACAGGGCGCGATCGTCGGCCGAGACCGCAACCGGCTGGCGGTGCTGCGGGCGCAGCTTGACCGGGTCAGCATCAAGGTGGACGCCAGCCTGCAGGAGCAGTACCGGGCCAGCAACCTCTTCGGCCCCGCCGTGCCCGACTCCTGTTCGGCGATCGTGCCCACCGGGCCGCTTTTGGGCGCGGGCACCCTGGTGACGCCGATCCAACTTCTATCCTTCGACGGCCAGAACCTGGGCAACCCGACCGCCGGCCAGTGCGCGACCTCGCGGGGCCGGTACCTGCCCTCGGACCAGGTCCAGACCGCGGGGATTGGCCTTTTGAACCTTTCCGCCGGCCTTCAGGTCCCGATCTTCACCGGCTTCCGCGTCACCGCCAACGTCCAGCGGGCCAAGCTCCTGCGGGATGCCGCCGAGCTGAACATCCGCGGCACCGAGCGCGGGGTGGCGCTGGACATCCTGCACTCGTACTGGGCAGTCCGCCGGGCCGAGTTGCAGCGGGACGTGTCCAAAAAGGCCATCGAGCGCTTCGACGAGGCAGTGCGGGTGGCCGGGGCCCGGGTGCGGGCCGGGCTGGCGCCGCCGGTGGATGTGAATCGCCTGGAGACCCGGAGGCAGCGGGAGATAGCCCGCCTGGCCGATCTGACCGGCGCGGCGGCGGAGGCCCGGGCGCAACTGGCGGTGCAACTGGGCCTGGGCAGCGAGGAACTGGACCTTTCCGAGGTCGCCGAGGTCCCCACGCCGCCGCCAGCGGACCCGGGGGAGGCGGATCGCCTCTTCTCGACCGCGGTCAAGGACCGGCCGGAGCTGCTGATCGCCAGGCGTCAGACCCTGGCGGGTCGGGAGACAGTCCGCATCGCCCGGTCCAGCTACTACCCGCAGCTTTCCGGCACGGCGCTGCTCCAGTTCGGCAACAACCCCTACAATCCCCTGATCGGGGTCCGCGACATCAACGGCGACAAGAACCCCTTCGACAACACCTCGGGCTCGGTGTTCATCGGGGCCAGCTTATCAGTCAACCTCTTCGACACCCTTTCCACTTATACCTCCGTGCGCGACGCCGGTTATGAAGTCGCCCGCCTGAAGCAAGAGGAGCGGCGCCTGGGCCGCCTGGTCGAGGCCGACGTGCGCGTCTCCCTGGCCCACCTGCATCGGCTCTACGATTCCCGGGACCCCCTGGTCAAGACCCTGGAACTGGCCCGTGATACCCTGGACATCGTCGAGCGCCGCTACAAAAATGGCGATGCACTGGTCCTGGATCTGATCGACGCGCAGGTTGAATTGCTGAACGCGGAGATCGAACTGGCCAACTCCGCCGCCTTCATCGCCCAGAGCTGGGGCGATCTGGAGGCCGCCACCGGGCGCGTCCCGGGCGCGCGCAACGCCGGGGCCCCGATCACCACTCGAGACACGCCGTGACTCAGATGAGGAGCGTCATGAAAAGAAGGAGAATCTGGCCAGCGGTGACCTCGGGGCTGGTCCTTTTGGTGGTGTTTTTGGGGGTCATGGTGGCCCGCGGGCGGGGAGACAAGGGCCAGAAGGTCGATCCCAACCTGGTCAGCAAGGTCCTGCGGGGCGACCTGGAGATCTCGGTGGTCGAGCTGGGCAAGATCGACCCCCGGGAAAAGGTCGCGGTCAAGTCCAAGGTCGCCGGCCAGGTCGAGAAGATCCTGGTGGAGGAAGGCGCCCTGGTGAAGAAGGGCCAGCTTTTGCTCTGGCTGGAGCCGATAGACTTTCAGCGCAACGTGGTGCGGGCCCGGCAGGACGTGGAGAAGGCCCAGGCCCAGGTGGAGTTCGCCGTGCTGACCCTGGAACGGCGCAGCCGCGGCCTGCAGGAGCGCGGCGTGGCCCAGGTGGACGTGGACTTTGCCCAAAATGATTTGAAGACCAAGAAGATCGCCGTGTCCCAGGCCAAGGAGTTCCTCTCGACCGCCGAGGACCAGTTGCGCTACTCGCGGATCGTCGCCCCGATGGACGGCACCGTCATCCAGCGATCGATCCAGCCGGGGGAGACGGTCATTCCCGGCGTGGCCGCCACCTTCGACGACAAGTCCTTGCTGGTGGTGGGGGACCTCTCGGTGCTTTTGGCCAAGGCCGACCTGAACCAGATCGACGTGGCCAAGGTCCGCCTGGGACAGGAGGTGACCCTGACCCTGGATGCCCTGCCAGGCAAGACCTACCACGCCAAGGTCACCAAGATCGCCCCGGCGTCGGTGTTGCCCAAGGGCAAGGACGTCGAGGTCTTCCCCATCGAGGCGACCCTGGTGGCGGGGGAAAACAAGGACCTGGCCGAGATCCGCCCGGGGATGACCGCCGACGTGAAGGTCCACGTCGATACCAAGAAGGGGGTGCTGAAGCTGCCGATCGAAGCCGTGGTGAAGGAGCAGGGCAAGTCCTACGTCACCAAGGTCACCGACGATGCCGGCGGCAAGGGCAAGGTCCACACCCAGAAGGTCGAGGTGCAGGTCGGCGGGCGCAACGATCGCGAGCAGGAGGTCCTGTCGGGGATCTCCGAGGGCGATCAGGTGCTGATCAAGCCGCTCTCCGCCGAAGCCAACGAGTTCAAATAACCCCATGTGGCTGGAGTACCTGCGCATCGCCCTTTCCGTCCTGCGAGGGCACAAGTTCCGCTCGCTGCTGACGGTCATGTCGATCACCATCGGGGCCTTCTCGATTGTGCTCATGACCTCGCTGGCCGACGGCGGCCTGCGCACCCTGGCCGCCGGGATCGAGGAGCTGGGCGGGTCACGCCTGATCTCGGTGTGGAAGAAGCCCCCCGAGGCCATGGAAGCCCGCACTTTGTCGTACAGCCGGGGCATCACCCGGCAGGATCCGGCGGCGCTGGCCAGCCTGCCCCACCTGCGCGACCTGACGATGTTCGTCTCGCTAAAGAACAAAGGCGTGCAAAGCGACAAGGGCCTGCGCCTCAACGCCGACGTGGTCGCCGGGGACGCGCGCTTCCTGGAGTTCTTCCACTACAAGGTCGACAAGGGCCGCATGCTGGACCCGCACGATCAGCAGGATCGCGCCCGGGTGTGCGTCATCGGCGACGTCATCGCCGACAAGCTCTTCGGCAAGGGGGAGGAGGTACTGGGCCGCTCGGTGCTCCTTTTCGGCATGCACTGCCGCATCGTCGGCCGCCTGACCAAGCTGGACCGCTGGGGCATCGGCTTCGGCTGGGAGTGGGACGAGATCATCGTCGCCCCCTTGGAGACCCTTTCGGATCACGACTTCAAGGAGATCGACATC
>JBBRLA010000648.1:0-4783 GCA_038231615.1 Polyangia bacterium | reverse complement strand
GTTCCACCACCAGGCGGCTGATCTCCGGCTGCACCGTCTCCTGTGCGCAGAGCTTGGCCAAAAGCGAGAGCGAGAGCGGGTCGCGGAGGATGTGGACGGTGCCGCCGTAGCGGTGTTCGATTTCGCAGGGGCTGTACGAGACGGAGCGAAACTGGCTGTCGGAGACCATGCGAAAAGGAAAGCTAGCAGAGGCCCCTTTCAGGGTCAAACCGCCCGGGGCGCAAACCATTCTTTGACAAGCCCCAAAGTGGCCGCTATCTTTCTGCCGTCGGTCGAGTGATCCCTGGGGAGCAGCCACAGAAGAACCACCGCCAACCTTCCAGGCCACGAGCCAGGTGAAACCAGGGTAAACCAGGTAAATAATAGATGGGCACCAGGAAAAGCTCCGCCAAGCAGACCAAGTTTCTCTTTGTCACCGGCGGCGTCGTCTCTTCCCTTGGGAAGGGCCTCGCCTCGGCCTCCATCGGCGCCCTTCTGGAGAACCGCGGCCTGAAGGTCACCATCCAGAAGCTCGACCCCTATATCAACGTCGACCCCGGCACGATGAACCCGCTACAGCACGGCGAGGTCTTCGTCACCGACGACGGGGCCGAGACGGACCTGGACCTGGGCCACTACGAGCGCTTCATCAGCGCCCGCATGACCCGCAACAACAACTTCACCACCGGCCAAATCTACGAGTCCGTCATCCGCAAGGAGCGTCGCGGCGACTACCTGGGCTCCACGGTCCAGGTCATCCCCCACATCACCGACGAGATCAAGGCGAACATCATGCGCTGCGCCCAGGGCAACGACGCCATTCTGGTCGAGGTCGGAGGCACGGTCGGAGACATCGAATCACTGCCGTTCCTGGAAGCCATCCGCCAGTTGCGCCACGAAGTCGGCCCGCAGAACTCGGTGTCCATCCACCTGACCCTGGTCCCCTACATCGCCACCGCCGGCGAACTGAAGACCAAGCCGACCCAGCACTCGGTGCAGAAGCTGCGCGAGATCGGCATCTCCCCGGACATCCTTTTGTGCCGCTGCGATCGCCCCATCGACACCGCCATCAAGAAGAAGATCGCGCTTTTCTCCAACGTGCCCGCCGATGCGGTCTTCACGGCTCAGGACGCCGCCTCGATCTACGAGGTCCCGATCCGCCTGCACCAGGAAGGTCTGGACGAGAAGATCTGCGAGCTTTTGAACATCTGGTCCCGCGCCCCGGGCCTGGACGGCTGGCAGCGCATCGTCGAGAAGGTCACCCACCCCACCAAGCAGGTCACCATCGGCATCGTCGGCAAATACGTGGCTCTGGTCGAGTCCTACAAGAGCCTGAACGAGGCCCTCATCCACGGCGGCATCGCCAACGACACCCGCGTCAACCTGCGCTACATCGACGCCGAGGAAGTCGAACGGGAGGGCCCGGCGCGCCTTTTGGCCGGCATCGACGGGGTCCTGGTTCCCGGGGGGTTTGGCAAAAGGGGCAGCGAGGGCAAGATCGCCGCCGTGCGCTACGCCCGGGAGCGGCCGCTGCCCTTCTTCGGCATCTGCCTGGGCATGCAGTTCGCCGTCATCGAGTTCGCCCGCAACGTGGCCGGCCTGGCCGGGGCCAACTCCCTGGAGGTCGACCCCGGCACGCCCCACCCGGTCATCGACCTGATGTTGGCACAGCGCGGCCTGACCGACCTGGGCGGGACCATGCGCCTGGGGGCCTACCCCTGCGTCCTTTCCCCCGGCACCAAGGCCCACGAAGCGTATGGCCAAAGCCCCATCAGCGAACGCCACCGCCACCGCTACGAGTTCAACAACGACTACCGCGATCAGTTGCTTGAGAACGGCAAGGGCCTGATTGTCTCCGGCCAATCCCCGGACGGCAAGCTGGTCGAGATGGTGGAGCTTTCCCAGGAAATCCATCCTTACTTCGTCGGCTGCCAGTTCCACCCCGAGTTCAAGAGCCGCCCGATGGACCCCCACCCCCTGTTCCGCACCTTCATCCGCGCCGCCCTGACCCACGCCGAGCGCATCCGCGGCGTCACCAAGGACACCGGCAAGGAACTCGAGCCCCACAAGCGCCGCTCCGTGGAGCCCGCGGCCTCTATATCCGCCGTCCCTGGCGGCCTCAGCATGAACCTGTCCGACGCGACGTGACGAGTTTACCCTGTCTGACCCCCCTTCCACCGAACGTCAAGCTTTAAAATAAGCAAAATACGTACCGACGCATGGACTTTTGCGCTACCCGACGCGGGCCGCCAGTGTTACGGTACATTCAGCACCTGGCATCGCCTGCCCCCCAAAAGGCCAGTCTACGCATTCAAACGGAAGTGGTCCCATGTCCATGGAGATGAAGCAGAGCCTCAAGCTGTCGCAGCAGATGGTGATGACACCGCAGCTGCAGATGGCCATCAAGCTGCTGCAAGTGTCGCGGATGGAGTTGCTGGAGCAGGTCCGGGAGGAGTTGAAGGAAAACCCCCTTCTGGAAGACGCCGTCGATACCTCTGCCGAGCAGCAGCGCGACGACCCCGAGGCCCGCGCCGAGACCAACAACTCCGGCGAGACCGAGTCCGCCCCCAAGGCCGAGGCCCGGGACCACGAGCGCGAGGTCCCCTCCGACGGTCAGACCGCAGGGGAGGTGGACTGGGAGACGTATCTGGAGAACTCGGCCACCGCCCCGCCGACCCCCTCGTTCAAGGCCACCAGCGAGGACATGCCTTCCCTGGAGCAGACCTACACCAAGGGCACCTCCCTGACCGAGCACCTGATGCGCCAGCTCAACATGGACGAACTGACCGACCGGGAGAAGTTCTGCGGCTCGCTCATCATCGGCAACCTGGACATCGACGGCTACTTCAAGGAGCCGGCAATGGAGGAAATCGCCCAGGAGACTGAACTGTGCACTGAGGACGGCGACAAGGTCCTGCGGCGCATCCAGCGCTACGACCCGGTGGGCTGCGCCGCCCGCACCCTGCAGGAGGGCCTTTTGGTCCAGGCCGAGGTCCGCGGCATCAACGACGACGTGCTGGTCAACATGCTGACCCACCACCTGGTCGACCTGGAGCGCAAGAATTTTGCCAAGATCGCCCGGGACCTGAAGGTGGACCTGGAAGAAATTTACGAGGCTGCCAAGGACATCCAGAGCCTGGACCCCCGCCCCGGCCGCGAGTACACCACCGAGGAGCCCCACTACATCACTCCCGACGTGTACATCCACAAGGTAGGCGAGCAGTACTTCGTCCAGGTCAACGACGACGGCCTGCCGAAGTTGAAGATCAGCAGCTACTACCTGAACACCATGAAGTCCAAAAAGGACGACAAGGCGGCCAAGGAGTACGTGCAGGAGCGGCTGCGATCGGCCAAGTGGCTCATCGACAGCATCCAGCAGCGGCAGCGGACCATCGTCAAGGTCACCGAGTCCATCCTCAAGTTTCAGCGGGATTTTTTCGATAAGGGGATAAATTACCTGAAGCCGCTGATCCTGCGGGACGTGGCCGATGACATCAGCATGCACGAGTCCACCATCAGCCGGGCGACCAGCAACAAGTACGTGCACACGCCCCAGGGGATTTTCGAGCTGAAATACTTCTTCAACGCGGGCATCAACCGGAACGACGGAGAGGAGGACATCGCCTCCGAGGCGGTCAAGCGCATGATCAAGCAACTGGTCGGCAGCGAGAACGTCAAGCACCCCTATTCGGACCAGAAGATCGTCGAGTTGCTGAAGCAGGACCACCGGATTGACATCGCCCGACGGACGGTGGCCAAGTACCGCGAGCAGCTCGGCATCCTGCCCTCGGCGCAGCGCAAGCAGGTCTTTTAAGGTGGGGGTTTCTTGTCGCGAAACGCCGAAGGGGTTGCGGTTACTTGTCGCGAAACGCCGAAGGGGTCGCGGTTTTCTTGTCGCGAAACGCCGAAGGGGTCGCGGTTTATTGACGAGTCGCAGAATCGAGCGTAGTACAAACTAAACAGCGGCGGCCACCGGGTATTCCAAGCCAGCGGAGCCAGCGGTCGCCCCCCATGCCACGTTCAGGAGGAGCCCTATGCAGCTCTCCATCACCTTCCGCCATATGGACGCCAGCGAAGCGGTCAAGGACTACGCCCGCGAAAAGGTCGAGCGCATCCGCAAGTACTTCCCCGACCCCATCAAGGGCCACGTCGTCTTCTCGTGCGACCGCGGCTATACCCACGTCGCCGACGTCCAGATCACCCTGCACAACGGCATCGTGATCAAGGGGGTGGAGTCCACCGAAGACGTCTACTCGTCCATCGACCTGGTCATGGCCAAGATCGAGCGCCAGGTCCGCCGCTACAAGGAGCGCATCCGCGACCACAAGCCCTCTGCCGGGCCCCTGCGCATGATGCGCCACCGCGTTGTCGCCATCGACGAGATGCTCGAAGAGAAGAACGCCGCCGCCCACGCCGCGCACAACGGCGCCGCCCACAAGGCGCCCGCTGCCGCCCCCCCAAAGGCCCCGGCCCCCCGCGTCATCAAGGAGGAGAAGTTCGTCGCCCGCCCCATGACCGTCGAAGAGGCGATCATGCACATGAACCTGGCGCACGAGTCCTTCCTGTGCTTCAACAATGCCTCGACCCACGAGGTGAATGTGGTCTACCGCCGAGACGACGACTCGTATGGCCTCATCGAGACCAACCACGAGGAAGTCGCGGCAACCGCCGAGCCGGCGCTGGCTTAGCACGAATGAAGATCGTCGATTTCGTCCGCCCCGAGCTGATCATTCCGGACCTCAAGAGCCGGAAGAAGCCCGAGGTCGTGGCCGAGCTGGCCCGGTTCATGGCGCAAAAGCAACCC
>JBBRLA010000647.1:0-4805 GCA_038231615.1 Polyangia bacterium | reverse complement strand
GTCCGCCGTGGGCGACGCGCCTGTCCCTGTCCCTGGCCCGAAAAAGGAAAGCGTCAGGCCATCGATGGACACCCCGCTGTAACCCGCCGCGCTCCCCGCCACGTGGATCAGGTGCCTCCCCGCATTCCTGGCCACCGTGACGCCGCCGTCCAGCGTACACACCGGGTCCGCCTGGGTCCCCGCGTGGTCCCCGGTGCAGCCCCCGCCGCCGTTGTCCACGTACACCACGCTGCCCGCGGCCCCGCACACCCCGTCGGGCAAGCACACCCCGCTGGGGCAGTCCGCCCCGGTCATGCACGTCGTCGACAGGTCCGGCTGTGCCCGCAGGTCCGGCTGGACGTGCAGGTCCGGCGAGCCCGACCCGCGCAGGTCCGGCGAGTCCGGGCCGCTCAGGTCCGCCCCACTCAGATCTCCGGGCCCCTCTTGCAGGTCCGTCCCCGCGGTCAGGTCGCAGCCCGCCCCGCAAAACTCGGGGTTTGCCGAGGTACAACCCGAAAGGATGATCCCCACAAGCGTCGCCGGGGACAGGAGAGCACCCAGGAACCACGGGGCCCGTTTGCTGCGCATGAGAGAAGTATAGCTACAATGGCTCCAGCCGGGCCAGAACCACCGTGATGTTGTCCACTCCACCATTGTCGTTGGCCGCCGCGATCAGCCGCTCGCAGGAGCGATCCAGATCGGTTTCTTTCTGAAGGATCTCGGCGATTTGCGGGTCCGTCAGCATCCCCGTCAGACCGTCCGAGCAAAGTAGGTAAATGTCGCCCATCTGCGGCGTGTCCAGTTGTAGGTCAACCTGGACCACCTCCTTCATTCCCAGCGCCCGGACGATGACGTTCTTCTGCTGGAACTTTCCCGCCTCGTCCTCCCGCAGCCGGCTCATTTTCAGGTAATCGTTGAGCAGGGAGTGGTCCTCAGTGAGCTGGAACAAGTGGTCCTTGCGCAGGCGGTAGGCGCGGCTGTCGCCCACGTGGGCCAGCACCACCTTGTCGTCCAGCACCAGGGCCGCCACCACCGTCGTGCCCATCCCGTGCAGCTCCTCGCTGCGCTGCGCCGTCTCGTGAATGCGCTGGTTGGCCAGCTTGATCGCCACCGCCATGCGGTTCGACTCGTAGCGATGGCCCCGGTCCAGCTTGAAGGGCCAGGTGATCTCGGCCGCGTCCTGCGTGGATTTGAAGTACGAGATCATCGATTCGACCGCCAGTTGCGATGCCACCTCGCCGCTGGCGTGCCCGCCCATCCCGTCGGCGACGATGCACAGGCGTTCTTCCTCGGGCAGCCCGTAGCGGTCTTCGTTGTGCTTGCGCTTCATCCCCACGTGGGTCTCGCCCGAGAAGCGGACCCGCATCGTTCGCATGGGAAAAGAGGAAGACATGCGTCACGAGAGTACCACAACCACGGCCCGCAAGGCCCCACAGTCGGAATAAAGCACGGGCAAAAAGTGGACGTAAGGGGCAGGGGCGATGCCGCCCTGACTGCTGGTATCATCATGGCCTCATGAACTCATCTCATGAAGATCGGGCGGCGGGCGTGGGCAGCCGGGTCGCCATCGGCGTCGCCCTGACCACGGGCGGCGTGCTGACCGCCTGCGCGGCGCATTCGTTCTTCCTGGCGATCTCGGTGGCGGCGACGACCGTCGTGGTCGCCGGGTTCGCCGCGTTCGCGGGCCGCGTGGCCGGTCGGAGAATCCACCGGCGCGGCATGCTCGCGGCGGTCGGCATCGGCGTCACCGGTGGCATCGCCGCGCTTCTGGTCGCGGCGGGCGGCGCCGCGCTCGTGGGCGCGGTATGGGGGCTCTTCGACTCTTTCACTGTGAGACAGGACTACCTGTGGAGCTACATCGGCAAGCCCTTCGCCATGGTGCTCGCCTATGGTTCGTGCATCGCCATCCTTCTGGGTGCCCTCACCGGGGGACTAATCTACTTGTGGTGGTTGTGGCGGCTAAAAACCCATTGACTTGAAGAATCAAGATTCAGGCGCCGGGCCGCCCGCTCCCGATACTCCTGCAAGGGATAAAGGTCCACCTCGGCGGCCCCGCGCGCCCCGTCCGTGGAATACTCGAAGGGATCGTCCACGTCCTTGATCAGGCGCAGCATGTACACAAAGATCAGGGTCACGAAGGTCATCAGCGTGTATTCGGAGATGGCCGACTTGAAGCGCGACAGGAACAGAAGCCCGATCACGCACACCACCACCGTCTCCAGGAGCGCGTAACCCGAGACCAGGAAGCTGGTGCGCGAGATGACGTCGATGCGCAAGAGTATCTTGCGCAGCCCGCCCAGTTCCCCGACCGCCCGCCCGGCCAGGACCGAGGCCCCGGCAATTTCCAGATCATGAATCGGGCGGTTCAGTTCCGCAATCTTTTGCAGCATGTCGGTAGGCCCCATCCGGCGCCACAACCAGGCCTGGATCACCTCGGCTGCCGCCAGCACTTGATGCTGCAAGGCCGTCGCGTCCAGCGATGGGCGCCCCACCGCGGCCAGACAAAAGATCTCCTCGATGGCCTCCAGGGTCGAGGCCAGCTCCGCCGGGAGCCTCTCGCTCTCCTTGTAATCCGACATCGTCCCCGTCAGCATGAACCCGATCAGGAACACGCCTCCGGTCAGCACCGGCCCGACCTCGCTGAATTCTACTACGCCGGAGAATCCGAAGATGCGGTCCAAGAGCATCCTGGCTAGCAGCACCGCCGCGACAAAGGGCAACGTCGCGAACATCAGCTTCCACTTGATCATGACGTTGCTTTCCGGGCCTCAGGTCCGACCCGGACCCAAGGGGCCGTCGCATTCTCTGCAAACATGGCGCACCTCGCAGTATTATATCTGATAATGCGCAGAGTCGTTTCAGCAATCACGCCCCGGGGTAGGGGGCTGGCACGCTGCCTGGTCGGCGCCCTTTTCCTGCAGGCCGTCGTTTTCGGGCAGGGACTGGGGCCACGGGCGAGCACCGCCCACGCCGATGAAAAGCTTCAAGTTTACGTCAAGCCAGTGGAGCCTTTCGTTTTCACTTTGGGTGGGCAGAACGGGCAGCTCGTCGGCTACAGCATCGACCTCTGGCAGCGCGTCGCCAGCGAGGCGGGGTTCGAGTACGAGTTGCACCCGGTGAAGACCGTGGCCGAAATGCTCGACGCGATCCGCGCTAGAAAAGCCGACGTGGGGGTTGGGGCCTTGAGCATCACCTCGGAGCGCGAGGCGGTCATCGACTTCAGCCACCCGTTTTACGAATCCGGGCTCTCGATCCTGGTGGGCAGCCAGGGGTCTCGCTCGCCCGGCTCGGTCATGTCCCACTTCCTGACGCTGGATGCCCTCCGGTTGGTGGGCATCCTGGTCCTGGCGCTCTTGGTGGCGGCGCACTGTCTATGGTTCTTCGAGAAGCGCAAGAACCCGCAGATGTTCCCGCCCGACTACCTGCACGGCATCGCCGAGTCTCTGTGGTGGACCATCTCGATCATCATCACCGGCGGCTGCGAGAACAAGGCGCCGATCGGCCTTGTGGGACGGCTGGTCGCCATTGTGTGGATGCTGATGGGCATCTTCATGGTCTCGTACCTGACCGCCTCGGTGACCACCACCCTGACGGTGAACCAGCTGACCGCCGACATCAGCGGCCCGGGTGACTTGCAGGGGTTCCTGGTGGCCACGGTGAAGGGCAGCACGGCGGAGCGGTATCTCCTGGACCGCAAGATCGACACCCGCGCTTTGTCCACCATCGAGGAGGCTTATGGCGCGCTGGCGCGACACGAGGTGAAGGCCGTCGTCTACGACGCCCCGGTGCTCCTTTACCATGTATCCCGGGGCGGGGCCAGCCACATGCGCGTGGTCGGGCGAATCTTCGAGAAGCAGAACTATGGCCTGGGTCTGCAGACGGACAGCAAGCACAGAAAGCAGATCAACGAGGTGCTGCTGCGACTGAAGGAGCAGGGCTATTTCGAGGACCTACAGAAGAAGTGGTTCGGCATGATCGACTGAGCGACCCAAGCCCATTTGGCATCGGGTTCCTGCCGGACTGTCTCACGATATCACGGGCCTGTCGATGACGGGGGCGTGCGGGTCGGTCGATCGGCGCGAGGCTCAACTTCAGCCCGAACGGCGCTCATCCCGGCTGCCCCTGTACCGTCTCGGCGGACCTTGGGCCGGTTTGTCGCCCCTTTACCACCCGAAGTGGGTTCCTTACCCACCCGAAGGTGCTGTCCTCATAAGGACAACCTGATCCCCTGGTCAGGTGGGGATTGTCCTAGATGTTGGGGGCGGTACGAATTGTCCTAAATCGTTGCACTGCTACGATTTAGCCCATTTTTTTGGTACACTGAGGCCGTAGGTAACGCCGAGGAGAACGTCGTGAGTTCGCGATCCACCCCGCTCCGTTCGCCCATCTCGTCGCCTGCCGATGAGCACGAGGGGTCCTATGACTGGGAAAGCCCCCAGGTGAGTGTCATCGTGCGTCAAATGGTGGAAGAAGCGGACGCCGAGGGCGACGAGAATAGCGGCAAGGGCATGGAGGGCAAGGCCGCCTTGCGCATGCTGCGGCAAGAACTGGCCGCTCTCCCGTAGCCGTGAGCATCTTCCTTTATAGTCCGACGGCCATCAAGAATCTGCGCCAGATCAGCCGCTTCCTGCATGAGCGCAGCCCCGCCGCCGCCAACCACTTTCTCGATGAAATGGACCGGCACTGTCAGACAGGGACTTCGGCCTGAGTGGGAAAGACGACTAAGTTGTTGTAGTACGAGGTAGATTGGAGGCTCATCAGTCGATCTATTTCCAGCGGAAACCAAATCGAGTTGGACAACGATGACCAGCCGTGATCTAAAAGGG
>JBBRLA010000646.1:0-4838 GCA_038231615.1 Polyangia bacterium | reverse complement strand
GGAGGCATTCATCCAATGGTCGCACGATGGCTACCAACTCCAGGCAAGCGATTCAGGAGAGCGCATCCGGATTCAACAAAACAAACCAGCTCCGCTCCCCACCATCGGGGTGGCTGCGTGACCTGGGACGATCTGCACCCTTTTCAGGATTGCCTGGAGAAGGGCCGCCTCGGTGGGAGCGTAGTAGGCAGCCATATCGCGGAGGAAATTGATTGGACTGGCTCCACACAGCCCGATGCCGAACAGGTGCTCGGTGACCTGGGCGATGATCCGGTAAGGCAAACGGAGCACGACCCGCTGGTAGGCGGCCCACGCCTTGAACGCATGGCCGAACACCTGGTTGCCCAGTCGGGAAAGAGTTGGTGGCTTGTAGACCCCGCCACATGTTGGACACCGGGCGTTCAGCCCTTCGTAGCGGATAACTGTCTTCCGACAGCCGTTCCTGGTGAAGACGAGGTCAGTGATCGTCTTCTTTGCCAGCACATCGGCGTCGAGGACGAGGTTGCCGTGCCCCTTGGGGCACTTACGTTTCGGCGAGACCCGGATCGCTCGATTGGCTTTCGACGGGATGATTCGATAGTAGGCGTGGTGCCCCGCTGGAGCACCTCTCTTCTTTTTCGGCTCGGCTTCGCCTTCGGTGTCCCCCGCACGCATTCGGACGGACCTCCGGTGGCCGCCCTCCTCAGCCTCTCGGAGGATTCGCTCGAATTGACGATGGGCCTCCTTGCCCAGTTCGGTCGCCGTTTGCTTGGGGCGGCGGGCGAAATCCACGGCCGGCTCTGTGTCGGCGGTCTCTTTGAGCACTCTCAGGTGTTCGACCAATAGCCGAACCGCCTCGCAATCCTCGTGGTTGTATCGAAGCAGGGTCTGCTTGTGATGCGCGTTCTGCGTCGCCTCCCACCTGTGGCGCCAGACCAGGCTTTGCAATCCTGACGCCTCGGGGGCGGTCCATGTCGCTCCAAGAAACCTGCCCAGCGACTTCAGGCTGTTCGAGCGGACGGGGAAATATATCTCCCCGTAGACCGACGCCGCCACGTTGACTAGTCGCTTCACCAGGTCTTTGCCCTTGCCGTATCGTTTCGCCAGCGTTCCAAACGCCTTCTTCTCGTAATTGCCGTAATGGTAGACTGGGGCGTCGGGAAAAGCCGCCAACCGCTCGGCCAGGGCTGACCACATCGCGGCCTCGCCAGCTGCGTCGTCCGTCCAGAATGACAAGAACTCAGCCTCGCCATCCCTGTACACTAGGAGCCCGGCCAGGTAGTATTCATCGCGGTCAGGGACACCCTCAAGGTCCAAGAACAATTCGACAGGACCTCGCGGCAGTTCGGGCAGGTGCTCGACATAGATCTTGTCCGTCCTGATGGCCAGGGCTTGTAGTTCCAGGCTGTGCCGTACCGGCCTTTTTGCCTGCTTCCGGTTCCGCCGTGGCTTGTAGAGGTGCGACAGTTGCTTGACAGTGAAGATGCCCTTGTCCTGGTACTTCCGCATCAACTTCGGCGTCATCCGGTCGAGCAGGCTCAGGTTGTCCTCTTTCTCCGCCTCCTGGAGGCAAGTATCCCGATATGGGCAGCTCGGGCAATGCTTGTTCAGCAGCAAAGGCGGCGAAGCCGCACCTGGCTGCCGAATCCAAGTCTTGAGCACCTCGACGATCTTCTTCACTTCCTTGTACTTGCCAGCCAATTTTACCTTGGCCAGACGATCACCCAGACAGACCAGTGTGCCGGAAGCCGGGAGCCGGCCCTGCACTTGGCCAAGGACGAGCCCGCGGTACGCTAGCCCAATCATCTCCGACCTGGAAGGGCGATAGGTGCCGATCACTCTCATTGGCTCGTAGCTGTGCCTTCCCAGTTGGGACGGCTCGCTTTTTATCTTCAGGAAGTCGCATCGGGCCTGAATTTCATTGGTAGTCAGTTCGACATCCACGAGCACATGTCGGCCCGCAGAGAGGTCGGCCACGCCGGGGGCCGGTTCAAGCTCCCCTGCCTTCGTTAAGCGGTCCTGGTGGGCCTGGCGGTTGGCAGTCGAGAGATCCTCGGTGATTTTCACATACTCATGTGGGCCGGGGTTCGCCGTCCCGGCCATGAGCAGGAAGGCTTTCCTGGGGCACAGCGAATAGGCTTCCACGAGTTCGGACGTGATGGTGGGTGTCATGCCTTGACCTCGGTGACTTCGCGTGGGGCTACCTCTGGGCCATCGCAAGCGTGAACAGGTTCCGGCCGCGTCCTGGCAGCCTGGGCGCATCTAGACGGCTGCCAGCCTCGTGAATCCCCTCAGAGAGGACCTGAAGCACTCGCTCCATGGTGTGATCTTCAACGTGAATTTCAAGCAGCTTCAGACGCATCTCAACCATGCTCATGCAGCGACCCTACCACGTGCTCGGTGGACTCGTCAGGGCTCTCGTCGGCTTGCGTCTTAGCGGGGGTGGATCCGGTTTCTTCGGGTGGCGAAGTCCGCGATGCAGCCCTCGATGCCGCCCGCCAGCGCTTGGTACAGATGCTCGTCAGCCGCCTACCTGGCTCTGGGTCCGCCGAGCCCCGTGGATCGCCAACAGGTTCTGTGGCATGGTCCCTTCAACTCTCCCGAGACTCAACCTCTCGGGTGGGCCAGGAGACGGGTGATCAGACCCTTCCGTCTCCGCTTGCACAGCATCTCAGAACGAGGCGCCTTGGCATGGCTATTTGAGCATCGGGGGAATCGTATCAGGGGGGTCTGACAGAAGAGCCCCACCATGGTAGCCTTGACAAAGATGCAGACGCCGGTCCCCAGCACGGTGCTTGACCAAGCCCAGGATCTGATAGATCGGGGCTCTGAGATGGATCTGCACCGGGCGCGTCGGCTGCTTCGGTCCGAGCTAAGCCGCGACGATGACAACCCCTATATTCACGATCAGTTGTCCAAGGTGCATACCCTCCTGGGTGATCACGAGGAGGCCATCCGAGAAATGAAGAATGCGATCCGATTGGCGCCGGACGAGGTGGGGCTTCTGCACAATCTTGGCATCACCTACAAGTTGGCAGGGAGATATGCCGAGGCCGCCGATGCCTATCAGCAGGCGCTTGAGGCTATCCCCGATGGGAGAACCGACAAGGAAGCCGTGGTCGTAAGGCGGCTGGCTAAGTTGTACAAGCTGATCTGCGACATTGGGGCGGCGCGCCAGAGCGACAAGGGCGGCGCACAGATTGTCGAAGAGATGAGACGCTAGGTATGCCGCTTGTCTGCGACACCAGCGTGATAGCGGCCATGTTCATCCCAGGGGACGAGCATCACAGACGCAGCCTGGCCTGGTATTCCCAGGTCATGATCGACGGCGATACCCTTCATGCTCCCAATCTTCTCATCGTAGAGGTAGCGGCGGCCATCCGCCGCATTACCAGTAACGGCGAGTTAGTGGAGCGCGCGATCGATCAGATACAGGACGACTTCAAGCTCTACGAACTAACGGCGGAGAGAGCCCTGGCTGCGGCCCGAGTGGCCGATACCTGTAGCATCCGGGGGGCCGATGCCGTCTATGTGGCCTTGGCCCAGGAACTCGGCGAGACGCTAATCACGCTGGACGGACAGCAACTCGATCGAGGCAGTCAGGTCGCCACTACTCGGCGTCCCTGACAGCATTCCGGCCCAACCACCCAAAACCAGCCACTCATTCAAAACCAGCCACCGCTACCCCGCCGTGTGTCCCGTACAGGACAGCACCCGCGCAGCCACCTCCCCCACGATGCAAATACATCCACTTGACATCTGCTCAGCACATATCGTATGTACAGCCCATGGCGGAGCGCAAACCCTATACTCCCTGGCACCCCCTTTTCGTGGCCATGGCCCAGTATGTCTATCGCCATCGCTACACCGTCCACGGCGAGTATCAGCTCACCAGTTGGCCGCTGCGCGCCGACATCGTCCTCATCGAAAAGGAGGACCCCACCGGCCCGCTCCTCCGCGTGCCCGCCATCGGAAAGCGCCTTGGTCCCCGCTACACCCTGCTCGAACTCAAGGGCCCCACGGACGACCTGGAGTGCCTGGACCTGCCCATGCTCATCAGCTACGCCGGGCTCCTGGAGGTGAAGGAGCGGGTGGCGGAGCCCACCGACATCCATCTGATGGTCGTGGCCAGCGCCCTGCACCCGGCGTTTCGTCGCAGGGTGGAGCAGGCCGGCGGACATCTGGTCCAGCACGACCGCGGGCAGTATCTGGTGGACGGCCTGATGTACCCGCTCTCCTGCATCGAGGCCGGGCCCGCCAGCGAGACCGCCGGCAACGGCCTGCTCTACGCATTCAGCCGCGAGCACCTGCGTGAGCCCCGAAAAGTGCGCGAACGGCTGAGCGGCGATGAACGTGACCTGTACAACGAGCTATGTCACCATATTCAGCAGATCAGAAAGAGCGAGAACACCATGGCGATGAAGGATGCCGAGCTATTTGAACGGACGACCGACGAGGTACTGCGCGAGGTAGTGGCCGGGTTGCCTCTTGAGGTCCGGCTGCGGGGCTTGACCGCGGAGGAGCGGTTGCGGGACCTGCCCGCGGAGGAGCGGCTGGCCGGTCTGAGTGCGGAAGAGATGGAGCGTCTGCAGGAGTACCTGGCCCAACTCAAGAAACAGCGTCACTGACTGCTGCCGGTCACCTCGTACCACTGCCGCGCTTCCGAACGAAGGAAAGAAAATGAGCCAGGGCGCCACGGTTACGTGAGGCTTCTAGCTCCAATGCCGCTCGTTTAAGCGATTTCTCGACGGAGAATCCTGCGGTTTTCGTCTGCTTGGACGCAGAGGCCACAAAAGGCTCTCGTCGAGCCCCTCTTGCGCTGCATCTCCAGATTGGAGAGGTAGGGCATCTTGATCAGC
>JBBRLA010000645.1:0-4855 GCA_038231615.1 Polyangia bacterium | reverse complement strand
AGAGCTGTCTTGGTTGCGTCGTTCACACTGGTCCTCCTACGAAAGGTGGAAGGGCTGGGTGATGCGTCGGCTTGACTCATTTATTTTTGAAACCGGTGATTGTCAAAGATATCGACGGGGCCGCGGCCCCGTCATCACGCCATCACGTCCCAGGGACGGCCGACTACACCATCCCCCGCGTGTACCCGCCGTGCTCGCAGCGCAGCGGCCGGATCTTCACTTTGACCGAGCTGTTCCGATATGCCGGTACCGTCGAGCGGCTCATACCCAAAATGGCTTCGGCCACATCCAGCGCCGCCACCTCGCTCCACCTGCGCCCGTGTACCGATCCGACCCGGCTCTGGATGTTTTCCCATATCTTGGGGTTGCGCAGCGCGAATACAAAGATCAACTCGGCCAGATTCATCAGTTCAGGCGTTCGCTGTGCTGGACACGGGCTCCTCACTCAGTCCTGATCTCATGCAGCGCCGTGGACACTACCTCTCCGACGGACGCCGCCATGGTGGACGGATGTGCGCCGCCGCTGGCGTGGCGCTATACCTCACCAGGGTGCGGAGCCGACGCGCGTCACCCTGCCGAAGGTCGGAGACGCCTGCCCGGTCACCGATTGAGCTGGCCATCAGGACCACCTGCAGCGGCGACCCAGTGACCATTTTCTGATAAACTGGTGTTAATCATACTAAATGAAAACCAAGGAGCCCGGATGACCCGTAGAGCGCTAACTACATTGACCCTCATCCTGATGTCGAGCGCTGCATTTGGCGGGAAGGACGAGCGCGAGTACATGAATCACGACCTGGGCCCCGCGGCCAAGGCCGCCGAGACCGCGTTCAAGGCGTCTTGCGGCTGCCCGCTCAAGATCGCGTTCAACGAAACGACGACGAAAAGCACCAATGACATGTACGTCGCCAAGCACATCGTGGACAAGATCACCGGTGGTGCGCCGGGCTATTGCACGGATGCCGAATCGAAGAAGGCAGTGTGCCAATTGAAGTCGCTGGAGATCGGCAAAGGTGCGGCAGCGGGGTTCACATTCAAGGCGGGAAAGGGCGTCTCGCTGCACGACGGCCAGAACTTCCTAGACTTTGAACGGATGACCAAGGAGCTAGACAAGTAGGGTCAACCTCAGGCCCCGCTTGTTCGGAACCGATGTTCAGGTATATTTCCCTGCATGCTCCCGCGTCCCCTGAGTAACCTGCCGAACCCCTGGGCTAGCACCTCCGTCGAGTATCTGGACGAGGTCCCACAGACACAGGTGCAGGTCTTCTTCGACCACAGCAGGCAGATCCTGAACAAGAACGAGAGTCCGGATCTGCCCTTCTCTTATAGCGCCAACCCGTGGTGAGGGATGGTTGCTAAAGACCGAACCCATCCATTTGAGCAGTTCAAAAGACCCTACCGACGGGCTGCCCTCTTCGTGCATTCGCCGCCACAATCAAGGACGAGCAGTGTCGTGAGCGACAATCCCTCACCACGCGCCAACCCATACCGTGGCTGCACGAGATCGCCGCTGGCCCCGATCGCGGCTACCTCGAATGGGTGGTGCAGGGGGACTTCCCCGAGAGTGTGAAGCAGATCTGCCGGGCCGCCCTGGACGGAGGGGTTCAGCGCGCACCGCCCGCGCCAGGCCGGACCGCGCTAGTTGTGGCGGCGCCCAAAGAGGTTGACGCCGCGGGATCGCGAGAAACCGCCTACTCTCGCTCGAAGAATTGCCACAAGGGCTGCGAGCTTGTACAACAGTTAGCACGATGGATCCCGCCCTCATGCGGCCTGCCCGCATCACCAAGATTGGTATGCGGAACTACAAATCCTTTGGCCCCACCTACCAAGAGCTAGATCTTCGTCCCCTCACCGTGCTCATCGGACGAAACAGCAGCGGAAAAAGTACTCTAATGCAGGCGCTCCTGCTGCTCAAACAGACCCTGCAGCACCCTCGCCAGGAAGTCCAACTTTACCTGGAAGGGCCGTACGTGGAATCGCTGACCCTGCGGGAACTGGCGCATGGCTGGCCGGAGAAGAACGCAGCGGAGGGCTGGCCGGTGATTACCGTAGAATGGGATGTTCCAGTTCAGACGCGGTACACCTTCGAAAAGAAGAAGGATCGAGTGCAGATCCTTCACCGAACCAAGCCTGCCAACACCCGACAGCAGAGCCGGATCGAAGTCTGTTTTACCGAGCACAATCAGCGGATCTTTGCGAGTTCCATTCGACTGGATGCCTGGCTGAACGGCAGTTCGAAACGAACGAACCTTCCATATCTTCAATTCATGACGAAGGGTGATGGCTGGTACAAGATCGAGTCGGATGCCAGCCTTGATTGGCCCAAACAAGTCGAGAGCCAGTCGCTGTCCCACTTCATCCCGAAGTTTCTATCCATGTTTGGGAGAAGTCAAAACCGAGAATTCGAGATCATCGTCGCTCACTATGAGCAGCCAATGCGCGCACTGGTCGGGCTCCTTCAGAATCTGCACTACTTAGGTGCTACTCGCAAGATTCCGCAGAATATCTACACGGCAGCTAGCAGTCCTCTGGACGATGTCGGTATCAGCGGCGAGTATGCCGCCCAGCTCTTGCACCAGCGGCACACCGAACAGATCCTCACTCTTCCATTTGTTCAGCTCCCAGAGGAAGGCGCAATCCGTCTGCCACGGGCGCTAGGCTTACACGAGCAACCGCT
This sequence comes from Polyangia bacterium, assembly GCA_038231615.1. Lineage (GTDB taxonomy): Bacteria > Myxococcota_A > Polyangia > Palsa-1104 > JAEUJZ01 > JBBRLA01. The sequence goes on along the minus strand of JBBRLA010000645.1, from coordinate 2,178 downwards.
CCTCGAAGCGGTCAATCAGGTGATGACTGAACTGGGAGTGCGCGCACGGTTCAGCCTTCACGAGATCCAAGACGTTCACTTCCGTCTGCTCTGTGGGCAGGCAAGCGTGCAGCACGTCGGTCGCGGGATAGGGTACCTCCTACCTGTCGTGGTTGCTGGCCTGATTGGAGGTGGTCAAGGAACGGGCCGGACCCCTCCCCTCCTTCTGGAGGAGGTGGACATGCATACCCATCCGAAGGTGCAAAGCCGGCTGGCCCACTTCTTTGTATCGCTGGCGTTCGCAGGACGACAGGTGATGGTCGAGACCCACAGCGACCACATGGTGCGTCGTCTCCGGAGACTCATTGCTCGCGCGGCGCCGGGAAGCGAGGACGAGCAATGGCTCATGAAAAACGTCAACTTGGTGTTAGTCGAGCAGGACGAGAGGGGCGTTACTTCTCTCAAACAATCGTCGCTGCAGCCAGAGGGCGACATTCGCGAATACTGGCCATCCGATTTTCTGGACGAAGCGCCCGATGAAGAGCGGGCCATCTACTTCGCCGCGGCCCAGAAGGCCGAGACGGGCACGCCCGCCGGCCCACCCTTGGATGTTGTACACGATCCAGCGGACGAGGACGAGACGATCGAATGATCGCGATTCTCGATCCGCTGGTCGTCGATCCCCAGGATCCGCTGCCCTTCGCAATGTTGGACCCCCTGGTGCGGTACATGTGTTCGCACCGGATCCGCATCCCCATAGAACGACTCTATCACGGGCGTCTGGTCCGCGAATTCCTGCAGCCGCTCGCCAAACGTCAGGAGGCTGCTCGCGCAAAGGATCCGATAGCTCGCCGATACCTGGATGCACTAGATCAGCTCGGCCATCTGTTCCAGCCCCTGCCGTTCGCACCCCTGCCAGGCCATATTACGGTGTGGGGCTTCCGAGCGCTATTCGAGAGGATGGGGAGCGACTGGGTGGATCTATTGGTAAGGCTCGTGTCTGCCTGTTCCCTCACGACTGAAGAGACGATTCTGATAACGCGGCCAATCGAGGGACGCAATTGTCGGCGCCGCTCCCACGGAGCGATCCAGATGATCGAAAAGACAGTCTGGAATCTGCGGGTGAGGGCTGAGGGGCGCACTGTCCGCGTGGCATGTGTCTGCACGCCCCGCAACCTGCTGGCGCCCTTCACTACACGCTACGACGACGCACTCCCAGTGCGCGGGGACGGGGCCAGCAATGCGTTCTACTTCGATCCGCCAATAGACTGGTGCAAGGCAGCACGCAGGTCGTCCCTGACGGGTCAGACCGAAGAGATACGGCCAATCGTAACCCTCCGCGCTCGCCCGGTGTGGCTCGATGCTCATGGCAACGGCTGGGCTGAGCCCAATACGCCGGGTCAGCATCATCACTGGGATGTATATCTTGAATCTCCGCGACTTGTCCAGGACTACGGCCTCGGCCAGCTCAACGTTGTGCGTTTCGGTGCGCCTGCGGAGGAGGGTCACCCAGGAGCGCTCCACCACCTACCCAAGGAAAAGAGAGGCAGGCTGAAGAAGCAGACTGGATGATGGCCCAGGCGCCGGACCCGCCAACCGGCCTTGGGTCCCAAGGCGATGCGCCCCTGCAAAGACGCCGCGCACAGCTTGTCCCACGGCGTCTGCTCGTGCTGCTCCGGGTCTGCTCCTTCTGCCGGCATCTTGCCCTTGCGCAAGCAGCAGCTTCTCCACCCGCTGTTTGACCTTGATCGTCAAGAACAGCCTGGCCCGCGGGGCCAAGGCGGCGCGGCTCGCCACCATCGATGCGCTGCCGCAAGAGGAGATCCTGAAGCGGGCCCGCGAGGAAATCGCGAGGCCGACCCGCAGGAGCAAGGACTCGATTTCCCGGCAGACGGAAATCGCGGAGAAGCTGGCGGCAATCGAGATGGGGCTGGCGGAGATCTACGCCCGGCTGACGGAGCAAGGGCTCGACGAACCGGAGGAAGGGGAAGGCGGGCTGGAGCCCGAGCCAAAGGACGACTGGGGCAAGTTCGCCCTGGACATGGCTTAGGCTAACCTGGGAAAGGAGCTGAGGAGGATGCTGGAAGAGCACAAGAACATGCACGGCCTGGAAGAAGTGACCGGGGATCTGACGTGTCGGTGGCGCCGTTGTTCGGTGAGCGGAAGGAGTTTCGCGCAGAGGCCGATCTGCGTCCGTTT
>JBBRLA010000644.1:0-4855 GCA_038231615.1 Polyangia bacterium | reverse complement strand
TCTCCACGGTTCGTGGACGCGGCTGAATGGAAGTCTTCTCATCCAGGCTCCACACTTGCTCCCAGTCATACAGGAGGCGCGTGTACAAGTCGCAGATGTTCAGCGTTCTTTTGTAGAACTCCTCGTCTCGGGGGACCTCGCATCGCCCGCTCCACGTCCCCGTTGTCCAGTTCCAGCGCGCCATCGGTGAAGATGACTCGCAGCAGGTCCCAGTGGTTGTGCGCGTAGGTCAGCGCCTTGCCCAGGTAAGAGGTCGGAGGCTCGGTGGGCTGGTCAGCCGCACGAACGCGGCGGGCATCGTCCACTGCATGTCAGCCGCCCGCGGGGTCCACCGCCTCGGCCATCAGCGCCGGGTCGAAGTCCCGCATGCGCGACACCGCCTCCCGCTGCCACGAGACCGATTGGTTGTAGCGGATCGTCACCGGCGCCAGCCCCTCGTCGCGCATGTTCGAGAGAATACTAACCCATTCCAACAGGAACACCTGGCCTTCTGGCTCGGCGAAGTCGAGCTGGCCCAGATCCAAGATCACCCGCTGGACCAAGTCCGGCACCGCCTGCGTCACCCGGTCCAGGAACGAACTCAGTGCCGCATCGGGATGGCCCAGTTCGCCGCGGAAACGCAGGGTCAGCGCCCCGCGATTGTGGATCGGCTCGATGAGCAGCCCGCCGCCGCGATACTCCGAAAGCTTGTCCCCCTCCCGGGCCTCGTCATTACCTGACCCTGACCCCGGCGGCCCCACCAGCGTCCCGGCCTGTGCCGACGAGGTCGACGGCGCCGTTCGCCGGGGCGCCCAGTCCCCGATGTGAGTGCAGCCATGGAGGGCCTCGCGCAGCTCCGCCACGCTCTGGTAGCGGTCCTCCGGCTGCTTGGCCAGCGCCTTGCCGATGATGTCGTCCAGTTCTCCGGGCATCCCGATGGCCTGCTTTAGCGAGGCCGGCTCGGTCCGCAGATGATGGTTGACCACGTCGATGTAGGACTCGCCCACGAAGGGCACCCGCAGGGTGAACATCTGATACAAAATCACCCCCAACGAATACAGGTCCGAGCGGTGGTCCAGCTCCCGGGAACCGCGGCACTGCTCCGGCGACATGAAGGCCGGTGTGCCGATGGTCATCCCGGCCCGGGTCAGCATCGCATCGCTGCCCAACGGCCCACTGACCAGCTTGGCCAGCCCGAAGTCCAGGATCTTGACCGCCATTTCATCCACCTCGCGGCCCTCCTCCGCGGGGCAGATCCAGATGTTCTCCGGCTTCAGGTCCCGATGAACGATGTGCTTGTCATGGGCCGCCTTGAGTCCCGCGCAGATCCCATCGATGATGGGCAGCGCCCGCGCAAATGAGAGCGGCCCGTGGCGTTCCAGGTAGCCTTGCAGGCTTTCGCCCTCCAGGAACTCCATGACCAGATAGGACCGCCCGTCCCGAAGCTGCCCGAAGGCAAAGACGTCGACGATGTTGCGGTGCCGGACCAGGGTGGCGGCCCGCGCCTCCTGCACGAACCGCTGCGAGGCGCTTTCGGCCCTCGATCCGCTGAAGTTTAGCACCTTGATCGCCACCTTCCGCATGATGATCGGGTGCACGGCGGAGTACACCGTCCCCATTCCCCCCTCGCCGATGCGCCCCTCGACCTGATACTCGCCGACCATCATTCCCGGCGACAGATCCAGCGACATCGGTGGGGCCTGTGGCGGCGGCTCGGTCCCGGCCACAAGGGGCTCCTGGCTCATCGCCACCTGGGTCGCCTGGCCAGCCGCCATGCCGGAGTCGGGCACCGGGGCGTGGTGCGTCTTCAGATCGGCGGCGGGCACCGGGGCGTGGTGCGTCTTCAGATCGGCGGCGGGCACCGGGAACGTCGGGCAGGGCGATGACCCATGCTGCTTTCCACACAACGGACATGTATGCAGCGAAACCGCCATGACCCAGAGTGTACGCTGACGACATACCCACGACAAGTTGCGCCCGGCACAAGAGCGACTATACAGAGTCACGTTGATGAAGAGTCATCTCAGCAAGAGTCATCTCAGCAAGAGTCATCTCAGCAAGAGTCATCTCAGCAAGAAGCACATGGCCGAAGCAGATTTTGGCGCTCCCCACGGCTTCGCATTCGCTCAGCCGCGTGGGCCCATTCCGCAGCGACTGAGAGAGCGACCTACTGGTCGTGACCGAGGAAGCGTGGGGGCACTCCCCACGGACTCGCATTCGCGAGTCCGCGTGGGCCCACCCATGACCTCGCGAATGCGAGGACATGGGGGAGAGGTACGCCAAAAGATGCCCGGTCCAGGTGCTTCTGTTTGATCATCCCCGGGGGGTCGTGACCTTGGCCGCTGGCGCTAGCGCTGCCCCGCGCCGGTCGCTTTCGCGGTCCCGCCACTGTCCGATATAGCGCAGCACCACGGGCAAGGCCGCCGCCACCGGCAGCGCGATCAGCCCCCCGACCACCCCCATCAGCTTGGCCCCCACCAGGATCGAGACCAGGATCGCCGAGCCGGAGAGCTTCATCGAGCTGCCGTAGATTCGCGGCACGATGATCGTGACCTCGATCTGGTGATAGAGCAGATACCCCGCTCCGACGATCAGCGCAGTGGTGGTCCCCTGCGTCAACGCCAAAAGCGCCGCCGGGATCACCCCCAGCATCAGCCCCACCAGGGGAATCGCGTCGGCCACTGCGATCCACACCGCCAGCGCCAGCGGCTCCGGCACCCGGCAGACCAGGCACAAAAGGAACGCGAAGAGCCCCGCCATCGCCGAGGCCAGGAGCTGCCCGCGCATGTAGCTGCCGACCCGATCGGCGATCGTGGTCAGCACCCGCCGCACCGCCAGCCGCTCCGACCGGGGCAAGAGGCGGATCAGGCTCATCTCGACCCCCGGCCCGTCGATGAGCAGATAGATGGTCAGCACCGCGACCATGGTCAGCTCGACGAAGCCGCTGAGCATGGTGCTGGCCACGTTGATGAGCTGCGGGGCCGCGTCCCGGGTCCAGCCCGGCGCGAAGGACGAGAGCGAGATGGGCATCCGCCACCGGCGCAGCGTGGCCTCAATGGTCTGGGCATGATTCGGAAAGTGCAGGACCAGGCTTTGCACCTGCCGCACCAGCGGGGGGATGAGAATGCCCAGAAGCCCCGCCGCGACGCTGACCACGGCCACGGCGACCAGGACGATCCCCCAGCGCCGGTTGAAGCGCGCCTCCACCCGGCGCACCAGCGGGCTCAGGGTAGCCACCAGCATCAGCGAGATCAGCAGCAGCACCGCCACCGACCACGCCTTGCCCACAAACCACAAGAGAAAAAGTGCCCCGCCGACCTTCAGCAGCGCCCCATAGTCCAGGTCCAGCCGCACCGGCACCGTCCGCGTCTCCGCCAACAGACCGGCCGGGCCGCGCCGCCGCGCCGGCTCCGCCTCGGCTTCGTCATCGTCGCCTTCTACATCGCCGTCGCCCTCCCCCTCTGATTCCTGCTCCTTGTCCCGGAGCGGTCGGGTCGCCTCGGGAAGGCTGCGCCGCAGCTCCTCCTGCTGCCGCAGCCGTTTTTTCTCCATGCAGGCGCCGATGCGCGCCTGAAGGAGCAGCGGGGGAAAGGGCTTGGGCAGATAGTCCTCGGCGCCCAACTCGATGCAGCGCACCACGATGTCCAGGTCCTCAATCGCCGAGAGCATGATCACCGGGATGTCGCGCAGCAGGGGATCCGCCTTCAGTCGCTGCAGCACCTCCTGCCCATTCATGCCCGGCATCATCAGGTCCAAAAGGATCAGATCGAAGGGATGCTGGCTGGCCAGCGCCAGCGCCTCCGGGCCGCTGCGTGCGATGTGGACCGTGTGTCCGTCGTGCTGCAGGCGCCGGGACAGCATGTCGCAGTTGTTCTCATCATCATCGACCAGCAGCAGCAGCCCCGGCAGCACCATCGGGGCGACGCCAGCTTCCCTGGGCCCCTGCACGGCGGTGTCGACCGGCCGCCGGATGACCCCGGGGGCCGTCCCCTGCTCCGTCAACCGCAGCACCTTTTGCCCCGCCGCCCGGATCTTTTGCAGGTCCAAGGCCAGGCCCTCGTGCTCCCAATCCTGGGCCTCCTCGATCAGCAACTCGCTGTAGCCGATGATCTGGTTCAAGAGAGTGCGCAGCTCGTGCCGCGCCGCAGGCGGTTCGGTGGGTGGCTGTCGCTCGGGTAGGCTGGGCACGGGAGGCCTGGCCAGAAGGGGATCGACGGTGGTCAAGAGAGCCTCACTCCGGGATGCCCCGGGCAAACGCTCGGCTGGGTCAGGCAGAAATATTAGCATCCTGATGCAGTTGCGCAAGGGCGGGTCCGGCGCAGAGCGAACTCAACCGAGGTGAGCGGACATTCCAGGCCGTCGGCTGGATCAAGGAATGCCGCGATGCAGGTGGTGTCGTCCTGCAGGGGGGCGCTGCACCGAAAGGATCATCCAGCTTCGGGTAGGAATGCCGCCGGCCAGGCCAAGAATGACCAGCAAGTGGTCGGACCTGGCCCGATATGGAATGGAGGTGGCCAATTTCTTGGGATTCTGGCCCGGATTCTGGCCGGCACGGGATTTGCTGTTCATATATTACATGCATCCCACCCTGACCGGCACCCCCCTGATGCGAGTGATTCTCCTCTCGATCCTCGGTTCGCTGGCGCTGCTTCCGGCGCGGGCGGTGAAGGCCCAGGGGCTGACGGATGGCGAGGGGCGGCCCTACGATCTGCGCGTGCTGCGCGGGCGGGTGGTGGTGCTGACCTTCGGGTCGCCGGCCACCAAGGACGAGGTGGGGCGCGTCAACCTGGCGCTGGAAGCGCGGGCCCAGTCGACGGAGGTGGCGGTGGTGTCGGTAGTGGACCTGAGCGCCATTCCGTCGCTCTTCCACGGCTAT
>JBBRLA010000643.1:0-4878 GCA_038231615.1 Polyangia bacterium | reverse complement strand
GGTGGCGCTGACGCTCTCGCCGATGATGTCATCCAGGCTGCTGAAGGCCACGCATGCCCCGGGCCTTCTGGCCCGCTTTTCCGACCGCGGGTTTGCGCGGCTCAAGGCTGCCTACGAACGCATGCTCGGCGCCACGCTCTCCGCCCGGCCGGCAGTGTATGGGGTGTGGATCGCTCTGACGATCCTGGTCGTGCCGATGTACCTTTTTTCGCCCAGCGAACTGGCGCCCAACGAGGACCAGGGTGTGGTCTTCGGCGCCATCGACGTACCGCCCAACGCCACGCTGGAGCAGCTTCTGCCCTTCACCACGCAGGTGGGCCGGATCTTCCAGCAGACGCCGGAGTTCGATCACAGCTTTCAGATCACCTTCCCCACGGGGGGCTTTGGCGGCATGCTGGTCAAGTCGTGGGAAGAGCGCCAGCGCAGCATCTTCCCGATCCAGGAAGAGCTTTCCGCCAAGACCGCGCAGATCGCCGGCATCCGGGCGCCGATGTTCCTGCCCTCGGCGTTGCCCAGCTCCGGGACCTTCCCGGTGGAGCTGGTCATCGCCTCGACGTCCAGCCATGAGGATCTGGTGCGCTTCGCCGAACAGATGGTGCAGGAGGCGACCCGCAGCGGGCAGTTCGCCTTCCCACCGCTGACCGACGTGCGCATCGATCAGGCCAAGACAGAGATCGTGATCGACCGAGACAAGGTCGCCTCGATGGGCCTGAACATGCAGCAGGTCGGCGGGGACCTGTCGGCGATGCTGAGCGGCAACTTCGTGAACCGCTTCAACATCGATGGGCGCAGCTACAAGGTCATTCCGCAGATCGAGCGCGCGGGGCGGCTGATGACGGACCAGATCAAGGACATCTACATCACCGGGCCCGGCGGCCAGGTCATGCCCCTCAGCGCGGTGGCGACACTGCACAACACCGTCGAGCCGCGGACCTTGAATCGCTTCCAGCAGCTCAACTCGGTCAAGATCTCCGGGGTGGCGCCGCGCTCCCTGGATCAGGGCCTGCGGGTGCTGGAGGATACCGCCGCGAAGATCCTGCCGCCCGGTTACCGGGTGGACTATACCGGCGAGTCGCGGCAGCTCCGGGAGGAGGGAGGCAAGTTCCTGCCGGCGCTGGCCCTGGCGCTGGTGCTGATCTTTTTGGTTCTGGCGGCGCAGTTCAACTCGTTTCGCGACCCTTTCGTGATCCTGGCGGGCTCGGTGCCGCTGGCCCTGTTTGGGGCGATGATCTTCACCTTCCTGAAGTTCGCCGGCCCTCCGGGGATGCACTTCGGGCTGACCCAGGGTTGGACCACCACGCTGAACATCTACTCGCAGGTGGGGCTGGTGACCCTGGTGGGCCTGATCTCCAAAAACGGCATCCTCATCGTCGAGTTCGCCAACGTGCAGCAGGAAAAGGGCCTGAGCAAACTCGACGCCGTCCGTGCCGCGGCCAGCATCCGCCTGCGCCCGATCTTGATGACCACGGTGGCCACGGTGGCGGGGCACTTCCCCCTGACCCTGGTCACGGGTGCGGGCGCGGTGGCCAGGAACTCCATCGGCATCGTGCTGGTCGGGGGCATGACCATCGGGACCGTGTTCACCCTTTTCATCGTCCCCTCGCTCTACGTCCTCATCGCCAAAGACCACCGGCGCGATGAACATCCCGCTCCCTGAAGTGCAAATCAGGTCTGGGTCGGCCCGTCCAGAAGACGCACCACGTTGTACATCAGGACGTCGTTCACGAAGGGCTTGACCACATACTCGTCCGCTCCCAGCGCCAGCCCATATTCGGCGTCTTCCGGGGCCACGTGATCGGCGGTCGTCATGATCACGTGGATCGACGACAGCTCCGGGTCGCTCTTGAGCTGTCGGCAGACCTCCCAGCCCCCCAGTTGGGGCATGTGTAGGTCCAGGATGATCAGGTCCGGGTGTTCCTTGCTGGCAAGGAACAGAGCGTCCTTCCCGTTGTCCGCCTCTTGTACCTGATAGTCCCGGTGGCGCAGTAAGGACACGAGCGCGCTGCGGAAATCCTCGTTGTCATCGACCACCAGGATCTTGTGCGGCATGGGACCACCTGCTTCTGCGGAGTCATTCATGATGACCTTGATCGTGAGTCGCCGATAGGCGTCGGTCAAGGCACGCGGTCCACTGGCCCTCTTATGTGCCGCCGATGTAGAACTGCGGCGGCCAGGATGTGCCACTTTGGCCTCTGGGTCCAGGGCGGCCCCGACGTCCGGCCGTGCCCGAATGGCCGCTCTTTCCCGAAGACACCGATTTGTTGACCTCCCACACCTTCCCATCTTTCGCTTCATCGACGACGCACTCGGTCCCCGCGCCGCCTTCTCCGCCCTCGCCGCCGGGACCGCCGGGGCCGCCCTCGCCGCCTTCGCCCCCGGGGGCCCCCTCGCTATGGAGGATGCGCGTCAGCATCCCGATGACCTCGTCGCAGGGCCGGGCACCGCAACGGACCCTGATCCGCATCCTTCCGCCATCGCCGCCCCTTCCACCCGGTTCGCCGTTGCCGCCTGGGTCGCCCTCTCCGCCCCTGAAGCCGTCCGCCTCGCCGTCGCCACCGGGACACACCGCGGCCTTGCCATCGGGTCCCGCCACCCCCGGAGCGCCCGCCGTGCCCGGCGTCCCTTTCTCCCCGGGCACACCTCGGGAGATTACCCGGAAGGACGATGCCTCGTCCCGCTCCATCACCATGAAGTAGGGTTCCTTGAGCCCGACGCCCTCTACATGAAGCGCCAGCCGGGCCGCGGCGCCGTGGTCGGCCAGGATTTCCAGGTCGGGTCCGGGAGAACCGGGCGGGCCCTGGCCGTTTGCCACGAAGGTCCGCTCGGACTTCGGAGGTGCAAGGAAGCGCAGCGGCCACGAAAGGACCAGGAGCGGAGTGCCCTTCACAATGAGCGGTGCGCGGAGGGCATCGCAGGCGGTGGCCAGTGCGGCGGCCGGGGCCTCCGTGTATTCTGCGGTGAAGAGCAGCACGCCATCGCGATTGATCCTGACGTGCTGCTGTCCCGTCGTGAACTCCACGGCAGACACGCATGGTGTCGCATCCAGATCGATGTCGTCCGCCCGGGGGGGCCCGCAAAACGACACCGGCCGCGCCAACCCCGTGAGTCGAATGTGAATTTTACCCCGCAAGGGCACCTCGGGAAGCGCGGGCAGCTCGGCCTCCTTGTTGTATGCGGTGAGTGTCGCGAGATAAGGCGAGACCTGCTGGTGCACCCGGAAGCTGCGCATCGGGAACCGTTCCCGATCGACCCGCACTTCCACGGGCGGAAAACGGGAGAGCGGCACCGGGTAGTGCCCGGTCTGCAAGAGCATCAACTCGGCGCCCTCCTCGCCAATCAGTTCGGGGAAGGGCGATTGTTGCAGGTGACGTCGCACAAGGACGCGGCGGGCCTGTTCACGAAGCGCCGGGTCGGGCAGGCGACGCGCCAACCGCCGCAGCAGCGTCTCGTCCGCCCCGGTGGCGAAGCCTTCCAGCGTTGCGGCAGTGACCGCCACGCCTTGCCATCGGCCCTGTTCCATCTCCTCCTGAGTGCTCAGGAGTTCCTGCGCCCAGGGTATGGCAAACTCGCCAATCCGCTTGAGTTTCAGCGCCTGCCGCAGGTCGTCGAGTAGGGCGGTCATGACCGTGGCATGGGGCTGCGCGCTGTTCGGCCGCTCCAGGAATGCCAGGTGGAGTTCGCCAAAACGGGCCTTCAGGACCGGGTTTTCGCCGAGCCTGCCGTCACGGATCAGGCTGCGATACTCTTCGCCCATCAGGTCCAGGAGATCGGCGGCGCGCTCGGGAGGCAGACCGGTGAGCAGGGGTCTGACGCAACGCACCCAGGTCGTGAGTTCCACGCTCTGTTTGCGCAGGCCATACATCAGATCTTCGAGGTCCTCTCGATCCAGGATGCCCACCCGTGACCGCGCGGCGTTGGGCTCACAAAGGTCCACGTTGTCCGGGTCGCGGCGCAGGTCTACGACCAGGTGGGCCCCAGAATGACGCTCGGGGGCCAGGGAGCGGAGCAAGCTGCACTCGCATAGGGGAAGCACCATGGCCAGAAGCAGCATGGGACCCCAAAAAGAACGCGACCCGTTGCGCCGCCGGGCTGGAAGGAAGGGGTCAGCCGGTCTACACCTCACAATAGCAGTGTAGGTCCATCCGCACGCATGTCAACTGCACCCCGCCGTGCCATGCGAGGCCGCGAGCGTGGTGAAGGACTGGCACTCATGGGAGGGTCCGGGTCGGCTGGGCCTGGAGGGATGCGGCGGGGGCGGGCACCATCAGCTTCTGCTCGGCTGCCAGACGCTTCACATTGCGAATGAGGTACCATCCGAGCAGGAGGCCCAGGCCGAGTCGCGGGATCAGCACGGTGCCTCCCATGACAATGATGGCAAAGCTCGCGATCTGAAGACCGATGCAGACGCGGATGATGTTTATCACCTTCTCCGAAGAGTTCACCAGCAAGGTTCGCAGCGTCGCCGCGAGATAAAAGAAGGCGAGCGAAATACTGATGCTGAGCAGGCCGCCATTCGCCTGTCCTTTCAGCGCGGAGAGGCGCGCGGCATCAACCAGGGCAGAGCCGAGGCATTGTTCGGGGTCCTGTAGACCCGGGGCCTTTTGGTCTCTCCCGAACACAAGGAACGGGTCCTGCACTGCCAGGATGGGGCCCTGCTCGATCGCTGGCTGGTGAGCGCCCTTTCCGCGTCGTCGGCGGCGGCAGTGCTGGAAACCCTCTGATCTCGGCCTGCTCGTATCTCCGCCGTCACGGCGTCGGGTCACGGCCTGAATAAGGGGCCCCTCGCCCGGCCGCCCGGCTTGTGGGCCGTGGCAGACGAATCACGCTCGTGCGGCAGGCGGACCAGCCAGGGGGCTTTCTGTTCTTGTCCGGCCTCGC
>JBBRLA010000642.1:0-4893 GCA_038231615.1 Polyangia bacterium | reverse complement strand
TGCCCCTCCTGCCAACACGAGTTCGATGTCGATCTGCTCGGGGGAGGTGATGGCCGCGTAGTTGGCCAGGGGGGATAACGAGCTACCCCCTGGAGCAGTTGTACCAGGAGGTAGCCTACATCGCGTATCACTTCCACTGGCCTCTCGAAGACATCCTGGTGATGGAGCATGACGAACGTCATATCTGGCTCCGTGAGATCGCCCGGATCAACCGTGAAATCAACGAGGCGCGCAAGCGAGGCTAAGGGTTGTGACATGAGCCGCGTGCGCCAGCAATCCAACTCCCCGCTTTCCGTCTACAATCACAAGGATTTCAATGAAGGCACTTCGTGAGGTCAGACCGCCCGGCGTTTACTCCGTCGGGTTCGAATCTCGCATCAACCCCCTGACAGTCGCCGACTGCCACGTCGCCGGCTTCCTGGGTTTGGCGAACAAGGGCCCGCTGGACACCCCGCACCTCCTGCGCAACTGGGCGGAGTTCGTCGAGGTCTATGGCGCCACTAGCGAGGGCTACCTGGCCCGGTCGGTGGAGGGCTTCTTCCAGAACGGCGGACGATCGTGCTACGTGGTCCGAGTGGCCCGACGGCCGGAGCCGGGGCAACTGCCGGGGCCGGAACACGCCGCCTGCGCCGAACGGGTGCTGAAGAACACCTGGGACGCGGACAGCCTGCGGGTCACCGCCCTGAACGAGGGGCGCTGGGGCAACAATGTGTGGGTGCGCTGCGAGCGGTCCACCGGCGCCAAGACGCTCCTTACCCTGGACCTGGAGGTGGGGGCGGGGGCGGCCCGGGTGAATGCGACCCGGGGCATCGAGCGCGGGGCGCTGGTGCGCATCCACGATCGCGAGAACAGCGACTTCGTGATCATCACCGAGATTGACGACAAGACCTTGCGTTGGAGCACCCAGACCCCGATCCTGCGCGCCTACGCCGCCGCCGGCCCGACCTACATCGAGGTGCTGGAGTTCGAGGTGTATGCCTCCCTGAAAGACCGGCGCGAGGTGTTCAAGAACCTGCAACTTTCCCCCCTGTCCCGGCGCTACGCCCCGCGGGTCATCAACGATCAATCGACCCTCATCCGCCTCGCCGACTTGCAGCTCCAGGTCACCCAGTCGACCTCGTCGCTGCCGGATCGGATGCCTGCGCCGGGGCCGCCGGAGAAGCTCAAGAACGGCCGCGACGGCACCGACGGGATGATCGCCGAGGACTTCGTCGGCCACGACCACGGGGTCGACGATCGCATCGGCCTCATGACCCTCATGCACGTGGAGGAGGTGGGCCTGCTCCTGGTACCCGATGCCATGCTGGCCTACAGCAGGATGACCCCGCCCGAGGCGCGGAACTTCGTGCAGCGGGTGCAGGACGTGATGGTGGACATCTGCGAAAACACCCAGGACCGCTTCGCCATCCTGGACCTGCCCCAGACCCGGGACATCGAGGAGGTCCGCCGGCTGCGCCACCACCGGGACAGCCAGTTTTCGGCCTACTACTTCCCCTGGCTGGAGGTGACCGCGGCTGACGGCAGCCTGGTCCAGCTTCCGCCCAGCGGCCACGTGGCCGGGGTGTACGCTCGGTGCGACCTTGCGCACGGGGTCCACAAAGCCCCGGCGAACGAGACATTACAAGGACTCGCGCAACTAACGCTGCCTCTGTCCGATGATCATATTGGACAGCTCAATACCGAGGGAGTGAATACCTTGCGCGCCTTCACCGGACGCGGCATCCGCATCTGGGGTGCTCGCACCACCAGCTCCGACCCTGACTGGCGGTACATCAACGTACGCCGGCTCTTCGTCATGCTGCGCCGGGCGATCACCAACGGCATGCAGTGGGTCTCGTTCGAGCCCAACACGCCCGACACGTGGTCCGTGCTGGAACGGGAGATCTCGCTCTTTTTGCGGGACCTGTGGATGAAGGGCTACTTCGCCGGCGGCAGCGCCGAGGAGTCGTTCATCGTGAAGTGCGATCGGGAGACCAACCCGCCGGAGTCGGTGGACGCCGGGCGGCTGGTCACGCAGATTCGGGTCGCCCCGGCGCTGCCGGCGGAGTATATCCTCTTCTCGATCGAGCAATTGACGGGTGGGCTGGCCACCGAAGCGACCCAGACGACCTGAGGACGAAGAGGTAAGAGGATGGCCCAGGATACAGGGAAACGGCGTGACGCCTTCGGCGCCTACACCTTTGCCGTCGAGATCGAAGGAATCCAGAGCGCGTTTTTCCGTTCCTGCAGCGGGCTGAAGTCCGAGGCGGAGGTGGTCATCCTGCAAGAGGGCGGGGTGAACGGCTACGAGCACAAGCTGATCGGGCCGACGAAGTTCCCGAGCATCGTGCTGAAGCAGGGGTTCGCCGACATCTCCCTGTGGGCCAAGCGCCTGAGTTTTATCGACGAGGATGCCGGGCCGATCAAACGATTCAGCGGCAGCATCGTGCAGTTCGGGCCGGGGGGGAAGAAGGCCCACAGCTGGCAGTTCGAGAGCGCCTGGATCTGCAAGTGGGAGGGGCCGGAGTTTGACGCCAGCAAGAACGAGATCTCGCTCGAGACCATCGAGATCGCCCACGAGGGCCTGACCTACAATGGAGGCGGCTAGCGATGGAGTCCTCAGGGAACCCCGTGGCGGGCGCGGCCTACATGCCGCAGGCTGCCGCCGCCTCGGAGCGGATGGTCAGCGCAGTGGTGAACCGCATAGCGGGCCCGCAGAGCGGCATGACGATGCGCTCGCTGCGCTTCGCGGATCGGGTGCTCGGCGCGTACCTGGGCGTGATGGGGCTTTCGGGACGGGACAGCCCGGTGCTGGAACGCCCGACCAGCCCGATGAGCTGGGTGTTCCCCAGCCCATGGTTTGAGACGCAGGCACAGGCGGGCCGGGAGGTACGGACCCAGCCGGCGGCGGCCCCGGTGCAGGCACAGGCGTCGGTGGGGAGGCAGACGCTGGATGCTGCGGTGGTTCCGGTGGCGGCGCCCGCGTTGCCGCCTCGGCTGGCGGAGCAGGGGGCGAGCATCGATCTGACCATGCTCAAGGTTTTGGCTCAGGCGCCGGCAGAGGAGCGCGAGAGCAAGGGTGCCGCGCCGGCTCGCGCTGTCGCAATGCCCGTGAGCGCCCCTGTGGGGAATGCCGCGCCGTTGGCGATTCCGGAGGGAATCGCGTCGATGGAAGCGGCGCAGGCCGGACAGGCGGCAGCGCAAGCGGCGGCGGCGCAGGCCGGACAGGCGGCAGCGCAAGCGGCGGCGGCGCAGGCCGGGCAGGCGGCAGCACAAGCGGCGGCGGCGCAGGCCGGGCAGGCGGCAGCGCAGGCGGCGGCGCAGGCCGGGCAGGCGGCGCAAGCGGCGGCAGCGCAGGCCGGACAGGGGGCGGCGTCGCAGGCTGGGCAGGCGGCAGCGCAAACGGCGGCGGCGCAGGCTGGACAGGCGGCAGCGGCACAGGCTGGACAGGGGGCGGCGCAAGCAGCGGTGGCGCAGGCCGAGCAGGGGGCAGCGTCGCAGGCCGGACAGGGGGCAGCGTCGCAGGCCGGACAGGCGGCGGTTTCTCAAGCGGCGGCGGCGCAGGCCGGACAGGCGGCGGCGCAGGCCGGACAAGTAGCGGCGCCGGCCGGACAGGTAGCGGCGCCTGCCGGACAGGTAGCGGCGCCTGCCGGACAGGTAGCGGCTTCGCAAGTGGCGCCGACCGGACAGACGGCGGCGACTCAGGCGGCGGCGGCGCAAACAGCGATCGCAATCGTTCAGGCGGCAGCGACCTCCGGGGCTTCGGCTGCCCCGGAGCGTCCCGCAGGATCGGAGGGGCAGTCCGCGCCCGAGTTTGCTCTTGGCATTGCGCCTGCGCCAGGGACCAGCGCGGCGAGTCTGGCCGCCCAGCCCGGCCCTGTTGGGGCAGGCGGGTCGGTGGAGAACCCAACGACCCGTCGCGAAGATGCGGTCGCCTCATTGGCCGGCGCGGCATCCTTTGCCGGGGCCCCTACCGGGGCCACTTCCGGGCATGTGCCCAGGTCGGCCCCTCCCGCTTTGTTCGCTGAGACCGGCAACGACGCCATCCGGTTGCTCCAGGCAGAGCCCCGCGTGCGCGAGCTCTTCGGGCCTATGGCCCAGCCGGTGCGGGCGCCGGAGCCCACCGCTTCGTCACTCGGGCGGGCATTCGCCCATCTCCGCTGGATCGATGCGCGGCTCCATCGGTCGAACGACGCGCAGGCCCTTCCGTCTGAGGGCGGGGTTGCGGCCGCGGACGTCCGGTCTCCAGGCGAGTACGCGCCAACGTCGATGCCAATGATCGTTCCGACGGAGCCAGCCTCCACGGACGCGAGGCTCAGGCGGGCAGATCCGGGAACAAGGGCTGCGGGACCGCCATCGCCCTTGTTCACTCCAGCACAGGCCCCGGTCCTTCGCCGCGGCGCAGAAGCTCCCGATATGACGCAGGTCATCGCCCCACAGGGGGCCTCGGGCCCAGCGCTAGCGGTCGCCTCTCAAACGGCACCCGGCATCACCCCGGCACCGCTCGCAGTGTCATCGGAGGTCGTGTCGAGCCCGACCAGGGCCCAGCAGGCGGCCTCATCGCTTCAGGGTGAAGCGACAAGCCCATCGGCACCCACGCTGATCGAGACTGCACCGACCAGCCCGCAGGCCGCCGCGATATCCAGCCCGACCCCATCTGGCGAGCAGCCCACGCAGAGCCGCCCGCACGCCGCACTGAGCGACCCGGGCGCGCCGAGCAGCCAGGCCGCCACGATGTCCGCCCTGTCCGTGTCGAGCCCCCAGGCAGCGCAAGCAGCGCCAAGCCCCCAGGCAGCGCAAGCGGCGCCGAGCCTCCAGGCAGCGCAAGCAGCGCCAAGCCCCCAGGCAGCGCAAGCGGCGCCGAGCCTCCAGGCAGCGCAAGCAGCGCCAAGCCCTCAGGACGGGCAGATTTAT
>JBBRLA010000641.1:0-4899 GCA_038231615.1 Polyangia bacterium | reverse complement strand
TCGGGCTGCATGACCAGGCCGTAGCGCTCGAAGCTGCGGAAGTCCTCGGTCAGGGCCAGCGCGACGCCCGGCCCGCCTTTGCTGAAGGCGGTATAGGCGATGGCGTACTTGCCCAGTTCTTCGACGAAGGTGATCCGCGGGTCCTCGATCCCCCACAGCTCCTCGGGGTAGTGCACTGGGTCCGGCCGCAGCGTCGGCTCCGGGTCGATGATCCACCCGTCGACGCCATTCGCCGAGCGCGCGGCGCACAGGTGCGAGAGGCCGGTGCGGTCCTCGACCCGGCACAGGAGCAGCGTCGTGCCATCGCGCAGCCGGGTGACCCCGGCGTTGAAGACCGTGTGGATCGGGTAAGGCCAGTCCGCCGCGGTCAGGATGGGGTTCTTTGGGTGCCGATGAAAGAGCGTCTCGTAGCCAATTCTGGTCGTCATGTAAGCATTTCCATCCTGGTCCCGATCCGTGCTTGCTGCCCGTTCGTGCTGGCCGGCGTTGTCTTGGTGGCGTCGGCCCGATCGGCCGCGCGCATCTCCAGCAGGGAAAGGAGAAACGAGAGCGTCGATTCGGCACCCTGGTTCTCGTTCACGCGATCGACGTGAAGCCCGTCCCGACATCCCCCCGTCGCGGGGTCATAGAGCGGCTGCTGGATCTGGTTGTGCCCCAGGAACCAGTTGAAGGCGCGGCGCGCGTGCTCCGTCCAACATCCGTCCCCGGTGACCCGGTGCGCTTCGAGGCAGGCGGAGATCATTGCGCAGGCCTCCACCGGCTGCTGGTCAAACGTGGCCCGGGGGCCGCTGCTCGGGTAAAAGCCGTCGGTGCCGATCGGAACGAAGCTGCCTTGGTCCGAGCTCTGGACCGAGATCAGCCATTTCAGCGATCGCAGGCCCGCGGCGGTCATCTCCACGTTTTCCATCCTGGACCCGGACACGATCAGGGATTGGGAGAGCCGCGCGTTGCAGTAGGTCAAGCGGTCCTCGAACCACGGCCACTCGGGCCGGCTCACACGCTGAAACAGATCCAGGATCCGCCCGGCCAGCCCCTCGCGCACCGCCTGCACGTTGATGTCGCCCTGGAACGCCCGCAGGTACTCGGCGATGCCCAAAAGCGCATAGGCCCACGCCCGCGGACTGGTGAACTTCGAGACGGCAGGCAGGGCCGCATGGAAGAGGTGCCCGGCCAGGCTTTGCCTGCCTGGATCGCTGGATCGACCGACTACCGTGCCCAGCGCCCAAAGCGCCCGCCCATGACTGTCTTCCGATCCGCACTCCTCCAGCCAGGTCCGCGAGTACGACATGAAGTTGCGGAAGCGTCCAGTCCCGGTGTTCAACGCGTGACGCACGAAGGCCAGATAGCGGGAAGAAAGCGAGCGGATCACCCTGCCGTGCTCGGTGCCGTCGTCCTCCAGCCGCGTCATCGCCAGCAGTGCGCGGGCGTTGTCGTCGAGGCAGTAGCCGTCGTCATAGCGCGGGACACTGAAGGCCGCGTGTTGCAGCATCCCCGTCTGATCGGTCATGAGCATCAAGTGATCGAGGCTGATCTCGGGCAGCTCCGCCGGCCGCCGCGCCGGCGTCTTGGCCTCGAAGGAGGTGCGCCGCCGCTCTCGATGCACGGCGCGCGCCTGCTCGAAGCTGCGCATATACGAGCGGGCCACCTGAGGCCAGGCCATGGCGCGGCCATAAGCGGCGGCGCGCTCACACAGGGCGCTGCGTTTCCCATCGTCGCCGAACAGGTCGATGACCTCCTTGGCGATGGCCCGCGGGTCGCGCCACGGCACCAGCACCCCGCGCCCGTCGGCCAGAAGTTCGCGGGCGTAGAAGTAGGGGGTGGAGATGACTGCCTTGCCGGAGCCGACCGCGTAGGCCAGCGTCCCCGAGGTGATCTGCTCCTGTTTCAAATAGGGGGTGATGTAGATGTCCGCGGCGGAGAGGAACTCGACCAGTTCGTCCTGGCTGACGAAGCGGTTGTGAAAGATCATGCTCGATGCCACGCCCAGCTGCTGCGCCCGGCTCGAAAGGCCCAGGCGGTAGCTCTCGCCGTGGCGCTCCTTCACATGAGGATGGGTGGCGCCGAGCACGATGTACAGGGTGTCCGGGTAGCGCGCGAGGATCGCCGGCATCGCATCGATGACGTGCTCGATCCCCTTGTCCGGCGAGAGCAGGCCGAAGGTCAGGATGACCCGCTTGCCGTGGATTCCGAGCCGGTCCTTGCTGGCGCCTGAAAGGGGGACCTTGGGGATGCCGTGGGGGATGAGGTCGATCTTGCCCTCGGGGACGCCGTGGACCTCGCGGAGCAGCATTGCGCCGTGGGCGCTCATGACCACCAGGCGCTCCGAGATCTGGGTGAGCTGATCCATGACGTGGCGCTGCTGGGGGTCGGGTTCCAAAAGGATGGTGTGTAGGGTGGTCACCACCGGCATGCGCAGCTCGCGCAGGAGGGCCAGCACATGGCTGCCGGCCTTGCCGCCGAAGATCCCGTACTCGTGCTGCACGCACAGGAGGTCGACGGCGCTGACGTTCAGGAAGTTCGCGGCCCGGCGGTACGACGCGAGATCGGTCTCGGCGATCTCGAACCGCACCCGGTCGGGGTACGCGTAGTGCTTTCCGGCCTCGTTCATCGCGAGGACGAAACAGTCGATATCGGGGAAGCCGGCCGTGATGGCCTCGCTCAGATCGGTGGTGAAGGTGGCAATCCCGCACTGGCGAGGCGCGTGGTTGCCGAGCATTGCGATCTTGCGGATGCTCAAAGCGGTAGTAGTGGCGGTAGTGGTGTCGATGGGAGACCTCCAACCTGGCGTGCATAAGGAAACATCTGCGCACCCGGTCGCCACGCCCGGTGACCGCCACACGAAGAGCGAGACCTTACGCTCCCGCCAGGGGGAAAGAAAGCGGACCCAGGTATTTTTTCTGGGAGGTATGTAAGACCAAGTCACTTGAGGCGGGCCCTCTTGGCCCCCTATCCTTCGATAGGAGAGAGTGATATGAAGAACAAGAGGGTCTCTGGTCACGAGGCGGTGGCGCTGATTCGTGACGGGGACACGCTGGCGACCTCGGGCTTCGTCGGAAACGGCACGCCGGACGAGCTTCTGGCGAGCCTGGAGGAACGCTTCCTTTCCAGCGGTTCGCCCAGGGGCCTGACGCTGCTCTTCGCGGCGGGGCAGGGCGACGGCAAGGACCGGGGGTTGAACCGCATCGGCCACCCGGGGCTTTTGTCCCGGGTCATCGGCGGGCACTACGGCCTGGCCCCGAAGATCGGGCGGTTGGCGCTCGAAAGCAAGGTCCAGGCGTACAACCTGCCCCAGGGCGTCATCTCGCACCTATATCGGGACATCGCGGCGAAGAAGCCCGGGGTCATTACCCGCGTCGGGCTGCACACCTTCGTCGATCCGCGCATCGAGGGCGGTAAGGTGAACGCGATCACCACTGCCGATCTGGTGCGCTTGATCGAGCTGGACGGGCAGGAGTACCTGTTCTATCCCGCGATGCCGATCCACGTGGTGTTCCTGCGCGGGACCACCGCCGATCCCAACGGCAACATCACCATGGAGCGGGAGGCGCTGACGCTGGACAATCTGGCGATGGCGATGGCGGCGAAGAACAGCAACGGGTTCGTCATCGTTCAGGTCGAGCGCATCGCCGCAGCGGGCTCGCTGGACCCGCGGAAGGTGCAGGTGCCCGGGGTGCTGGTGGACTGCGTGGTGGTGGCGCGGCAGGAGTTTCACATGCAGACCTACGCCACCCAGTACAGCCCGGCGCTCTCGTCGGAGATCCGGGTGACGCTGCAGGGTCTTCCGTCGATGCCGCTGGACGCGCGCAAGATCATCGCCCGTCGGGCGGCCTTCGAACTGCCGGTGAACGCGGTGGTGAACCTGGGCATCGGCATGCCCGAAGGGGTGGCGCAGGTGGCCAACGAGGAGAAGGTCATCGAGTACGTCACCCTGACCACCGAGCCGGGGCTTTTCGGCGGGGTGCCCGCGGGGGGGCTGGACTTCGGGGCGGGGGTAAACACCGAGGCGCTGATCGCGCAGAACCAGCAGTTCGACTTCTATGACGGGGGGGGGCTGGACCTGGCGTGTCTGGGGATGGCACAGTGCGACCGGCAGGGCAACGTCAACGTCAGCCGCTTCGGGAATCGGCTGGCGGGGTGCGGGGGGTTCATCAACATCAGCCAGAACGCGCGCAAGCTGGTCTTCGTGGGGACTTTCACCTGCGACGGGCTGGAGATCGCCGCGGGGGGCGGGCGGCTGGCGATCCTGAAAGAGGGGAAGAGCCGGAAGTTCATCGATCGGGTGGAACAGATCACCTACAGCGGGACCTTCGGGGCGCAAAACGGGCAAAAAGTGTACTACGTGACCGAGCGCTGCGTGTTCGAGCTGACGACGGAGGGACTGGAGCTGATCGAGGTGGCGCCGGGGATCGACATCCAGGACGACATCCTCTCGCACATGGACTTCGCGCCGATCGTGCGGGCGCCGACGCAGATGGACCCGCGGATCTTCCGGCCGGAGGTGATGGACCTGAAGGAAGACCTGCTGCACCTGAATCTGTCGAGCCGGATCGCCTACGACAAGGAGCGGAACCTCCTGTTCCTGAACTTCGAGGGGATGGAGGTGCGCAACGCCCGGGACATCGAGGCGGTGCGTCACGCGGTGGAAAGCGAGTGTCGGGCCATCGGGCGCAAGGTGGCGGTGGTGGTGAACTATGACTCGTTCCGCATCGAGGAAGGGATCACCGACGCGTATGCGCAGATGGTGCGCTACATGATGGACCGGTACTACACTAAGGTGTCGCGCTACACGACGAGCACTTTTTTGCGCATGAAGCTGGGGGACGCGCTCCTTTCGCGGGGGGTGGCGCCGCACATTTTTGATAATTCGCAAGAGGCGCAGGACTTCGTGGCGGAGGAGTA
>JBBRLA010000640.1:0-4914 GCA_038231615.1 Polyangia bacterium | reverse complement strand
GTCTCAGGAGATCGAGACGCTCATGCCCCACGACCTGATCAACGCCAAGCCGGTCTCGGCGGTGGTAAAGGAATACTTCGGGTCGTCCCAGCTTTCCCAGTTCATGGACCAGACCAATCCTTTGTCCGAGGTCACGCACAAGCGGCGTCTCTCGGCACTGGGGCCAGGCGGCCTGACCCGGGAGCGCGCCGGCTTCGAGGTCCGCGATGTCCACGCCACCCACTACGGTCGCATCTGCCCGATCGAGACGCCGGAAGGCCCGAACATCGGCCTCATCGCGTCGCTCTCGACCTACGCCCGGGTCAACGAGTTCGGCTTCATCGAGACCCCCTACCGCAAGGTGGACGCGGGACGGGTCACAGATGACGTCGAATTCTACTCGGCGCTGCAGGAGGAGGGGCACTTCATCGCCCAGGCCAACGCCCAGGTGGACGGCGAGGGCCGCTTCCTGGGGGCAATGGTGTCCTCACGGCACAACGGCGACTTCGTCCTGGCCCGGGCGGAAGAAGTGACGCTGATGGACGTGTCGCCGAACCAACTGGTGTCGGTGGCGGCCTCGCTGATCCCGTTCTTGGAGAACGACGACGCCAACCGCGCCTTGATGGGCAGCAACATGCAGCGGCAGGCGGTGCCCCTTATCCGCACCGCGGCGCCCCTTATCGGCACCGGCATCGAGGGCATCGTCGCCCGCGACTCCGGCGTGACCCTGGTGGCCAAGCGGGAAGGCATCGTCGAGTCGGTCGACGCGGCCCGCATCGTGGTGCGCCCGGTGGAGCAGGAAGAGGAGGAGCATGCCTCGGCCAAGCCGGACATCTACTCGCTGCTGAAGTTCCAGCGGTCGAACCAGAACACCTGCATGAATCAAAAGCCCATCGTCCAGCGTGGCGATCGGGTGCGCCCCGGCGACGTCATCGCCGACGGCCCGGCCTGCGAGATGGGCGAACTGGCCCTGGGGCAGAACGTGGTCGTCGCCTTCATGCCCTGGGGTGGGTACAACTTCGAGGACTCGATCCTGTGCTCGGAGCGGCTGGTCAAGGAGGACGTGTTCACCTCGATCCACATCGAGGAGTTCGAGTGCGTCGCCCGGGACACCAAGCTCGGCAAAGAAGAGATCACCCGGGACATCCCCAACGTCGGCGAGGAGGCCCTCAAGGACCTCGACGAGTCGGGCATCGTGCGCATCGGAGCCGAGGTCAAGCCCCAGGACATCCTGGTGGGCAAGATCACCCCCAAGGGCGAGACCCAGCTTTCCCCCGAAGAGAAGCTCTTGCGGGCCATCTTCGGCGAGAAGGCGGGGGACGTGCGGGACAGTTCCCTGCGGGTGCCCCCGGGGGTGCAGGGCATCGTCATCAGCGCCAAGGTGTTCGCCAGAAAGGGCACCGAGAAGGACGAGCGCGCCAAGGACATCGAGGACGCCGAGAAAGAGAAGCTGATCACCGATCAGCGGGACGAGGTGAAGATCGTAGCCGAGTCCTATTTTGCCAAGATGCGGCGGCTGCTGGTGGGAAAGACCACCGCCTCGCGCCTGGTAGACGACAAGGGCAAGGTCCTTTTGGCCAAGGGGCAGGTGCTGGACGAGGCGGCCCTGGAGCTGGTGCCGGCCCGGCAGTATCACTCGATCCAGGTCGCCGAGGGCGGCGGCAAGGTCGAGGAGCGGCTGGAGCAACTGGCGCAGAAGCTGGAAGACGACATCCACAACATCGAGGCCCTGTACCGGGACAAGATCGCCAAGCTGACCAAGGGGGACGAGCTTCCCCCGGGCGTCATCAAGATGGTCAAGGTCTACGTGGCCATCAAGCGCAAACTCTCGGTGGGCGACAAGATGGCCGGTCGCCACGGGAACAAGGGCGTGGTCAGCCGGGTCCTGCCCGAGGAGGACATGCCCTACCTGGAAGACGGTACCCCGGTGGACGTGGTGTTGAACCCCCTGGGCGTGCCTTCTCGTATGAACGTCGGGCAGATCCTCGAGACCCACCTGGGCCTGGCGGCCCTGGAACTGGGCAAGCAGATCGACCGGACGCTGGCCACTCGCTACAACCCCGAGGACCTGCGGGAGCGGCTGAAGAAGATCTACACCACCGAGCAGGCCCACCAGTTCCTGGACGCCCTGGACGCCGAGGACCTGCGGCTCTTCGCCAACAAGCTGCGCCGCGGCGTCCACATGGCCACCCCGGTCTTTGACGGGGCCAAGGAGGACGAGATCAAGATCGCGCTGAAGATGGGCGGTATGTCCAAGGATGGGCAGTCCACCCTCTTCGACGGCAAGAGCGGCCAGGCCTTCGACCACGACGTGACCGTGGGCGTCATGTACATCATGAAGCTGCACCATCTGGTCGACGACAAGATCCACGCCCGGTCGATCGGGCCCTACTCCCTGGTCACCCAGCAGCCGCTTGGCGGCAAGGCCCAGTTCGGCGGGCAGCGCCTGGGCGAGATGGAAGTCTGGGCCATGGAAGCCTACGGCGCGGCGTACGCTCTGCAAGAGTTCCTCACCGTCAAGTCGGACGACGTGGTGGGGCGCACCAGGATGTACGAGGCGATCGTCAAAGGCGAGCATAACCTCGAGTCAGGCTTGCCAGAGTCCTTCAACGTGCTATTGAAGGAACTGCAATCTCTGTGCCTGAATGTCGAACTCATCGAGGACCCCAACGCCCTCAGGCAGGAACAGTCTTCCTCCACCGTTCAACAGATGGCCCGCGAGGTTGCAGCAAAGATAGGCGCGTGACGCAAACCGCCGAGATGCGCGAAGTTCACTATCTGTCGCAGCCCCTGGCGCTGCCGTGTCTGTTCAAGGAGAGGTCTCGTGAAGGATATTTTTAACTTCTTCGAAAAGCCGAAGGACCCCTTGTCGTTCAGCGCGATCCGGATCAGCCTGGCCTCGCCAGACAAGATCCGCGAGTGGTCCCACGGCGAAGTGAAGAAGCCGGAGACGATCAACTACCGCACCTTCAAACCCGAGCGGGACGGGCTTTTCTGCGCCAAGATCTTCGGGCCAGTCAAGGACTACGAGTGCAACTGCGGCAAGTACAAGCGCATGAAGCACCGGGGGGTGGTCTGCGAGAAGTGCGGCGTCGAGGTCATCCAGTCCAAGGTGCGTCGCGAGCGGCTGGGGCACATCTCCCTGGCCACACCGGTGGCGCACATCTGGTTCCTCAAGTCGCTGCCGTCGCGGATCGGCAACCTGCTGGACATCACGCTGAAGGAACTGGAAAAGGTCCTTTACTGCGAGTCCTACGTGGTGGTGGACCCGCGGGAGAGCGGCCTTCAGGTGGGCGAACTCCTCGGCGAGGACCGCTACCAGCAGCTTATCGAGAAAGAGGGCGAAGAGGCGTTCGTCGCAGGGATGGGCGCGGATTCGATCCGCGAGCTGCTCCGGGCGATCAACATCCCGCTGCTCTCGGACCAGTTGCGGGGCGAGATGCGCGAGGCGACCTCGGAGGCCAAGCGGAAGAAGATCGCCAAGCGGCTGAAGGTCGTCGAGGCCTTCAAGGACTCGTCGAACAAGCCCGAATGGATGATGCTCGAGGTCATCCCGGTGATCCCGCCGGATCTCCGGCCGCTGGTGCCGCTTGACGGTGGGCGCTTCGCCACCTCGGACCTGAATGACCTGTACCGCCGCGTCATCAACCGGAACAA
Source organism: Polyangia bacterium (assembly GCA_038231615.1). Classification (GTDB taxonomy): domain Bacteria; phylum Myxococcota_A; class Polyangia; order Palsa-1104; family JAEUJZ01; genus JBBRLA01. The sequence goes on along the minus strand of JBBRLA010000640.1, from coordinate 1,278 downwards.
CCGGCTGAAGCGGCTCCAGGAGCTGAACGCCCCGGAGATCATCATCCGCAACGAGAAGCGGATGCTCCAGGAGGCGGTGGACGCCCTCTTCGACAACGGGCGCCGCGGCAAGACCATCACCGGGCCGAACAAGCGCCCGCTGAAGTCGCTCTCCGACATGCTGAAGGGCAAGCAGGGGCGCTTCCGACAGAACTTGCTGGGCAAGCGCGTCGACTACTCGGGCCGTTCGGTCATCGTGGTCGGCCCCGAACTGAAGCTGCACCAGTGCGGCCTGCCCAAGAAGATGGCCCTGGAACTCTTCAAGCCCTTCATCTACAACAAGCTGGAGGAGCGCGGCCTGGTCACGACCATCAAGAGCGCCAAGAAGCTGGTCGACAAGGAGCGTCCCGAGGTGTGGGACATTTTGGAGGACGTGATCAAGGAGCACCCGGTGCTCTTGAACCGCGCCCCGACGCCGCACCGCCTGGGCATCCAGGCCTTCGAGCCGGTCCTCATCGAGGGCAAGGCGATCCAGATGCACCCGCTGGTCTGCGCCGCCTTCAACGCCGACTTCGACGGCGATCAGATGGCGGTGCACGTGCCGCTGTCCATCGAAGCGCAGATGGAAGCCCGCGTGTTGATGATGTCGACCAACAACATCCTCAGCCCGGCCCACGGCAAGCCGATCATCATCCCGTCGCAGGACATCGTCCTGGGCTTGTACTACATGACCCGGGAGCGGGCATTTGCCCGCGGCGAGTACCGCGACGCCAAAAACGGCGAGCCCCCCAAGGGCATCTACTCGTCCATCGACGAGGTCCGCATGGCTTATGACCACGCGGAGCTGGACCTGCAGGCGCGGGTCAAGGTCCGCATGCTCGACCCCAACGGCAACACCCCGGGGCAGATGCAGATGGTCGACACCACCTGCGGCCGGGTGCTGATGTTCGACGTCCTTCCCGAGGGGATGCCCTTCCGCCTGGTCAACCGGGTGATGGGCAAGAAGCAACTTGCCGACCTGATCGACGCCTGCTACCGCGGCGGCGGACAGAAGAAAACCGTCCTTCTGGCGGACAAGCTGCGCTCGCTAGGCTACACCCACGCGACCATGGCCGGGATCTCGATCTCCATCGAGGACATGAAGATCCCCGACAAGAAGAAGCTGCTCCTGGATCGGGCCGAGAAGGAAGTTTCGGAGATCCAGGAACAGTATAACGAGGGCTTGATCACCGACGGTGAACGCTACAACAAGGTGGTCGACATCTGGGCCCAGGTGGCCGAGCAGATCGCCAACGAGAT
>JBBRLA010000639.1:0-4926 GCA_038231615.1 Polyangia bacterium | reverse complement strand
CGCGATCATCGCGGAGCCGTTATCGGTCAGCAACCCGCACCCGCAAGCCGTGCCCATTCGCCTGCACAACGAGCGCCGCGGCGAGGTCTTCTTCCGTCGCGAAGAGGTGGTGCAGGTCGCCGACTTCGAGCTGCACCGAGCGCGCCGATTGCTCGACGCGCGGCGAGAACGAAAGGGCGACCTCCAAGACCACGTCCATGCACATGGCCGGAGCAGATTTTGGCGCTCCCCACGGCTTCGCATTCGCTCAGCCGCGTGGGCCCATTCCGCAGCGACCGAGGGAGCGTACTACTGTACGTGACCGAAGGGAGTGTGGGGGCACCACCCATGGCCTCGCGAATGCGAGGACATGGGGGAGAGGTACGCCAAAAGATGCCCTGTCCAGGTGCTTCAGTATTGCCAGCCGACCTGGAGTACGCCCCCGAAATACTGGTCCGTCGCCCCCTGCGCCAGGTGCCGCGCCCCGATGCTCGGGTCCCGAGTGGTCGGGGGGATCTCGTACCCCTTGTCGGGGTTTAGCAGGTCGAAGTTCATCGAGAACGTCTCGTAATAGCCTTGCACGCGCACCGTCAGCCCCTTCCACGGCATCAGCTCGATCGGCGTCAGGCTGACCCGCAGACCGTAGCCGCCGCCCACCGGCCCATAACCCCCGTTGTAGGTGCTGATGTCGATGAACTGGCTCTGGATGTCCCCGTAGTCCAGCATGATGTGGTAGTGGAAGTCGAAGAGCAGCCCGACAAAGTACTTGTCGGTGCTGTAATACGGCACCCGGGCCCCGATTCCGATGTCCACGTACTGATAAAGGATGTCCGGCAGCCCATGGTCGTCCACGCCCATGATGTTGCCGCTGGGGTTGGTGACCGGGTACCCCCCCTGCTTGGTCTCCTTCTGGATGGCGAAGCGGTGGGCCCCGTATTGCAGCATGAAGAGCAGCGAGGGCCGGCCGCGCTTGTTCAGGATGTTCCACGCCCAGCGCAGCCCGACCTCGGCGCGGAATTCGCTGGTGTTCAGCTGGCTGCCGAACACGGTGCAGGTGCCGCCCGTGCTCATGTTGCAGACCTTGCTCGGCTGCCAGAAGGACACGTCGAAGGTGCCGCCGATCCCCAGGCCGCGCAGGATGTTAAAGTGCAGCCCCGCCAGCGGGTACGCCGTCACATCGAAGCGCAGCCCCGCCGAGGCCGAGGGCGAAAAGGTCGGGCACTTGTTCAGGTTCTTGCCGTACTTGTAGACAATCTGGGCCGGGCTGGTCACGCTGGGTCCCTGCTGCACGAAGTCGTAGCACTTGACTGGCGATACCCCCTGCTCCTCGGTGAAGCTGAAGCTGCGCCCGCCCGCGATCAGGCCCACGCTGACATCGAAGTAGGGGTAGTATCGCGGCCGCTGGTTCTCTTTCAGGCGCTTTTCGTCCTCCTCGGCCTTGCGCAGCTTCTCCAGGGGGTCGTCATCCCGGCCCGGGGGCAGCGCCACTGCCACGTCCGGCTTCAGATCGGGCTTTTCGATCTTCTCTGGCTCGGGGAGAAGCGCCTTCTCCACCGCCGGGCCGATGTCCTCGACCAGCTGCTTGATGGTGGCCGCGTCCACCCGGGGGGACTTCAGGGGGTACTTCAGCTTCTCGCTCGCCTTGCCCGTCGACCCCCGCCGGGGGGACACCGAGAGGGTCCAGATCCCCGCCTCCTTGTCCTTCTTCGCCGTAGCCGTGATCACCACGTCCACGTTCAGGTCGGCGGCCACGGTGGCGATCTCGTCGGCTGCCCTGCCGGTGGCAGAAAGGCGCTTGGCGGCGGCGTTCCACTTGGCCAGCGGGACCAGCGTGTAGCTCTTCTTCAGGGCCGCGTTCACCGCCGTGCGCGCCGCGGGTGCCCCGACGAACTCCAGCACCACGACCGTCTTCTTGGACTGCGCCATGGCCCGACCCCCGAACAGGAGCCCGCCGAGGCAGAGCGCCAGAAGGGCAAAAGAACGGCCCAGGTCACACTGTCTTCTCATCACATTCGAGCTAGCTACCATCGCGAGGGCTCTCCGAGTCAGGGTCAACGCCGACAGTGGCGTTCCTGATGACAAGTGCGCAGATTCTACCACAGGTCGTGCCCGGGATTCTGCCAGCGATTCCGCGGCGCAAAACCTCTGTGGACCCCCCATCCGAAGGCGCCGGCATCCAAAGTGACGGTTCGCCGGAATCTTGGACCCTTTGGCAGACGGTTTTGCGGACTTTCTGCCGTGTGCTACAGTCCGATATCTACCCATGCTCCCCAGTCGCTGCCCCCATTGTCAAGTGGAGCTATCTGAGCAGGGGCGTTTCTGTGTCATGTGCGGGCGACGGACCGAGGGGTGGGGCGGGCTCTTGCCCTCGGCGATGACGGCGATGATCGCCCCGAATGTCGTCGATGCACCCGTCGAGCTTCCCTCCGAGCACGACCGCACCCGCCCGGTGGTGCCGTCGGCCAGCCTGCTGCAAAAGGCGTCGCATGTCATCGATGAGGAGTCCCTCCGCCCGACGCGGGAGATGCCCAGCATCGGTCACGAACTCCGCGCCATGGCGCCCGATCACCGGGTGCACACCTCCCCGACCGGCAACGTCCTGCCCGAGGAGGTAAAGAGCGTCCTTCTGAAGTCCGCCCAGTCGATCTCCGCTTCCATCGCCGCTCGGGCGATGGCGCCGACCACCCTGCTTTCCGCCATGCCCAACCCGGACGACTCGGACGACCCGCTGGACGGCGACGACGACGCCCCCGATGGCCCGCTCCCCGAGGACAACACCGATCAGATCCGGGTGCGCCGCCGGGGGGCCGCCGCCGACTTTCTGCGCATGGCCTTGCTGGCGGTCTGCTGCGCCGGGATCGCCGTGGGGGTCGGCCTGCTCGCTTACCGGATCATGCTGCCGGCGCAGCGCGTCGTTCCGGCAGATGGCGCGCAGCGAAGCGGGGCGCCGGCGCCGGCGCCAGCGCCAGCCAATGAGCAGGCGAACTCCCCTGGGGCGGGCACCTCGTACACCCCGCTTTTCCCCGGGGTCCACCGCACCCGCGACCTGATCGTCAACGTGCTGCCTCTCCGCAAACGCATTCCCGAGAGACACGGCAGGACCCAGGGCAAGGCCTACCCCCTTCCTCCAGCGGTACCGCCGTCGGCCACCTCCTCGACGCCCCTTTCCACCCCCACTGCCCCCGCAGAGATCGGTCAGGGGGACGCCAGCTTCTCCCCGGCAACATCACTGACGCCGGTGACGCCTATGACGCCTATGACAGAAGAAGAGCAGCGCCACGAGGCCGAGGCCCAGCTCGCCGCGGCGGATATCGAGTTCGTGGCCTCGAACAACCACGTCCAGGTGCGCACCTGCCACGAGCGGGCGTTCAAGGACGCCACCGGCAGCCCCGGGGGCCGGGTGGAACTCTCCTTCACCCTGAGGGAGGACGGCCGGGCGTCGGGGGTGACCACCCTGTCCAACACCACCGGGAGCCTGCTGCTTTCCCGCTGCCTGGAGCAGCGCGTGGCCGAGTGGCGCTTCCCCCGGCCGGTGGGTGGGGCCAAGACCTACCAGTTTCCCTTCGTATTCATGGCGGCGCCTTCCTCTTCTTCTGCCGGGGGGCCCTAAGATGTGGTACGAGGCAGACCGACTGGATGTCGCGAGCCCGCGGCTCTTCGTGATAGGAGGGACGGTGTAGTGAGCACACAACATCCCGAAGTGCTGGTCGTCGTCGGTGACGCACAGGAACAGAAGGACCTGCAGAAGTTCCTCCTGGACCAGGGGCTCAAGGCCCACGTAGTCGGGGACGCCGATGCCGCGCTCGCGCTGGTCGAAAAGCGGTCTTTCGCCGCGGCGCTCCTGGACAGCGACACCCCGACCCGGGGCGCCGGGCTGGAGCTGATTGCCACCCTTTTGCGGCTGGCCCCGGCGATGCCGGTAGTGCTTCTGACCGCGACCCGATCCTTCGACGTGGCACTCGCCGCCCTGCGGATCGGCGCCGCCGACGTGGTGGTGAAGAGCGGCGATCAGATCGAATACTTGCGCAAGCGGCTCGGGCAGCTCACCGCGCCCCCCTCCTCGGTGACAGGCCCAAGTTCAATCTCCAGCACGCCGGGCCCGGGCGCCCAGGGCCGGCCGGACGGGCGCCTGCTGTCCGAGTCCGCCGCACTGAACGAGGAGTTTCTGCGCAAGCTGACCGAGATGGCCCGCAAGGTCGGCGAGTTGCGCGACGAATTGATCAGCGGGGCCTCGCCCCTGCCCGAGGACGAGGAGTGCCGGGTGCTGGTGGTGGAGGAGGACGGCTGGCTGACCAAGGCGCTGGGACAGCTTCTGCCCAAGGGGTATCTATTGAAAAGCGTGGTCAGCGGAGGCTCGGCGCTGGACACGGCGTCGGGGCAGCGCTTTCACATCGCCCTGGTGAAGGAGGGGTTGCCGGACCTGCCCGGGCGCATGGTGGTGCGTACCCTCTCGGTGCAGTCCCCCGAGACCATCACCCTTTTGTTCACCCCACCCGGAGAGCGCCCGGGGCACGTCAACGTGGTCGAGGGCAGCCACACGATCCCCCTTCTGCCCCAGTTCACCGATCCGGCACAGCTCGCCGATCGTCTCGCGGAGCTGCGCGGGGCACAGCGCATGCGCGGGCGAGAACGACGGTACCTGTCCACTTTCCGCGAGGAGAACTATGATCTCCTGCGGCGCTACGCCGACCTGCGCCAGCGCCTGGGCAAGACCTAGCCGCCGGCCATTGCCAGGGCCGGCCATTGCCAGGGCCGCAGGGTCACAGGCCCCAGTACCTGAACGTCTCGACCGGGGTCTCGTAGAGGCGGTAGATCAGCCCCAGCAGCACCCCGCACAGGATCACCCGTGCGGCCAGCGTGCCGCGACGCCCCAGCAGGGCGGCCAGGCGATCCTTCAACCCGGCCATCCCAGCATCCTTTGGTACTCCCCAAAGATGGCCGAAAGGG
>JBBRLA010000638.1:0-4930 GCA_038231615.1 Polyangia bacterium | reverse complement strand
GTCGATGAGGCTCTTGTCGACCTCGCAGTTGGATCCGTTGCAGCGGACGCCCTTGTCGATGTCCTTGTCCAGGGCCGAGCCCTCTGCCGAGCCCGGGGTGGGTTCGGCGCTGGCGACGGCGACGGCGACCGGGGACGGGGGGGGGTCGATCTGGTTGATGTACTGGACGCTCTTGCCGACGACGATGTAGATGCGGCCCTCGATGACCTGGGCCAGGATGGCGCCCTGGGGCAGGTTGTCGCCGCGGCGGTAGATGCCGGTGTTCTTCTTCTCGTCGGCCAGGTCGCGGACCACGGCCATGGATTGGCTGATGAAGGGGCTTTCGGCGGTGCTGACGGTGAGCACGGGGGCCTCGGGACGACGGCTTGGGGCAAGACGGCCCTTTGGGTCCCGGCGGCCTTTGCGGGGCTTGCGCGGCGGCGGCGTTAGAGCGGGGGGCTCGTCGGGGACAATCATGGTGGCGACAAGCTGGAGCTGGAGGGTGCTCTTCTGGGGGGTCAGGTCGACGGGGCCCTCTTGCAGGACATCCGCCTTGGGGGCGATGGGGGCGCAGGTGGAGCAGAAGATGTTGCGCTTGAGGATAAGCTCAGCGTCCTTGCCGTGGAGGGCCTCGCTTGGGGGGAGCGACGGCGCGGTGCGGGAGGGGCTGGAAGGGCCGTCGCCGGTCAGGACGGCGGAGACCAGCATGCCCGCGGTGGCGCGACCGGCCAGGGTGGCGCACAGGCCGATGACCAGCAGGTTGAGGACCCAGAAGTATTTTTTGAGGATGACGTCCATGGTTTGCCCAAGACGATGGGATGCAATCATGGTGCCACCTGTCCTTTGGCCGGCGGAGACTCGCAGGCCGGGGAGATCCGTGGGGTTTCCAACGGGGAGGCCATCGGGACCCGGCTGGGCGGGCTGTCAAATTGGCAGGGGATGGGGGGGCGAAGGCCTGCCAAAATGTCAACCGACCTTTTGCTGCTTGTCGGCGGCGGCATTCTCGCCCTCGTCGTCCGCGAGTTCTGCGAGTTCTGGGCCGTCCGGGCCTTCATGATAGGGCTCGTCTTCATTTGCGCCGTTGGAAGTGTCCTCCCCCGAGGGGGTGCGGTCGAGTTTCCGGTAGATGGTACGGGTGGCAATGCCAAGAAGTTGCGCTGCCAGGCGTTTATCCCCTTTGGTGTGTTTTAAGGTTTCCTGGATGACCCGCAGCTCGATCTCATCCAGGGGCGTGCCGATCTCGAAGGTCAGATTGCTGCCCGTCGCATAGGTCAACGCCCCCGGGCTGGGGAGACCGAGTTCGCCGCCGCTGCGGATCTCCCGGGGCAGGTCCTCGACCTCGATGATGGGGTTCTTCGAAAGCACCACCGCGCGCTCGATGGCGTTCTCCAACTCGCGCACGTTGCCCGGGTAGGCGTAGCGGCACAGGGCCACGGTGGCCGCCTGGGCGATGCCGGTGATGGCCTTGTGGTTCTTTTCGGCGAAGCGGGACAGGAAGTGGCTGGCCAAAAGGGGCACGTCGTCCAGCCGGTCGCGCAGGGGGGGCACCGTCACCGCAATGACGTTCAGGCGATAGTACAGATCTTCGCGAAAACGGCCCTCGGAGACGGCCTTCTTGATGTCCTTGTTGGTCGCGGCCACCAGGCGGATGTCCACCCGGCGCAGCTTGCCGCCCAAGGGCTCGATCTCGCCCTCCTGTAAGACCCGCAGGAGCTTCACTTGCAGGTGCAGGGGGACCTCGCCGATCTCGTCCAAAAACAGGGTGCCGCCGTCGGCCTGGGCAAAGCGCCCGTCGCGGCGGGCCACGGCGCCGGTGAAGGCGCCCTTCTCGTAGCCGAAGAGTTCGGCCTCCAGGATGGTCTCGGGCAGGGCGGCGCAGTTCACCGGCACGAAGGCGCGACCCGCCCGAGGGGACTGATCGTGCAGGTGGCGGACCAGCAGTTCCTTGCCCGTGCCGCTCTCGCCCAGGAGCAGCACCGTGGCCTGAGACGCAGCCGCCTGGGAAAGCACCTCCAGGGTGCGGCGCATGGCCAGGGACTGCCCCACGATGGGGCGGCGCTGCACCGCCAGAAGCTGGCTGCGCAGGGCGCGGTTCTCCGCCACCAGGGACTGGCGCTCCAGGGCCTTGCCGACGACGCGCATCACGTGGGCCCGCTTGAGGGGCTTGGTGATGAAGTCGTAGGCCCCATCCTTCATGGCCGCAACCGCGGTCTCCACCGTGCCATAGGCGGTCATCAGGATGACCTCGGTTTCTGGGGAGACCTTCTGCGCCGCCTTCAGCAGGTCCAGGCCGGACATGCCGGGCATCATCAGGTCCGAGAGGACCACGTCGATGCGCTGCTTGCGCAAAAGGTCCAGCGCCTCCTTGCCGTCCCGGGCGGCCAGGATGACCACCTCCCGCAGCCCCTTGTCCGAGGCCCCTGCGGCCCCGGCGGCCCCGGCGGCCGATGACGGGCGCTGAAAGATGCGCTGGAGGGACTCCAGGTTGGCCAGGTCGTCATCCACGATGAGCAGGGTCGGTGCGGAAAGGGACATGGGATCGCTCCACGGGCCATGGGGCCGCAGCAGACCCTAGCCAGGAGCGTGCCATCCTGGCACAAACCTGCGCTCGGCGCCAAGCCCGCCAGTCATCGGCAGTTTCGCGGGGTTACCTGAAAGGGCAAGCGCAGCGGAAGCCAAGGTCCCCGTGCCAGAATGGCAAAGGGCGCAGAAAGCCCACCGCTCTATTGTTCCCTGGGGACCAGGTACTCGACGATGGTGGCCACGCCGAAGCCGGTGCCGCCCTTGCCCTGATGCCCCCATTCCTTTTCCACGGCCGCGGGCCCGGCCAGGTCCACGTGGACCCATGGGGTCTCCCCGACAAACTCCTTCAAAAAGAGCCCGGCGGTCAGCGCCCCGCCGTAGCGGTCCCCGGTGTTCTTCATGTCGGCCACGTCGCTCTTCAGCACCTCCTTGAGGCGCTCGGGCAGGGGCAGGTGCCACATCTCTTCCCCGGACAGGCGGGCCGCCGTCAGCCAGCGCTCCACCAGGGAAAGGTCGTTGCCCATGACGCCCGCGGTGAAGGGCCCGAGCGCGACCATGCAGGCCCCGGTGAGGGTGGCGAAGTCGAAGATCTCGTCGGGCTTGATCTCCTTGATGGCGTAAGCCAGGGCGTCGCCCAGCGTCAGCCGGCCCTCCGCGTCGGTGTTGTTGATCTCGACGGTCTTGCCGTTGAAGGCCTTTAGCACATCCCCCAGCTTGTAGGCCCGCCCCGAGGGCATGTTCTCGGTGCAGGCGCAGAGTGCGTGGACCTCGTAGGGGCAGCCCAGGTCGGCCAAAACTGAGATCGCCGCCAGCACCGCAGCCGCGCCCGCCATGTCGATCTTCATGTCCAGCATGGCCGACGAAGCCTTGAGCGAAAGTCCACCCGAGTCGAAGGTGACCCCCTTGCCCACCAGCACCACGCGCTTGCGCGGCGGGTTCTTCCCCCGCGGCCGGTAGGTCAGGTGAATGAAGCGCGGCTCCTCCTCCGAGCCCTGCGCCACTGCCAGGAACATCCCCATGCCCAGCTTCTCGCACTCCTTGGGCCCCAGGATCTTGGCCTCCAAAGGGTGCTCCTTCGCCAGGCGCAGCGCGACCTCCGCCATCTTGCGCGGCGTCATCTCGGCGGCGGGCTCGTTGACCAGGTCCCGGCACAGGCCGACGCCCAGGGCCAGAAGCTCCCCTCGCTGCACGCCGTGGCGGGCGGCCTCCATTCGGCCCGGCTCCGTGCCTTCGCCCGGCAGGAGCAGGCGGACTTCTTCCACCGAGAACGGCTTCTTGCGCTCCCCGGTCAGGTACTTGTCGAATTGATAGCCCCCCAAAAGGGCCCCCTCGGCCAGGAACTGCGCCGCCCGCTCCTGGAGCGAACCCTCCAGCGGGGGGATGACGATGGCCACCTTTTGCAGGTGCGCGGCATGTCCCACGCGCACCGCCTTGGCGCTGAAGAGCCGCAGGTCGCCAAGCTGAAAGTCCTTGCGCGGCCCGGCCCCCACCAGCAGCACGCGCGCGGCCCCGATTTTCCCATGGGAGTGGACCTGCAGGGTCTGCCCCTTCTTCCCCTTGAACTGCTCCTCGCCCAAAAGCTTCACCAGAAGACCCGAGAGCCCCCGGTCCAGGGACTGCAAATTCGCCCCATCCGGCACCTGTTCCTCAAAGCAAAGCAGTGCGCACAGGTCGGCGCCCAGTGCGGTTATGTCATCGGTATGAAAAGTAAATTTCATCACTGAGTCTCCTTGGGAGTAAGCCGAAAAGAACGGGCACGCATCATACACCTCTTTGTAGGCGAGAGGACCCTTTTCGGGTCCGCAGTGTATGTTTTTTGCCCATAGAAAACTGAAATCGGTCCATTTGCCCCTTCATTTTACAGGGGAACATTTGAACAGCAATCCTCCGAAGTCCAATGCCAACCGATCCTTTGGCATATAATTTAGCTTAACTTTGCTACATTTCTATTGACGGCGGATCCAACATGATGAAAAGTTAAAAAATCCTGAGTTTCGTAAGGAGGGATCCATGCCAACAAAGGTTCCAGACAAGAAACCCAAGAAAGCGGTGGCCAAGAAAACCACTGCCAAGGTGAAGAAGCCGGCCAAAGCCAAGAAGCCCGTCAAGGCGAAGAAGCCCGTCAAGGCGGCCAAGGCGAAGAAGCCGGTCAAGGCGAAGAAGCCGGTCAAGGCGAAGAAGCCGGTCAAGGCGGCCAAGGCGAAGAAGCCGGTCAAGGCGGTCAAGGCGAAGAAGCCGGTCAAGGCGGCCAAGGCAAAGAAGCCAGTCAAGGCGGCCAAGAAGCCGGTCAAGGCGGCCAAGAAGCCGGTCAAGGCGGCCAAGAAGCCGGTCAAGGCGGCCAAGATGCCGGTCAAGGCGGCCAAGAAGCCGGTCAAGGCGGCCAAGGCGGCCAAGATGCCGGTCAAGGAGGTCAAGTCGGTCAAGGCAG
>JBBRLA010000637.1:0-4938 GCA_038231615.1 Polyangia bacterium | reverse complement strand
GTCTTCAACTTGGGCGAGCGCGTCGAGGGCTATACCAACTTCCTGTGGACCTTGCTCCTGTCCCTGGGCCTGCTCCTCCGTGTCCCCGCCGAGGTCTCCTCCCGGGTGCTGGGGACCCTCTTCGGCGCCCTTTCCCTTCTTGTCTGCACCCTGGCGATGCGCGCCCTACGCACCGGCGGCCTTCTTTCCCGCGCCGCGCCCCTGGTCCCAGGCGCCCCCCTGGTTCCGTTCGACGCCGTCCCCGCCCTCTTCCTGTGCGGCGTCCCGGGCTACGCTTGTTGGTCCTCGGGGGGGCTGGAGACCCAGCTCTTCGCTTTCCTGGTCACCCTGGGCGCCTGCCTCTACCTGATCGAGCGCGAGCGCGGCCAGGTCGCCCCCGGCTCGGCCCTGTGCTTCGGCCTGGCGGCGCTGACCCGCCCCGAGGGGCTGCTTTTCTTCGGCCTCACCGGCCTGCACCTCGCCGCCGCCCACCTGTTCAGCAAGCGCCTCCGTCCTTCCCCCGCCGAATGGCGCTGGCTGGGCCTGTTTTTGCTTCTGGTCGTGCCCCATTTCCTGTGGCGCCGCGCCTACTACGGCTACTGGCTGCCCAACACCTTCTACATCAAGTCCTCCGGCGGCAGCGGCGCCTTCGGCCAGGGGGCCTACTACCTCCTGGTCTTCTGCCGCGAGCAGAAAATCTTCCTCATGCCCCTTCTCGGCCTCCTCGGCTTGCTCGCACGGGAGACCCCCGCCGCCGCCCGCCACCGCCGGCTCCTGTCGTACGTGCTGCTCCTGTCCGGCGTATTCCTGCTCTACGTGGTATCCGTGGGCGGCGACTTCATGGGGCTGCACCGCTTCCTCATGCCCATCGTCCCCATGAACGTCCTTCTCGGGGCGCTGGGCCTGTATCGCCTGCTGTCCCCCCTGGGCGCGCCCGCCCGCGCCGCCGCGGTCTCCCTGCTGCTCCTGCTGCACGCCGCCAACACCGTCGCCGTGGACCGCTACGCCCTGGGTTTCATCGACGCCGACCGCGGCATCGACACCCCCGGCTACCTGCGCTACTACACCGCCGATCGGGCCGCCATCGGCAAGTGGTTCGGGCAGTACGTCCGCCCCGATGACTATCAGGTGGTCGGCGGGGCCGGGGCGCAGGTCTACTATGCCGGCATCCGCGCCCTCGACAGCTACGGCCTTTCCGACGCCTACGTGGCCCACAAGGTGCCGGCCATCTCCAGCCGACCCGGGCACCAGAAATTCGCGCCCCTCGATTACGTCCTGTCCCGCCATCCGACCCTTCTGACCTACAACCTCTACAAGATCGAGAACGCCCCCTACCGCCCATCCCCCGCCGAGGCCGAAATGTGGCGGGCCCGCGGCTTCCACTACGTTAGTGTGCAGGTCCCCGGGTTGAGCAAGCCCTGGTACAGCTTCCTCAAGCGCGTCGACCGCAGCCTGGGACCCCTTCCCAGAGCCGCCGACCTCGACTGACCGCGTCGGTCACGCGGTAAGAGTTCATATCGGTCTGCTTTTCTGCTTCGGTCTGCTCTTCTTCTATTGTTGCTCCAGGAACTGCACCAGTACTTGATCGAAGCGCGCGTGGGTCCGCTCGATGGAGGCATACTTGCCCATCCCGGCCAGGAATACGTACCACTTGTCCTTGCTTGATAGTTCGTGGAACAGGTTCAGCCGATCTGCCACGGTCTCCGGGCTGCCGTCCCGCTCGCCCTGGAGGATCAGCGTTGGCGCCTTGATCTTGCTGGGGTCGATGTTGCTCGGCTTCGCCAGGTCCTTCAGCGCCCCGCTGGGCGCCTGCGCCGACTCGCCGCGGCACACCTGCGCCCGCCGCCGCACGAAGTCCGGGTCCAGGTCCCCGTCGTCCGGCTTCAAAAGCGCCGCCTGCTGCCCCAGGTTGCGCATCTGCGTCGTCGGCACCGGACCGGCGAACTCGGGGTGCTTCCAACGCGCCCCCAGAAGCACCATCCGCGCCACCTTCTGCGGCTTAAAGCCGGCAAAGAGCGCCACCGGATGCGTGCCCCACTGATAGCCCAGAAGGTGCACCTTGTCCACCCAGCGGAATGAGCGGATAAACTCCACCGCGGCCTCGATGTCCTTGACCGCGCCCTGCGCGTCGGTCCAGTCGTCCTCCCCCTTCTCCGACTTGCCGTAGCCGTGCAGATCCACCGCGAACACGTCGAAGCCCGCGTCCGCCAAGACTTCCATCAGCGAGTAGCCCCGCTCCGGTTCCGTGTCGAAGGTACACTTGCTGGCCCAGGTCGCCCCATGCACCAGCAGGATGACCCGGCCGTTCTGCTTCCAACTCTCCTCGTTGCCCACCCGGTACTTCTCGTAGAGCTTGAGCTTCAGCCCTTCGCGCTCCGCCACCAGCTCCCGCGACTTGATCTCCCGGGCCGGGGCCGCCTTGGCCGGGGCCCGCCCAGCCCCCTGTGCCGGGGAACCGAGCCCGACCCCCAGAAGCAAGCAAACCAGCCAGACCCGCGAGAAAAAGGAGGGTCCGCCAAGCGCCAAGCGCCGCAGCTTGGGTCCGCCAAGCGCCAAGCGCCACGGCGATCTATCGGAAGGCCGACTTTTGAGCATCATGCGAACCTAGCCCATACACTACAACCGACCTCAGGGTAAAGGCCGACCGCCTGTCCGAGAGGGAGGGGGGTGCGACCCGCGCCCCCTGTCAAAAGCGATCCTTCCACCGCCGCAGCGCCCCGAAGACCTCGTCGTCCCCGACGCCTTGCGCAAGCGAGGGATCGGCGCCCTGGGCAGCGGCACGCACCGACGGTTCTCCCGGACGCAGGAACGGGTTGGTCTCCCGCTCCTCAGCGATCGTCGAGGGTACCGACGGCCGCCCCGCCCCGCGCAGCACGACCACCCGCCCGCGCCGATCGCGGATCGCCTGGTTCTCCGGCTCGACCGCCGCGGCGAACTTCAGGTTGTTCTCCGTGTACTCGTGGCCGCAGTAGACCTGCGTTTGCGGCGGCAGCGCCGCCAGCCGCTGCAGCGACGCGTGCATCACCTTGGGCGTCCCCTCGAACATCCGCCCGCACCCGGCCCCGAAAAGGGTGTCCCCGGTGAACACGACCCGCTGCCCGGCGAAGTGGTAGGCCACTGCCCCGGTGGTGTGCCCCGGGATGTGCAGCGCATGGAACTCCAGGCCCGCGGCGCGGCCCTTCTCCCCGTCGGACAGCCCGACCGTCTGCCCGGGAATGCGCCCGCGCTCCCGGTCGCCCTGATAGCCGAACACCGGCAGCCCGGCAAAGCGCGAAAGCAGGTCCAGGTTGCCGCCGACGTGGTCCGGGTGATGGTGGGTGCACAGGATGGCCACTGGCGAAAGCCCCTCTTTCGCCAGCACCGCCAGCACCGGCTCGGCCTCGGACGGGTCCACCACCGCCACCTCGCGGGAGGCCGAATCGCCGATGAGATAGGCATAATTGTCTCGGAGACAAGGGATGGGTAGGACGCGCATGGATGATAGACAAACCCTAATCCCGGCCGGCCCGACCGTCAAATGTCATTCAGAGGAACTTTGGCGGTCCCGCTTGCGATCCGAGTTCCGCCGCTTGGCGTCCACCCGGCGCATCTTGGAACCCCAGGTGGGGCGCGTGGGCACCCGCGGTTTGGGGCGATAAAGCGCGCGCAGGATCAGCAGGCGCAGCTTCTCCCGGGCGTCCTCCAGGTTGCGCGACTGGTCCCGGGTGAGCTGGCTGATGACCATCACCTTGCCTTCGGCGTCCAGGCGCCCGGCCGCCAGGGTGCGCAGCCGCTGCTTCTGCTCTCCGCTGAGGGCGGCGGTGGACGGCAGATTGAAACGCAGCTCGACCTTGGAGGCCACCTTGTTGACATTTTGTCCACCAGGCCCCGAAGAGCGCGCCGCCTCCCACGAAAGATCCCCCTCGGGGATGCTGAGATCGGCGTTGATGACCAGCGACATGGGAGCCTCCGTGAAAAATATACTCCCTTTTTCGCAGGTCCTTCCCGGCGGCGGGCATTGCCCCCCTCCAACAAAGCCCAACCGACCTGTCCGGTCCGAGACAAAGGAATGGCCAGCGTCAACAAGGAACGTTACTGGATGCACGGCACTTCGCTTCGCTGCGTGCTATTGTGACGACATGTCTGGTTCGCGTCCCGTCGCCGCTTCGCCCCGTTCGCTGCCACGACCGCCTTGCGGGCCGACCGCCGAAGAATGGGCCCGCATGTCCAAGGCGGTGCAGGCGACCCTGGAGGATGAACTGGGTCAGGCCGCCGAGGACTACGATCGCGCGGTCTGGCTCAGCCTCAGCGCGGCAGGGTCTGGAACTGGTGATGGCCGCGGGGAAGAAGGCCGCCGCCGCGGGGAAAAAGGCCGCCGCCGCAGAGAAAAAGGCCGCCGCCGCCATGACGGAGGCGCGCAGCCTGCTGGGGGGATCTTGCCCGGTCTCTGCTGACGATCCTGCGGGTGCTTGGACTCAAGCCGAACAAGACACAGGTGGCGCGCATCCGGGCATGCCAAGAGCACGTCCTTTTGCAGCGCTGGCTCTCGCGCGCCGCCAAGGCTTCCCTGGAAGATCTATTTCTGGATGGCTGATGATGCCCCGAAGGGCACACATCCGCCTGGGCGATCTATTTCGCTGAGCACCGCAGGTCTTCCTTGCATTCGCGTTCCCCACCCTTAGAACTATCTGACCATGATTTCATCTCTAAAACCTCTTCGATCGACGTGGCGGCGCGGTCTTGCTGCGTTGCCGGCGATCGCCCTGTGCTTCTGGGCGGCGTCCCTGCTCTACGGCGGCGCCCTGCTCCTCGGGCCCTGTTGTGCCCACCAGTCAAATCATCAGCTCTTGACGCTCCGATCGTGCCTGCCTGAGCTCGCAGCGCAACCGTCACGGCCCCCTTCGCCTCACCCTTGAGACTCCGCGGAGCACAACGCGCATGCTCGCCGCATCCTGGCGCGTCTCCGCTACCGCTTTTCGG
>JBBRLA010000636.1:0-4939 GCA_038231615.1 Polyangia bacterium | reverse complement strand
TCAACTTCAACTTCGTCACCGATACCTTGGTGGACACAGTGCAGTTCGAGGTGACGCTGCCGCAGGAGCTGGCCTTCATCAACGATGGGAAACCACTGGCACAGCGCACGCTGCAATGGAGCGGGTCGCTGAACGCCGGCTCCAACCAGATTCCGCTGGCCATCAGCGGCAGCCGGCCCGGACGCTACAAGATCGTGGCCCGGGCCCATGGACCGGGCGTCGAGGTGCAGCACGAAGTGCTCCTGGAGGTGGTGTCGTCATGAGCGTGAAGGCGATGAAGAGGACCCGGTTGCGCTTCGGAAGGGCGCTGGTCCTGGTTGGGGCGCTGCTTTTGCCTGGCGCCGGGAGGGCGGACCCTGCGCAGGCCGTGCCGCCGCCAAAACCCCCACAAAGTGCTCAGAAGAAGCCCAACGTGAACACCTCGGTCAACGTCACCGTGGTCAGCGATCCGACCAAGGCGCCGCCGCTGCCGCTGGGGAGCGTGCGGACCCAGCCCGAAGCAAAACCGGGGCCGAAACAGGGCGATCCCCCGCCCCCCAAGCGGGAGGCCCCAGGCCAGAATGAGGCCCGCGGCCAGAATGAACCCCACGGGGCCGACGCCCTGAAGCACGAGTTACGCGAAGAAAACCGCGGCGAGCGTCGCGCCGAACACCAGGAGAACCGGGTCCGGGAGCGAGAGCCGGGCGGGCAAAAGGAGCGCGCCCGGGAGCGCCAGAGCCACCCGGAAAAGCACCGCTGAACCCGAACTCCGGTTCTTGAACGGCGGCTAACCAGAGTCTCCTTGAGTCTGGATCAAATCGCGCGAGTAACGCGCGGTGGGGGGAGGCTCGTCAAGCTTGCTCGACGAGGGGGGACGGGAACGTCCCCCCCTGATAGAGGCTAACCAGTCACGCATTGACGCACCGTCAATGCGTGACTGGTTAGCCTCCCCTTGAAGCGACTTTCTTTTGCACCCTGCGCGGGCCGGGCTATCCTTTCGCTACATGACTGACAAGATCCGCGTCGCCCTCGTTGGTGCCACCGGCGTCGCCGGCCAGCAGTTTTTGGCCGCGCTCCCGGACCACCCCCTGTTCCAGGTCGTCAAGCTTGCCGCCTCCGAGCGCTCCGCCGGAAAACGCTATCTGGATGCCCTGCGCGACCCCGGCGGCGCCCTGCGCTGGTGGTGCCGCGAGCCCCTCCCCGCAGAGTACGCCGGCATGGTGCTGGCCGACGCGGCCTGCATGTCCACCGAGGGCATCGATCTGGTCTTCACCGCCGTCGAGTCGGACGCCGCCAGGGCCCTGGAGCCGCGCTTCGCCCAGCACGTCCCGGTGGTCTCCACCGCCAGCGCCTATCGCTATGACCCCGACGTGCCGGTGTTCCTGCCCGCGGTGAACATGGACCACACCCGCCTTATCGACACCCAGCGCCGCCGCCGCGGTTGGAAGGGCTACATCACCCCGGGCCCCAACTGCACCACCACCGGGCTGGCCATCACCCTCAAGCCGATCCTCGACCGTTTCGGTCTGGAGAAGGTGATGATGACCTCTCTTCAGTCGTGCTCCGGCGCCGGCCGGTCCCCGGGGGTCATCGGCCTGGACATCATCGACAACATCATCCCCTACATCCCCAAGGAGGAAGAGAAGGTCGAGCAGGAGACCCGCAAGATCCTCGGCAGCATCGTCCAGCACGGCGCCGATGTCGCCGTGGTCCCGCTTTCGCTCTCGGTGTCCTGCACCTGCACCCGGGTCCCGGTCATCGAGGGGCACACCGAGGCGGTGTACTGCGCCACCAGCCGCCCGGCCCCGATCGCCGAGGTGAAGCAGGCCATGGAAGAGTTTGGCGCCGAACTGCGGCGGCTAAACCTGCCGTCGATGCCCGCGCAGCTCATTTACGTGCATGACGATCCGTTTCGCCCCCAGCCCAGGCTGGATCGGGATTGCGGCAAGGGCATGACCACCGTGGTGGGGCGCCTGCGACCCGAGACGACGCTGGGGACCCATGGCGTGAAGTATGTGCTGGTGTCGCACAATACCAAGATGGGCGCCGCCACGGGTGCCATCCTCATAGCGGAGTATTTGACGCAGACCGGATATGTGCGCTGAACGTTGGATCCGCTTAAATGCACACCGAAGCTGCAATTCCTCTGGCGCCTGCGAAAAGGTGGGCTACCCTGTACCTGGACATGCAGACAGGGCAGCTCACACGGCCCCGCCCCGAGCCCGAGATGGCGGAGGCCTTGCGGTCACGGGTCCGCGCTGAGGCACGGCGGTACCGGGGTGCGGTCATGCGCTACCTTCTGCGCACACCGCTCTCCCTGCGGCCCAAGTACGCCGCGTTCCTCATCGACCTGGCTCAGCAAAGCGACCACATGCAGGAGGTGCTGGCCCGCGCCTCGGAGCGGCTGCGCGACGCCGGCCTTGCGCAAGCCCTGCGCGCCCACCAGCGCGAGGAGCGGGCCCGGATGCAACTGGCGCTCTCGGACGTGCGGCGCCTGGGGTACCAGCCCGAGAACTGGATCGAGCGGCAGCCCTCTGCCGGCGACGCGGCACTGCGGGCCTACGTCACCACGTTGAGCTACGAGCGACCCGTCGCCATGCTGGGGGTGGTGCTGATGATCTACGGTCTGGCGGCGGAGATCTCCCCGACAATCGTGCGCTTGCTGACGGTGGGCGGGATGCCCCGGGAGGCCATGAAGTGGCTCGGAGTACGGGAAACGTCGGACCCGGGCGGGTTCAATCAGCTCCTGGACCTGCTGGCGCGGACGGTGAAGGACGCGGCGGACCAGACGGCCCTTTTGGAGGCCGTCGAGGTCACCGGGGAGCTTCTGGCCCTGGGGGCGGCGTCCCGGCCGCTCCTGCCGCTGCCTGGCGACAAGCCGAAGTAGCTACTTCAGGCCGACGATCTCGCCGGTGTCGAGAAGATCCATGCTCAGGGCGGCGGGATCGGAGCCCAGGCCGGGCATGGTGTTGATCTCGCCGCACAGGGGTACTACGAAGCCGGCCCCCGCCGAAAGCCGCACCGCCCGGATGGGCAGCACGTGCCCCTGTGGCAGCCCGCCCAGATAGGGATGGGCGGTCAGCGAAAGGTGGGTCTTGGCCAGGCACACCGGCGCTCCACCCAGGCCCGCCGCTTCGGCACGGACCAGGTCCCGCTCGGCCACCGCCGAGAACTCGACGCTGGTGGCGCCATAGGCTTTCTGGGCGACCTTCTCGATCTTCAGCTTCAGCGGATCCGCCAGATCATAGAAATACTGGGGCAGCGGCTGCGCCGGGGCCTCGGCGAGCTGCGCGCGCACCAGGTCGGCCAGGGCCAGCGACCCCGCGGCGCCCTGGACGTAGGCGCCGATGCGCGCCGCCGGGCAGGACAGTTCCCCCGCGATCCGCTCGATCTCCGCCAATTCTTCTTCGTGGTCGCCGGGAAAGGGGTTGATGGCAATCACCGGCTGGAGGCCGAAGCGCCTGGCGGTGGCGACGTGGTGACGCAGGTTGCCGGCGCCTCGCTGTAGGGCCTCCATGTCGGGCTCCGCCGCCTTGGCGGGCAGGACGCCGCCGTGGACCTTCAGCGCCCGCGCGGTCGCCACCAGCACCAGGGCGTGGGGCCAGATCTCGGCGCTGCGGCACTTGATGTCGAGGAACTTCTCGGCCCCCAGGTCGAAACCGAAACCGGCCTCGCTGACCACCACCTCGGCGCTGCGCAGGGCGAAGCGGGTGGCGATGACGCTGGAGCAGCCGTGGGCCACGTTGGCGAAGGGCCCGCCGTGGACCAGCGCCGGGGTGCCCTCGCGGGTTTGTAGGAGATTGGGCAGCATGGCCTCGCGCAGCACCACCGCCATGGCCCCGACGCCCCCGATCTCCGCCGCGGTCACCGGGCTGCCATCGGCGGCGCTGCCCACCAGTATTTTGCCCAAACGCTGCTTCAGGTCGCCGTAGTCCCGGGAAAGGCACAGGATGGCCATCACCTCGCTGGCGGCGGTGATGTCGAAGCGCCCCTCCCGGGGCACGCCGTCCACGTGCCCGCCCAGGCCGGTGATGACCCGGCGCAGGGCCCGATCGTCCAGATCGATCACCCGCGAAAGCTCCACCCGCCGCGAATCGAGCCGGGTGGGCCGGTCATGTCGCTTCAGGGCGAAGTGCAGCACATTGTCGCACAGGGAGACCAGCAGGTTGTGGGCAGTGGTGATGGCGTGGATGTCGCCGGTCAGGCCCAGGTTCACCCGGGCGAAGGGTTCCAGGCGGGCCTGCCCTCCACCCGCGCCGCCGCCCTTGCTGCCCAGAGTGGGGCCCAGGGACGGCTGCCGCAGGGCACAGGCGGCGTAGACCCCGCGCCTTCGCAGGCCGTCGCACAGGCCGATGGACACGGTGGTCTTGCCCTCGCCCGCGGGGGTCGGGGTCAGCGCCGACACCAGCACCAGCTTGCCCGGCAGCGGGGTGCCGGCCGGGACGAAGGCCACCCCGGGACGCAGCTTGGCGACGCCCTCGCCATAGGGGATGTAGGTTCCGGGGGTCAGGGACAGCTCGTTGGCGACTTCGTCGATGCTCGACAAGGACAACTGGTTCACGGCGCAAACCTCCGGATTTGCCGTTGCGGGCTGGCTGCTTGCCTGGGTCTACCATGCGCCGGTGCGCTGCACAACCTCAGGGCGCAGGTCGCAGTTCTCAGGCATCGCGCCGGGCCTATGGACCCTGGCAAACATGACGGCTTGATCAGCTTGATCGGGCCCTACCTGCTTCGGGGGAACGGCCCGTCGTGATGGGGCCGTGCTCCGCCGCGAATCGCGAATCGCGGCTCGCGGGCCAGGCTGAAAGGCGGGTATGACCCGATAGCTCCTATGCGGATCGGTGCACGCGGCTGCCACAGCCGGCGCAGAAGCGGGCCTCTTCTGGGAGCGCGGCCTTGCACATGCTGCTCGTTTGCAGGCTCCCGGAGGCCCTGCTATGTTGTCTTTCGTGCCCGCAAG
>JBBRLA010000635.1:0-4964 GCA_038231615.1 Polyangia bacterium | reverse complement strand
CTCCATGGCTGGGACCACCGCCGGGGCAATCCCCCGCCTGCAACCGCTTCCTGGTCCCGGCCAAGGACATGGGCGGCCCGGTGGAGATCCCGCAAGGCAACTACTTCTTCTACGCCTATCACGGGCCTTTCTATACCCTCCAGCGGCAGACCCTTTACCTGGGGCCGGGGGACACCACCCTCGACTTCGCCCTGACGCCCCTTATGCTGATGCCGCCGGGCGCGGTCTCGGCCGACCTCCACGTCCACGGCGCGGCCAGCTTCGACAGCTCGATCCCCGAGCTGGACCGGGTGCTCTCCTTCGCCGCCGCCGGGGTGGACGTCATCGTGGCCACCGACCACGACGTGGCCCACGACTATGGCGACATGGTGATGAAGCTCGGCCTTCAGCAGCGGCTGAGCACCATCGTCGGGGTCGAGACCACCGGCCACATTCCCTTCCTTTACGCCCCGGACAACATCTATCCGCTGGTCATCGGGCACTACAACTTCTGGCCCATCCGCTACCAGCCCGGCACGCCGCGGGAAGGCGCCCCCTTCGATGAATACCTGGAACCGGGGCAGCTTTTCGACCGTGTGGACCCGCTCTACAGCGACCCGGCGATCTCGATCGCCCAGCTTAACCACCCGTGGGCTGACCCGCAGTTCGGCCGCGACCTGGGTTTCCCCAGGGCCATCGGCATCAATGCCCTGCACGACCTGCCGGATCACGACGATGGGACCGCCAACGGGCTCTACGTGAGGCAGCCCGGGGGCGGCCACCACAACAACGATCACCAGACCCAGGAGGTCATGAACGGCGGGCGCAATGAGCAGCTCCTGGCGTACCGGCAGTTCTGGTTTTGGGGGATGAACAATGGGCAGCTCAAGACGGGCACCGCCAACAGCGACTCCCATGGGCTGACGGACGACACGGTGGGCTCGCCGCGCAATGTGGTCTATGCCGGGACCCGGGCCGGACCGGCCTTCGATCTGACCCGCTTCAATCAGGCCCTGCGCGATGGCAAGAGCTTCGGCACCAACGGGCCGGTGATCCTCGCCACATTGGATCAGGACAACGGGGACGAGGTCGGCTTCGGGCTGGCCCTGATCAAGCCGAAAAAGGGCGGCAACCTTCACCTTCAGGTGGCCGCGGCGCCGTGGGTCCCGGTGGAAGAAATCCGCATCGTGGTGAACGGCAAGGTAGCCAAGACGATCTCGGGCACGGGATTGACCCATCCGCAGGACCCCTTCGGGACCGGAGGGACCATGCGCTATTTGGGGGACGTGGCGCTGTCGGAGGTGCTGCCGGCAAGCGGCGATGCGTGGCTGGTGGTGGAGGCGGGCGCGGTGCTGCCGCTTTCGGCGGACCTGGGCGGCGGGCCCGACGGGGCGCCTGACGGCATCCCGGACACGGGCGACAACAACGGCGACGGCCGGGTGGACGCAAGCGACATCGCGCCGGGGAAGACCTACGGGCCGCTGAAGGACCCCAACCCGCCGCAGGACGAGACCGACCCGCGCTACCACTTCGCGCAGGTGGTCACCGCTTCGTACCCCATGTCCTTTACCAACCCGTTCGTGCTGGACCTTGACGGGGATGGGAAGTTCACGGCCCCGAAAGGAGGCCGCTGATGGACCGCCGCATCGCCGCACGACGTGGCTTATGGAGCTTGCCGCGGGTCGGCGATGGGCGACGTTGCTTACGGAGCTTGCCGCAGGTCGGTGATGGGCGAAAATGGGGATGGTTGCTGGTCGGCTTCGTGATCTTGTGTACGGGGCAACGGGCGCAGGCGCAGGACGTGGCGCCCGAGCCGCAGCCGCCGCCCGAGGAGTGGAACCAGGGGGCGCAGGCCGCTCCGAAGCCGGTTACGCCCCCGGCCCCGGCAGTCAACGTGCCCAACGTGCGGGAGACCACGCTGGGCAGCGCAGAAGCGGCGGCGGGGTGCGGCAGGCAACGTCACCCGGGGCTTTCGGAGGACCCGGTGGGGGTCGGCTTCTTCGAGGCCGACCTGGGCACGGGCCGGCGGGCCTGCCCATATAGCGAGGTGCGCATCGGCGGACGGGGGGGCGCCATCATCGCCACGTCGCAGTTTTACGGGGCAATCGCTGCCGACGCGCTGATCTCGGGGAGCTATTCGTTCGGGGGGAAGGGGGAGATCTTCGGCACGCTCACGCCGGTGCATTTTCAGTATGTGCAGAATGCCACCCTGAAGGGTACGGCCACTCAGTTTGGCCAACTGACCCTGGGGGGTTTGCTGGTGGCGCTGAAATATCGGGATGTCACCGTCTCACCTTATGTTCGGGTGATGTTGCCCACTGCCAGCACTCCTCATGTGCGGACGGTCGGCGGCGAGGTTGGCGCAGCGGGGGATTTTCGTCCTCTGATGGTGCTGGCGGTGCATGGCTACTTCGGGCTGGATCTGTCGGGAGGGATCTCGTCGGCGCCGCCCCAGGTGCGGGTGGGGATCGGGCTTTCTGCCGGGGTGACCTACGCCCCGGCGACGTGGTTCGCGCTGGCGGTGGATGTGCAGGCGCACTTCAATTCGGTGGCCGACCTGGACGTGCTGGCGCCAGCCCTGGCGCTGCGCTTCCGCCTGTACCGGGGGCTCTCGGCGGACCTCTCGGCGGCCATCCCGGTGGCCGGGGCCGATCGCCGGCTGGCGCTGGCGTTGTTCTCGGTGGGGTATCGGTTCTAACCAGACTCGCATTGAGTGTGGATCAAAGAAAACGAGCGATGTGACCGGTGAGAAGAGAGGGCAATACGGCTGAAGGTCCACGTTCTTGAGTTTGACCGGGCGGAGCATACCCCCGCACTCGCAGGATAGGGTTTTTATGGTCTTCTCTTCATGTTGATGACGGTGATAAGCAAGGCCCACCGTTCTCTGTTCTCCAGGTACGCCTCGACGCCCACGGCGAGCTAACGGCCCTTGCCACAGGCCACTGAGTGGTTGCGGTCGACTTGCAGGTGCTCTAGGGCCTGTCCTCAAACTCATGCGAGCCATACTCGGATTGACGCGAAAAGGACAAAGCCGAGGAAGTTGATCGCGGTCTTGTCGTAGCGTGTGGCAACCCGACGGTATCGTTTGATCTTGCAGAAGAAGTTCTCGACCAGGTGCCTCTCCTTGTAGAGGTGCTCATCGATCTGACGCTTCTCCTTCCGGCTAGAAGAATGGCGATCGACATGCTTCAGGAGACGTCGGTCAGCGCAGGGGCGCGCCTGTTAGGGCTAAGCTGGGACGAAGCCCAACACATCATGGATCGGGCGGTGGGCCGGGGCCTGGCTCGTCGGCCCAATCAGCCCCCACGCCAAATGGGAGTGGACGAGAAGGCGATTGGGGCGGGCCAGAGCTACGCCACCTTGATCTACGACATCGAAACCAGCCACGTGGTGGAGATGAGTCCGGGGCGAAGCAAGGCGGCGCTGCTGGATTGCCTGGGCTCCTATACGCCCAATCAGATGGCCCAGATCGAAGTCGTGGCGTTGGACATGTGCCAGTCCTACATCGCGCTTCTGCGCGAGGTGTTGCCCCGGGCGGATATGAAGCTGGTGTTCGACCGCTATCACGTGGTAGCGCAAATGACCAAGGCAGTAGATCAGGTGCGGCGCCAGGTGAGCACGTCGATCTTGAAAGTGCGCCGCAGCAGTGCTGCCGAACAGAGCACACCATGGTAGGATCTACCCATGCTCCCCACACGACACCAGGACCCCATTCCCGCAGAGGCCCCGCGCGCCCCGACCCAGGCCGAGTGGGATGCCATGACCCAGGCCGAGCAAGACCGCGTCATCGACGAACTGTTCAGTTCCGATACCCAGGAAGAGCTGGATCAGACCGAGGCGATGGCCGAGAGCGAAGATCACTACGATGCCAAGGAGGAGGCGCGCGACACCCTGCGCCGGCACTTCGAGCGCTCCGGGCAGCAGGTCTACGTCGGCGCCGAGCGCCTGGTGCTGTACCCGGGGCAAAAGGGGTTTACGCCCGACCTCATCGTCGTGGTCGGCGTCTCGCCCCACAAGCGCGACTGCTGGATGGTCAGCCGCGAGGGACGCGGCATCGACGTCATCATCGAGATCTTCTACAAGGGCAAGTGGAAAAAAGATTTTGTCGATAACGTCAAGTCCTACGCTGCGCTGGGGGTGCCTGAATACTTTATCTATGACATCGGACGGCAGAGCCTGACCGGGTATCGCCTGTCACCAGAGTACCCAAAGTACGTTCCCATTGCCCGGCGCTCCGGACGCTACCCCTCCGAAAAGCTCGGCTTGGAACTGGCCATCCGGCGCGGCAGGCTGCGCTTCTTTCAAGGTCTGCTGCTCGTGCCCTCCAAAAGCGAAATCATCGCCGAGCTGGAGGAGGTCGCCGAGCAAGAGCAGGCCCGGGCCGAGGCCGAGCAGAGCCGCGCCGAGGAGTTTTTGGTGGTGCTGCGCGAGAGCTTGCTGAACCTCTTGCAGACGCGGGGCATGACGCCCACCGAAGTCCAGGGGAAAGAGATTTTCTCCTGCTCGGATGCGCAGCGCCTGCGCCGCTGGTTTGATCGCGCTCTGTCCACCCAAGACGTCAGCCTGGTCTTCAACGACGACTGACCCTGGACCCGTCGCTTGGCCTCGGTCGGAAGCATGCCTCAGTGGAGGCGGAGGGCCAGGCCGAGGGCGGCTTCAAGCCACAGGACTGGCGTGTGACCGACGATGCCCAGGGGGTCCACCTTGAGATCGTAGGGCCGCGGAGAGACGACGGCCTGGAGGGCGACGAAGGGCGCCACTTTGGACCAAACCCAGACGCGGAGCAGGGCCGAAAGGCGCAGGCCGGGGTCCAGTCGCAGCGCCGGGCCGGCATTGCGCAGGTCCACTCCCTGGAGCAGGAGCAGTGCCAGGCTGAGGCCGATATCGGCGGCGCCCTCGATGTGCCCGCGGCGCAGGCTGCCGCGCAGAGACAAATCGAAGGGCAGGCGCAAAAGCCGGGCCTGCGCCCCTTCCAGGAGGAGCGT
>JBBRLA010000634.1:0-4969 GCA_038231615.1 Polyangia bacterium | reverse complement strand
TGGCAGGTCCCCTGCTGCACCTGTGGCTTATCGCCGTCACCGCCCAGAGCCCAGACACGGGATCATCCGCTCAGTGATTCAGCACTTCGGCAGCGCACCACTAGCTAGACAACGCGTTCGAGAACCAGCTCAGCCTTCAGCAGACGCAGCCGCGCAATCCCTGACTCCGCCGACCTATTTTTTCTTGTCCTTGCCCAGGGCCTGCATGCGCTCGCGCTTCTTCTCAGCGTACCCCTCACGGTGCACCTGGGGTGACCGGCTGAGCGCCAAGGCCCCCGCGGGCACGTCCTTTATCACCGTGGTGCCAGCGGCGATCACCGCCCCCTTGCCCACGTTGACCGGCGCCACCAACTGGGTGTCCGATCCGATGAAAGCCCCGTCCTCGATGATGGTCTTGTACTTGGCGTAGCCGTCGTAGTTGCAGGTGATCGTGCCGCACCCGACGTTGACCTTCTCGCCGATGTCGGCGTCGCCCAGGTAGGCCAAATGGTTGGCCTTGGAGCCGCGCCCCACCCGGGTCTTCTTCAGCTCGACGAAATTGCCGATGTGCACCTCGCGTGCCAGCTCGGTGCCGGGGCGCAGGTGGGAGAAGGGACCCAGCTGTGCCGAGACGCCGATCTGGCTTTCCGTCGCCACGGTGTAGGGCTTCAAGTGGCAGTCATCGGCCATGGTGACGTCGGTGAGGACGCAGCCGGCCTCGATGTGGCAGCGGGCGCCAATCGTCGTCTTGCCGCGCAGGACTACCCCGGGAGAAAGCTCCGAGTCGCGGCCGATGACGATGCCGGGTTCGACGTAGGTGGTCTCGGGGTCGAGGAAGGTGACCCCGGCGCGCATGTGTTCCTGGTTGATGCGCCGACGCATGATGCCGTCGGCCCGCGCCAGGTCGACCCGGTCGTTGACGCCCTGGACCTCGTCGAAGGGGGCTTCTATGACGGCCACCGCCCCCTCGCTCCGCGCCGCCGCCAGGGCTACCACGTCGGTCAGGTAGATTTCGCCCTGGGCGTTGTCGGCGCGCAGGCCGGAAAGGGCCTCGCGCAGGAAGCCCGCCTCGATGACGTAGAAGCCGGCATTGACCTCGGCGATGCGGCGCTGCTCATCGGTGCAGTCGCGATCCTCGATGATCCGCTGCAGCGCGCCGCCCGTGCCTGGGCCGCCCCCGCCGCGGAACAGGCGCCCATAGCCCGAAGGGGAGTCGGGACGCATGGAGATCAGGGAAAGCAGCCGCCCCTGCGCCGCGTCGATCAGGGACTGGATGCGCTCTGCGGCAAGCAAGGGGGTGTCGCCGTAGAGGATGAGGACCTTGCCGGAGAAGCCGCCAAGGAGCGGCATGGCCTGTTGTACCGCGTGGCCGGTACCCTTCTGCTCCGCCTGAATGGCGACGTCGGCCGCCTGGGGCCCGAAGCGCCCCTTTATCGTCGCCTGCACGCGATCGGCCTGGTGGCCGAGGACCAGGATGGTCCGCTCCGCGCCAAGCTGGTGCGACAGAGCGACCGGGTATTCGACCATGGGCCGCCCGCAAACGCGGTGCAGGACCTTGGCGGTGTCAGACTTCATTCGGGTCCCAAGGCCCGCTGCCAGGATGATGGTAGCCAGATGGTTTGCGCTCATGTTGCATGTGGTAGCACCTGCCGCCAGCGGCGACAACCGCTTCAAACGACAAAATGCGTGGGCGCGGATGCCGAGACCGTGATTGACTCCCGAGGTCCACCCAAGTAACTTCATGTGGGACGGCGCGGTCCATGTCGCAACCTGTGAGCACCGGCAACGATTCACCGCGGCGTTTCGCGCTGCGCGACGAATTCATCTGGTCTGGGTCGCTAGAACAGACTGATATTCGTTCTGTGTACGAGCGCTGTCAGCGGCTGCGCCTGACCGGCCGCATGGAACTGAGCGACACAGGACGCAGCACGGAACTGGTCTTCTTCGGAGGGCAGCCTGTAGAACAGGCCGGGCAGGATACCCAGCAACTCCTGCTCTGGGAGCACGGCGAATTCCTGGTCACCCAGCGCATCCCCGACTTCGATGGGACGCTGCGGGACGGCATCGAGACCTCCGGGGCGCTGGCTCCGGGGAAGGTGCAGCAGATCTCCGAACTGTGCGCCGATCACCGCTTGAGCGCCGACGTGCTGCTAATGCGCGCAGCGGGAGGGGCGGCGCTGGTGCGCTTCACCTACGGCAAGGCGGAGTCGGCGACGGTGGACGAGCAGCCGGTGATGGCACTGCAGGCGCTCTCGCTTTTGGCGTACTGGAAGGATGGGGTGTTCCGCATCCGGCTGCGGCCCCTTTTCGGGGACGAGGCCCCCGCCGAAGCGCCGATCATCGTGGAGAAGGAGACCGGCCGCGGGAGCTTCGACGTGACCGGGGCCATCCCTATCCCGTCCCTGTGGGACGATTCCCGGCGGCCCTCGCGTCCAATGGGGAAGCCGGCGGCCCGGGAAGAGCCCGCGGTGCGCCGCCCGATGGAACCTTCGGTGGAGATTCATCTCTCGCCGAGCTACGCCGAGATCCTGGCGATGTCCGAAGCGGAGGCCGCAGCAAATGTGCCCTCGGCGGCGTCGGTGCGCCCGGTCTTCACGCCCGCTGGCCCGGTAAAGGAGGGAGTACGGGCCGGAGGGGACGCCCGCCGGGGGCCTCCGAAGCGATCTCCGTGGGGACGCGCCTTCTGGGTCGGCCTGATCGGCGGCGGTGCGGCATTTCTGGCAATCTGGGCGGTGCGGATGGCCCTCCCGCGGCTTCGCCAGGGTGCGCTTGCGCCCGGGATCACTGATCAGACCGGGCAGGCCGGGGCGGGGCGCTTTGGCGCGGTCAGGCAGGAGGGTCAGGAAGGACGTCCTTCGACCGCTCCCTCCGCCGTGACACAGGCGCCGGCCCCGAACATCGCCCCGCCCCACCTGGTCGCGCCGCCGCCGCCCGTTGCGCCGAAACCGCCGCCGCATGCGACTCCAAGGGAGCGTTCCCGCGAAGTCCGCGCCTTGGTCGAGCGGGCGCAGCGCAT
Organism: Polyangia bacterium; assembly: GCA_038231615.1. Lineage (GTDB taxonomy): Bacteria > Myxococcota_A > Polyangia > Palsa-1104 > JAEUJZ01 > JBBRLA01. The sequence goes on along the minus strand of JBBRLA010000634.1, from coordinate 1,974 downwards.
GATTGTCGAGGGGCGGATGAAGAAGGCGCAAGAGGTACTTTTGCAGGCGCAGGGGCTCTCCCCCGAAGATGAGGGGCTTTCGGCCCTTTTGCGGCAGGCACGGGGCGAACTGGGGCGCGGCGAGTTGGTCCTCTCCGGCCACGGTAGCTTGACCATCAACGGGCGCAGGTTCGAGGCCCCGCGGAAGCTCCGGTTGCCCGCGGGATCCTACGTGGTCAACGGGAGAGAGGTCGAGGTCAAGGACGGCGAGCAGCTCCACGTGGAGCCCTAACCAGAGACGCATCGCGCGATCCAGGCTCAAGGAGACTCGACCTGGACCCAGGCCACCCGTTGTGGGGGATGGGGTACGCCTTCCGGTGCATCCTCGAAGAGCACCCGGCCCGGCAGCAGCAGGTAGGGGCGGGCGTCGATCGGGGGGCCTCCATAGAGCGAGCCGTCCGGTCGGCGGCGCATCAACTGGAAGTGCAGGTGCGGGGAACCGGGCGGCGCGTTGCCGGTGGTCCCGACGTAGCCCAGCACCTGCCCGCGGTGGACCCGCTGCCCGGCAAAAAGGCCGACGGCGTAGCGGTCGAGGTGGGCGTAGTAGAAGACGAAGCGCTCGCTCGGATCAGTCACGTAGATCATGTTGCCGCCCAGGCGGTTCTGGCCCACCCGGCGCACCGTGCCCTCCTCGGCAGAGACCACCGGGGTGCCGCGGGGGGCCAGGATGTCGCTGGCCTGGTGGACCCTGCCGCCGGAGCGGGTGGAGAAGAAGGTGTCGGGCACTCCGTCGGGGTCGACCCCGGCCACGGGAACCATCAGGGTGGGCACGTCGTCGTTGTCCTCCGCGGACGGGGGGGGGGGCGGCGGCAATCCCGCGACGGACCGGGTCGACACCTGACACAGTTCCGCTGCACAGCCGGAAAGCTGGACAGACGCGAGAAGCAGGCCCAGGCCCAAAAAGAGGGGCAAAGTGAATCCAAGACGACAAGCGCAACTGGGGCCAGGCATGGCGATCCTCTCCGAAAAGGGGTTCGCTCAGGATTACACAGAACTACATGTAGGACAAATGCATGCCGGTCGATCCCTTCAGGGCCAGTACCCCAGGAACGGCGCCAGGGCCCGCCGGTTATTCCGGTCGTTCGCTGATGACCGCCCGCACGATCGAGCTGATGCCATCGGGCTCCATCGGCTTCTGGATCACCGCTCGCACCCCGAGCTGGCGCAGCAGGGTGCGGTCCCCCCGGGAGCTGCGCGACGACATCACCACCACCGGCAGCTCCGCGGTCGCTTCGTCGCCCCGTAGAGTGGCGCAGATCTCGACGCCGTTCATTTTGGGCAGGGACAGGTCCATGATGAGGAGCGCCAGCGGCATCCGCTCGCCGCCTGGACCGGCTGGCCGGTGCACCTCGGCCATGACCTGTTCGCCATCGCTGGCCGTGATCACCTCGGCGTCCGGGATGGCGCTCTCGACGCACAGCCGGAGCTGCCGCACGATCTCCGGGTTCTCGTCGGCGACCAGCACCCGGGTCGGTTCGCGGCGCAGGGTGCGCCGGTGCGCCGCCAGGAGCGCCGCCATCAGCTCGTCACAGGTCTGGTGCCGCTTGTTCGGGTCGCGGGCCACGGCCTTGAGAATCACCACGTCGAAGACCGCGGGCAGGTCCGGGCGGAAGGTCGAGGGCGGCGCCGGGTCCTCGTCCAGGTGCTTGCGCAGCACGTCGGCCACCTCGCCGCTGGGGAAGGGCAACTTGCCGGCCATCAGCTCGTAGATCGTCATCCCCAGGGAGTACACGTCGCAGCGGCGGGCCTCTTCGGGGGTGCGCGGGCGGTGGCGGATCTGCTCCGGGGCCAGGTAGTCGGGGGTGCCGATGATGTGCGTGCCTGAACCCCGGGAATCAGTGGACTTGGCCAGGCCGAAGTCCATGAGGATCGCCCGCGGCCCGGTGGCCACCATGACGTTGGCCGGCTTGATGTCGCGGTGAATGATCCCCGCCG
>JBBRLA010000633.1:0-5007 GCA_038231615.1 Polyangia bacterium | reverse complement strand
GATGGGTACCGCACCCTCAACAATTGCGCCGAGGCGCGGCCGGAGTATTTCGCCGCCATCGAGGTCGCCTGCACCCCCCCGGCGGTCCAGGGCCTGCACCTGTGCGGCGCCAAGCCGCCCCAGCCCAGGTGCCCGCCGTGAGCCGCTCTACCCCAGCACCTCGTCGATGCACACGCTGACCTCCAGGATCAGATACAGCAGCGCCAGCGCCTGGGGTTCCAGGGCGGTGTTGGTCTCGCTGGTGGGCTGGGTGTGGTAGGTCGAATAGAGCACCCTGCCGCAGGCATGCTGAAAGCTGGTCGTCGCCGGCCGCCCGGCGGCCTCGACCCACACTTTTGGGGTGACGGTCACCGCCTTGCCATCCGGGTCCTGGTCCATCTTCGGGTTCACGCTGGAAAGATCGGTCCAGGCGTCCTTCACCGTGGACAGCTTCTTGCCCTGCGCCGCCAGCCAGGCATCTAGCCCCGGGTCGTCCGCCGACACCGACTGCTCCCCGCCGCCGCTCATGCAGGCACTGCCGAGGGTCGGGGACTCGCCCTGCCACGAGACGAAGCCGGGGAAGACCTGGCGCACGTACTCATAGGACCAGTCCGACACATACAGCCGCCCCCCCTGCTTGACGAAGCCGTCGAGGGTGGTCTTCACCTTGGCGTCCGTGTCGAAGACCCCGCCGCACACCGGGTCGTTGGGATTTCCGCCATCGAAGTTGGACGAACCCGAGCAGGGCAGAAAGACGATGTGGTACTGGCTGATCTCCCTGGGGTCGGTCAGCAGGGTGACCGCGGGCGGGTAGGGGCTCTTCTCGCCCAGGCCGTGGATGCCGTAGATGGCGAAGGCCGGCGCGTCCTTCCCGAGGACCTGCGCCTTGCCGAACAGGTCCTTGGTGATGGTGGCTTTCAGGCCCATCCGCGCCAGCACCAGCTCGATGGGGTCCCAGGCGCCCAGCACCACGGCGATCTTGGGGATGTCGTCGCCGTTCGCCTTGTCGGTGATCGCCGGCAGGGTCGTAAGCAAAAGGGGGATGGCCTGCGCGCCGGTCTTGACGGTGATTGGGCGGACCCGGCGGAAGGCCCCCTTTTGCACCACCAGGAAGCCGTCGCCGACGCCAGCGGCAAGGTCGAAGGTGCCATCGGGCTGGGTCCTGGTGAAAGGCGTGTCGGCTTGCAGGTGCACGCACTTGTCGCAGAAGACGCCGTCGGGGATCGCCCCCGGGGTCGATGAAGCCAGATACACCAGCGCGCCGGAGATGGGGATCGTTCCCTCGGGGGCCACCACCTTCCCGGTCAGCCGCGCCGTGCGCGAGGGGCTCCCCCCGCCGTCGCCCTTCGGCGGCGCCACCGACCCGTCGGCGGAGTTTTGCGGGTTTGTGCCGTCCCGGTTCGTCGAACAGGAGGTCATGATCGCGACCGCGAATGCGCACAGGCAGGCAACGCAAGGCCAGGCAGCTTTTCTCATGGCGGGAAGATACCAAAAGGCCGGGCGGCGGTGTACCTTGATGGACGCTCCATGTACATCGGCCTCGAACCCCCGTATCAATCCCAGCCTTCGGGCCTGCGCCGGGGCCCCGGGCACAGGCGCCCCGGCTTCGCGGTCAACGTGTGGCCCCCGATGGTGGACGCCCTGGCCCTGATGCTGGCGGCCTTCGTTTTGGTCTTTCTGGTGGGCGCAGTGCGCCAGGCCGACGCGTTGCAGCGATTCTACGCCGCCGAGACGGAACTTTTACGCCTGAAGGCCGAGAAGGACGCGCTGAAGCGCCGGCTGGAGGCCCTGGCTGCGGGGGGCATCATCCAGGTCGAGGACGGCAAGGTGATCCTCCAGGGCGAGGTGCTCTTCGACTCGGGTTCGGACCAGTTGCGTCCCGATGGGGTACAGACCCTGGAGAAAGTCGGGCGGGCGCTTTCGCCGCTCCTCCAGGCCGAGCCGGACCAGGCGGTGCTGGTGGGCGGCCACACCGACAACGTGCCCATCGCCACCCCGCGTTTTCCCTCGAACTGGGCGCTCTCGACGGCACGGGCCGAGGCCGTGGCCAAGGTGCTGATCCAGTCCGGCTTTGCCCCGCAGCGGCTGGTGGTGGGGGGCTTCGGTCCCTACCACCCCCGCCGCGACAACAACACCGAAGACGGCCGTCGGCAGAACCGCCGCATCGAGGTGCTGCTGGTGCCGATCAAGTCAGTGTCCACCCGATGAGCGGCGCGGCGCCCGGCCTGAACGGAATGCCTGGGCCGCCGGATCGGACCCATTCGATCGACCCGGCGGCGGCGCGGGCCCGGGCAGCGTCGTCGTTCGGGAAGCTGGAGCGGTCGCTCTCCGGCAAGATCGAGGCGCTGCGTCGGGCGCTTGGGCGCACCGCTCTTCTGGCTGACGCGGCGGTGCTGGCACAGCGGCTGGCCACCGTGGAGGCGCGGGTGCGGGGCCTTTCCCGTCCGGCAGAGTACCTGCGGGCCAGCCGGGAGATCGCCGCCCTGTGGCAGGGCCTGTGCACCGCCGAGACGGAGCGCAGCGCGTCGGAGCAGCGGGCGCGGGCGGCGTTGAGCAAGGTGGCGTGCCTCATCGGGGAGCTTTTGCCGGGGCGCGGGCAACATCTGGTGGCGCTCTTGAACGAGCTGCCAATTGACCTGGGGATGGGGGAGCGCCTGGAGGCGCTGCTCCTTTTGGTGCATGCGCGGCGGGAGATCGTCCCGCGGCTGATGGCGGCGCGGTCGATCTGGAAGAAGTAGGCCTCCTCAACGATCAGCCATGGGGTCACTCCCCCTCCCAGTAATCGAGGGGCGGCCCGAGCCGTCCCCGGTAGTTGAAGCTGCGCTTCCCCGGGTCCTCTCCCGGGGCGCTGCCCACGCAGACCATGACCTTGCCGGAATCGGGATACTCCACCACCTCGGTGGGAAGCATGGTGCTCATGCTCAGGTAGCGAAGGTCCTGGTCGGAGGTGTTGATGATCTGGTGGGCGGTGTCGCGGCCGCCCGCGGGCGCGGCGATCACATCGCCCTTGCGGATCGGGTACTCGCGATCGCCGATGCGCACGATGCCGCGCCCATCGAGGATCACGAACATCTCCTCGTTCACGTGATGGCAGTGAAAGGGGTACGCCCGCTTTCCCGGCGGGACCACGTTCAAGGAGCACCCAAGCTTTTGCGCGCCGATCGTCGGACCGATCGGGCTGTCCAGGGTCTCGAATGTGTCGCCATGGGAGAAACGCTCGAAGACGACCTGGTCCAGGTTGATGATGGGGTTCATGGGACTGGAAGGTAGCGCCCGATGGCGCTCGAGGCAACTGGGCTTACTTCTTGAGGTAGGTTTCGCGGACGCTGCCGGCCTGGGCGTCAAAGGTCTGGCAGATTGATGTGAACGCGCGTGGGAGGCAGCTCGACGACCCCAGAAGCGACGCCGACTACCAAGCCGCCGCTTCCCTCATAAATATCGCTGATCGGCTGTCTCAAACTTGTTGACACCTTCCGCCACCGGCGCCAACGCGGGCCGCACCGTGGCGGGCTACTACCTGAAGAACTCCTGGGGCCAGTTCCATGTGACCAAAGGCGGCATTGCCGACTGGGTGACGCTGGGCAAGGGCCCACGGATTTCGATCTCGTGGGCCCTCTCCGTCTTCTTTCCCCGCTTGACGCTCAGAGGAGGTTCCCGCTTCCCCGTCTTGTGGTTCCGACGAATGACAACCTAGTTGACGTGAACGCGCGTGATCATCCCCAGGGAGATGGTGGATCACTCCTGGGCATAGCCGACGGTGGGATGGGGGCGAATGCTCAGGGAAGGTCAGGGGCCGAGGGCGGGGTGCTCAGCGCGGGCGGGGCGGGGATGGGCGTCATACAAATCGCGAAACTATTTCGCCTTGTCCGGCGGCCTACGCAAGATTTTCGTGGAAGTCTTCCATAGCTCCAGAAGCTCTGGATACTCCTCCTGGTCGATTCCACTCAACTTTATCTCTAGAACTGACTGTCTGGTCGCGGTTGGCACGAAACTGGCTCTGTCAATTCAACTGCACCCAGTGGGTGCACTACTAGTACGTCACAAACACCGAGGAGGGGACATGAACATCAAGAAGGTCCGAGTGCGCTGTGGGAAGGTCCGGTTCGCTGCCGAGGGTGTTCAGATGAAGGGACCGCCCAAATGGTCCATCGGGATGGTCCTGATTGTCGGCGCTGGGGCCGCAGCTTTGGCGTTCTTTTTTCCGCCTGCCGCACCAGCAGTCGCCATGCTGGCCAAAGCGGGAGCAGTCGCACTGGTCTAGCCCCTTTCCAGGAATGTCCAGGCGGAGTTTCGCATCTAGCGTGCTGATCTCTGTAGGGCATTCCGAGTCTTCTCTTCCCGTCTCGCTTCCGCCTCCCGCTTGAAGGCCAGGGCATCGCTCCGCCGGACCGCCATCCCCCGTCCACCTTTGTCCCCCGGCACACCACCTTGTCCGGGATGTCCGCCTTCAGGGAGCGCAGGAGGGTCTGGGCGTCCAACCCCTTGTAATGGGTCTTCGTCGGAATCCCCATCTCCTCCTCGATCTCCACCGCGGTCAGGTCTTCATCGTCCCCTTCATGGTCGATGCCTGGGCGCTGAGGAAGGCTGCCAGGTCCGCCCGGACCGCGGCGATCTTCTTCAGGGCGCATCCGGTCTTCTCCGTGATCGACTCCTCGTCCTTCCCCTCCATCATCAGCTTGAGGATTCTCCGGTCCGGAACTGACCGGCCCTTCATGAAGGCGGTGAGGGCGGCGCGAATCTCGGCTCGTTCGCCGACGCCCTCCAAGCCTGAGTCCTCACCACTGATGGCTTCCCAGCCCCCCCATCCTCAACCGCTTGGTCCGGGCGGTCCACCCGCATCCCCCGCTTGAATCCCCCGTGGATACTTTCGGCTCTTCCGGGTTTCAGGTGGGCGAATTTGGGTGGAATGACCGGGGCAATTTTGGAGTCTTCCGGACAAGAGGCGGCGAAGTCATCGGGCGCGGCGGTAGCACCGCGCCTTCGTCCAGTCCAGGGCAAGCGGCCTGCGGCCGTTGCCGCCTGACGGCG
>JBBRLA010000632.1:0-5010 GCA_038231615.1 Polyangia bacterium | reverse complement strand
GGCCTCTTCCGCCCGCTTGCGGGCACTGTTGTCGGTGCCGATCAGCAAAAAGCAGATGATTCCGTCCCACTCGTCGCGCAGCGCAGTGACCGACACGACGGCGGGAAAGCGGCTGCCATCCTTGCGAATGTAGGTCAGCTCATAGATGTCCTCGATCCCGCGCGATGCTTTAAAGACCAGGGCCTCGAAGCCCGGCGTGATCAAGGTCCCCAGTTCCAGGCTCAGGGCCTCGGCGCGGGCGATCACTTCCTGTGGATCGGAGATGTCGGCCGGGGTGATCTTGTTCATCACGTCGGCGGCGGCGTAACCGAGCATGCGCTCGGCGCCGACGTTGAAGATCTGGATGACGCCCTTCTCATCGGTGGCGATGCTGGAGAAGTTGGCGCTGTTGAAAATCGCGGCCTGCAAGGCCCCGGCCTTCAGCAGGGCCTCTTCCGCCCGCTTGCGCGCGGTGTTGTCGGTGCCGATGAGCAGATAACCGATGATGGCGTCGTGATCGTCGCGCAGCGCCGTGACCGAGACCACCGCCGGAAAGCGGCTGCCGTCCTTGCGGATGTAGGTCAATTCATAAATGTCTTCGATCCCGCGCGAGGCCTTGAAGACCAAGGCCTCGAAGCCCGGCGTGATGGTGGTCGCCAGTTCGACGCTCAACGTCTTGGCGCGGGCGATCAGTTCCTGCGAATCGGAAATGTCGGCGGGAGTGATCTTGTTCAATACTTCGGCGGCCGCATAGCCGAGCATGCGTTCGGCGCCGACATTGAACAATTGAATGACGCCTTTTTCATCGGTGGCGATACTGGAAAAGTTGGCGCTGTTGAAAATCGCGTTTTGCAAGGCCCCCGTCTTGAGCAGGGCCTCTTCGCGCCGGACCTCGGCGGAGCGGACGCGCAAGGCGGGGTCCAGGATCAGCAAGGGCTCCCCTGCTGCGTCAACGCTGTCCTGGGCAAAATTCTGGATTTCCTCGACTTGCGGAGTGGGCTTCACCATGAGGCCATTATGGCAGGTAATCGACAGGGTAGGCAATCAACGCCGCGTTCAAGCGAACCCGACAGGAACCGACGCGCCGCGAGGAGGCACGACATTTTGCAGCAGGCGCTGCGCCACGCCAACCGCCCGGACGAGGAGCATGGCCTGGGCCTTACGCGGCTCAACGGGCCGCGACCCCCGCCTCACCCGATCCACCCGATCGCCGCGGCAAGTCGCATCAGCGCCCGTCAAGGGGAGATCTCGGCACCCGGGGCCAAAGATCAAGGGCCAGCCGAAAAAAATCGTCACACGCAAGAGTGAGGGCCCTGGCCCATGAGCTTCCCCCAAACATCCACATCGCGCCGAGTCTTCAATAGCACATTGGAACTTTTATCTTGATACGTTTGCACAATCCGCATAAATCGGACTAAGTTCAAGCCCTCCGCGCGGGTCGACGCTGCCAGAGGTGAAGGAAAAACAACCATGCGACATGCCATCTTTGCCCTGGGGCTGCTTTTCGTCAGCGTCTCGGCCCACGCTTCCGGTACCGCCCTCGGGCTCGACACCGACAAGATCGAGCAACTCACCGGCCTGAAGGGCAAACTCAACGACAAGGAGGGGGTCTTCAAGGTCAGCTTGCCGCGCAAGGACCTCGCGGTCACCGCCGCCGGAGTCAAGCTTACCCCGGGCCTGGGCCTCACCGCCTGGACCGCGTTCAAGCGCGTCGGCCAGGACACGGTCGTCATGGGCGACCTGGTGCTCCTGGAAGACCAGGTGAACCCGGTGATGAGCGTGGCGCTGGACAATCATCTGGAGGTGACCGCGCTGCACAACCACTTCTTCTGGGAGACCCCCCGGGTCATGTTCATGCACATCGGCGGCATGGGCCCCGAGGAGCAACTGGCCACCGCGGTGGGCAAGGTGTTCGCCAAGCTCAAGGAGACCAGCGGGGGCAAGGGCCAGGTCCCCAAGGCGGACATCGACCCGGCGAAGACCACCCTTTCCCCCGGCAAGATCGACGCGGTGCTGGGCCAGAAGGGGGACCTGCAAGACGGCGTCTACAAACTGGTCTTCGGCAGACAGACCAAGATGCACAACCACGAGATGGGCAATGCCATGGGCGTCAACACCTGGGCGGCGTTCGCGGGCAGCGACGACCAGGCCGTGGTGGATGGCGATTTCGCCATGCTGGAGAGCGAATTGCAGGCCGTGCTAAAGACGCTGCGCGGCGCGGGCCTCTACATCGTGGCGATTCACCAGCACATGACAGGCGAAACACCGCGAGTGCTCTTTCTGCACTACTGGGGCGTGGGCCGCACCGAAGACCTGGCCCGGGGACTCAAAGCAGCGCTGGGACAGACCACGACGCATTGATTGAATGATGGGGCAGACAGTCGAATCGTACACACCATCCACGGAGAGAGTAGAGAAGCCACATGATGAACACGCGCATCTTTGTATTCCTGTTCCTTGGCCTTGCAGGCGGATCCATCCTCGGGGCCTGCGGCAGCAACAACGGCTACGCGGACATGGCGGCCACGCCGACCTGCGCCAGCTACTGCGCGGCGATCACCGCCAACTGCATGGGCGCCGGCAACGACGCCGGCATGGGAGGACTACAGCAGTACAACACGATGGACACCTGCATGAACTCGTGCAAGGCCCTGCCCATCGGGACAGCTGCCGATCAGTCGGGCAATACGCTGGGCTGCCGCACCTACCACGCGATGGCCGCCAAGGCCGACCCAATGACCCACTGCGCACACGCCGGACCAGGCGGCGCCGGGGTGTGCGGATCCAACTGCCAGGGCTACTGCCAGATCGCTCAGATGTACTGCACCGGCCCGAGCAAGGTCTACGACAGCCTCGACGACTGCATGATGACCTGCGCGAACACGCCCGACGACGTCAAGTTCAGCATCGGCATTCAGGACGGCGCGCATGTGGCCTGCCTCCTGTACCACGCGCAGGAGGCGTCCACCGTACCCACCGACCACTGCATGGGTGACCTCAAGAAGGTCCCGGCCGGCAAAGGGAACTCCGTCACTTGCATGTGACGGCCCATGGGGTCCTGCTCGCGGCTGCGCTCGGCTTCGCCGGGTGCAGCCGCGGGGGGGGCGCCGATGGCGCCGATGGACCGGGCTGCGCCGCCGGCCCGGCCACCGGAGATCTGCCCTGCGATGTCGCTGCTGCGCTGCGGTCAAAATGCCAGCCGTGCCACCAGCAGCCGCCCCGCAACCGCGCTCCGTGGCCCCTTGTGCGATATGAAGATACGCAGATGGCTTTCGGCATGACTGGACTGCGTCGCTGGCAGCGCATGGCCCTGGTTATCGAACCCGGCAACTTCCCGCACATGCCGCCGAACGGCCAGCCCCAGCTCACGGAACCTGACTTTCAGACGCTGAGGAACTGGTTTTCGGCCTGCGTCCCGCCCCGGCCGGAGGGCGCAGTCTGCGACGTAGGCGACGGTGGCGTCCCGTCCCAGGACGGCCCGTGACGACTCGCCGCGGACCCGCGCCTTCCGGGTCACCCCGCCCCCACCATCGGCCAGAGCACCGCGGTACACAGGGTGTGACCGATGCGCTCCTGGATGGGGATTCGCCGCTCCTGCCGGAAGCCGCAGAGCAGCTCCGCCTGCTCCAGCAAACTCTCGAAGAGCAGCAAGTCTTTGGTCAGCACCTCCACCGATTCATTGAACGCGATCAGCAAAAGGCCCCCTTCGCGGATGGACGCCTCGGCGGCCATCTTGCGCAGGTCCTTCACCACCCCCTGCCGAAATTGCCCGCCGTAGCCCCTGTGCCAAAGGCCCCCTTCGCGGAACTGGTGGGCCCGCTTCACCTCCAGCCAGAGCGCTTCCTCCGGCGGGCTCCACGACGTCGTCGCGCCATCGCCACCGAAGGACAGTCCAAGCTGGCCCTCAGGCAAGAGGGGCTGGCCCTTGCTGGAAAGGACCAGGTCGCAGCGCTGCCGGTGCGACCGCTTGGCCCCGGTGCTCGATGGATAACAGACCTCCCGGGCCACCTGGTAATGAGTAGCAAGACGCCCGGTCAAAAGCTCATGCAGCGCCACCTCGGAAAGGGCGTCCAGCCCGTGCACCGACTGCTCCAGACGCAGCTCCGCCTCGACCTGCGACAGGGCCTCCACGATGTGGTCCGCCACCGTGCTCAGGTCTAAGCCCGGCACGGGCCGAAGATCACGTCGAGACTCTGAAGTCCGCGGGTTCATGGGCCTCCTTGAGAGTTCGTGGGGGTCGGCGGAAGCGTGAATCATGGTCCAGATCGGCCCGCGGCACCAGGCATCCGGGTCGCGTTGTACCGATGCCCGGGGCAAGCTCTTTCCGCGCACTCGCAACGGGGCCCGCGCCACCCTGCACGTGCAAGCACTACAAGGGGCGCCGAAGGGTACTCAGTAGACCCAGCCCAGCCCGGCGTAGAGCTCGCCGTACTGCCGGGCAGACTCGCCCCAGAGCTGTTGGCAACGGCCGTTGGGTCAGCGACCGCGGCGCCTGAGGGAAGGGAGCCGCCAGCGGCTGGCCTTTCCCGGGTGGATGCGTCGCTGACGGGCGCCCAGGGTCCACTCGGCGAGGTGCATGGCCTCTTCCCGCTCGATGGCATGGGGGACGGGGAAGAGGTGCTGGGAATCGGCGCGCACATGGGTGACGATCGAGAGCGCCAGCTTGACCTGGGCGGCCAGCTCGACCAGGTGTTGCTCGTCGGCCACGCGGACCAGGAGTTCGCCGAAAGCCCGCACCGAAAGCCAACGCGAGGCGCGGCGCACTCCATCGCGCATGTCGGCCGGGTCGACCTTCAATTCGGGAAAATAGGCCGAGTGGCGTTCGAGGACGTCGGCGACCTGGCCCACCAGGGTGACGGCCTCGGGGAAAAGGTAGCCGCCCAGGATCGCCTTCTGACAGGGACTTCGGCCAGAGGGGAGGAGATCGATCCGATCAACTGAACTGGCAGCCCGTGGGGGGCTCCTCGATGGAGTAAAGCAGAAGCCGCCCTTCTCTTTGTAGCTTGCGATCGTTCAAGATACGACAGGCGT
>JBBRLA010000631.1:0-5048 GCA_038231615.1 Polyangia bacterium | reverse complement strand
TGCCGCAAGCCATTGGCCGGTCTCTTATCGACGGTCTTGTGTCCAACGTATACGTGATCTCCCTCAGACAGCCGGAGATCCAGCAACGTCGTCTCGCACCCTGGCGGTCGCTCGCCATCCTGGAAGGATGGCTGAAGACCATGAAGAGCTACCTGCGCTTCCTCGCCTCACTGCCCGGCGCCGAGGTTCCCGAAGATCTAGTTCCCGCGTCGGATCGGATGGACATCGCCGAGCTTACCCGCCAAGCAGAGGCAGCCGAGGCGCGCTTCCATCAAAGCATCGCTGAAGCCAAGGCGGCCAGCGTTACCGTATACAGATCCTCTACTCATGACTGAACCCTGGCGCCCCGTCGTCCGCGAAGTAGTATACGTCGAGTGGAAAGAGAAGCTGCGCACCGCCGTCGTTCTTCGCGTCGTCGGAGACTATGCACAGCTAATCTATAGCAGCAGCGTCAAGAGAGACCTCAAGCCTCGGTGCTCCATCGAAGCCAACAGTCGGTTTGCGAGGTCGCTCGGCCTACAAGGCGAGTCTTTCTTCTACTCCAGTCAGGTCCTCAGCGCGCACGTCTCCGCCCTCAAGCCCAAGCGCCCTCCCTGCCCGCGGGATCTGTACATCGCTCTCGGCGAAGTCGCGCAAGAACAAGAATCCCTAGAGGAGTACCTTGCCCGCAAGGCTGCCGCAGCGGCGGGAAATAACTCCTCCGCCGGGGAGGAAGACGATTAAGCCACGGTACGGTAACTCGTGCTGATCCCCGTCGCGGGCCTGAGCGGACACGGACACCATCGACCCGGCCGCCACTCTTCAGAAAGACCCGATAAGGCTGGGCCTGCCCTTGCTGCAAGTTTATTCGTGTCGCCTGCAAGTTTATTTGCTGGCTGTCGGGGGCCCGATAGTAAAAACCTGCAAAGCCGTTGACGGCCGCCACTGCGGCGATCTGGTCCAGTAGGCGTGCTCTTCGTCTTGGGTCGTTTTCGTTGGCATTGTGTTGCTCGGATGGCGCAGGTGATAGGATCCACACATGCCCCAGCGTGCCCATGCTCATCAGGTCGAATGGACTGAAGAGGAGTACCTGGCCTTCGAAGACGAGAGTCCCACCAAGCACGAGTTCCTGGATGGTCACGTGTACGCCATGGCCGGGGCCAAGAGTTCGCACAACTTCCTGTGCGGCAACGCGATCGGCATCCTGCACGCCCTTTTGCGCGGCGGACCCTGCCGGGTCTTTACGAGCGACCAGCGCGTGCATGTGGCAGGGAAGAGGTTCTACACGTATCCAGACGGAGGCGTGGTTTGCGGCAAGCTGGAGCACCACGCCAAGGCCGCCGCCAAGATGGTGCTGCTTAACCCCTCACTGCTCTTTGAAGTGCTCTCCCCCTCGACGGCGAAGTACGATCGTGGGACCAAGCTCATGCTCTACCGACAGATCGCGAGTCTGCAAGACGTGCTTCTCATCGACCCGGACGGTCGGCTGGTGGAGCACTATCACCGGGGGAGCAGGGGGTGGAAGGCCACCACGCGCAAGCGGGGGGCGCTCGCCGTTCTGGGCGGGGTGATCCAGGTGGGCGACCTGTTCGAGGGGCTGGATCTTTCACCCTGAGGGGTGCGGGTCTCGCATGCTCCCAGAGCACGGCAAGCGAATGTGCGTCATGCTAAAGTCATCTTCATGTCTGTCGCCGAGTTGCTGCCTGCATTGCAAGACCTGGATCACGCAGAGAAGCTGAGCGTGATGCAGTTCCTGGTCCTCGAACGCGCCCGGGAAGAAGGAATGAGCCTCTCACGCGGGGCAGAGTACCCTGTGTGGTCGCCCCATGGCGCGGTCGAGGCCGCCGACACTCTTTTGGATATGCTGAACATCACCTCGGCAGTGAACCATGCGGAACGTTGAGCGATTAACGAGCGTTCGAGGTACGGCCCAGGGGCTGAGCCCGACTCGAAACAGGCCGTCACGCCCCGGCGCGCACCGAGGCCAGCGCTAGGGCCAGCATGGCCGAATCTAGGGCCCCGTAATGCCACTTCGGCTGCTCCTCCATGAAGTCCACCCCCTTGCCCTTGACCGTGTCGGCGATGAGCAACGCCGGGACGCCTCGATCGGCGCCGGTGGTCTCGGCGATCTCGGCAATTTCGTCCAGCGCGCCGCAGAGAGCGGGGAAATCATGCCCATCGCAGCGCCACACCCGCCAGCCGAACGCTTCCCACTTCTGTTGCAGCGGCTCCAGCGGCACCTCGCGTTCGGTGAACCCGTCCATGGTCAGCCGGTTGCGGTCGATTATCGCGCAGAGCCGCGAAGCATGGAACGCAGGAGCGGCCAGCGCCGCTTCCCAGGTGCTGCCCTCGTAGCATTCTCCATCGCTCAGCAGACAGAAAGTGCGGCCTGGCAGGCCCTGAAGGCGAATGCCCAACGCCATGCCCAGCGCCGTGCCCAGGCCATGGCCCAGCGAGCCGGTGGAGACCTCGATGCCGGGCACCCGGTGGTGATCCATGTGCATGCCCAGCGCGCTGCCGGTGCGGCCAAAAGTGCCAAGCTCCGCCTCGGAGATGAAGCCGCGCTCCGCGAGGACTGCGGCCAGCCCCAGCCCTCCGTGGCCCTTGGACAGGACGAAGCGGTCGCGGTGCGGATCGTCGGGACGCCGCGGGTCCACGCGCAGCGTGCGGTGGTACAGGGCGACCAGCACGTCGGCCTGGCTCAGGGCGGCGCCAAGGTGGCCGCTGCCGGATTCCCAGACGATGGAGAGGATGCGTTCACGTACGCGGCAAGCAACGGCCCGCAACTCGGCGGCTTCGGTTTCGGACAGGGGTGGCACGGCGGGGAGTATACTGGAACCGCGGGGCAATGGGGCCCCGGTCGGGCCGTGGGCCCGGGGTTATCCGGGCTCGGCGTCGGGTTGCCTGCCGGCGTGGGCGTGCTGGAACGCGGGCAGATCCGCGCACGCCGCGTCAATGCGCACCAGGGTCGGGTACGGCGTGAGATCGAGCGCTAAGCGCCGCATGAAGTGAAGCTGTGGGACGATGCACAGGTCGGCGATCGACACGGCGTCGCCCACGGCGAAGCGCCCGGCTGTCTCTCGTAGGGTGGCTTCGACGGCCTGGATGCCGCGGGGCACAAAGTGGCGGATCCACGCGGAGGCGTTTGCGTGCAGGACGCCTTCGACATGAAGCTGCACGCTGGTGTTCTGCAAGGGCTGGATGCCGGAATTGAACATCTCGGCGATCTGTCGGGCGCGCGCGCGGGCGACGCGGCCTTCGGGCAGGAGGGGCGGCGCCGGCCAGCGGTCCTCCAGATATTCGACGATCGCCAGAGATTGCGTCAGGCAAAATGTCTGCCCGCCGTCTTCGACCTCCAGCACCGGCACCTGCCGCATCGGGTTCACCGCCCGGAACTGCTCGGCGTGCTGCTCGCCAGGGCCCAGGCGAAGATTCACCGGCTGATATTCGTAGGCCAGCCCCTTGTGTGCCAGGGCGATCCGCACCCGCCACGTCGCCGTGCTGCGCCAGAATCCATGGAGCTTCATCGCTGTTCCCGTGCTCATGACCGTTGACCGTAGCATAGCCGCCTGGCGGGAATGATGGGATCTCTGCCAGCCCGGGAGGCTCCGGCGCCAGGCAACGAGGCTCGGTGCTGGCCGGTTCCGGCCACCTGATTTCAAATCCAGCCAGGCGATTTGAAATCCAGCCACTCGATCCAGCAAAACCAGCCACTGATTAGAATATGTAAGCTGGCTCAAGTTGTGGCCAGAAGTGGCCGGACTTGGCAGGAACTGCGCAGCCAGCCTATTTGACCTCGTCACCTCGTCCTGAGAAGACCAGCCCACGAATGTGATCCCATGGCAGAATGACCCCATGCCGAACTGCTTCATCTACAATTGGCTGAGTAAAGAGTGCAAAAAGCAGGAGGCAGCAGGGCGTCAGGGGGAGCCTTTGATTGGCACGGGTGGTAACAAGTTCGAGGGGCGTGGCCTGAAGGCCGGGGACATGCTTTACATCGTTGCCAATATGGGCGGGGTCATGCACCTGATCGGACGCATGGAGCAACGTGGACCTGTCCAGCAACTAGAAAACCCTCAGGGAAGTCAGTACATCCAAGGCAAGAAGTGCACACCACGGGCCTTTGACCGCCGGGTGCCTGCCGCTGTCGCCCAGAAACTCCGCTTCGAAGAAGGTAGGCCCAGGTTGTGTTTTCGCCCGGATGAGCCCGAAAAACTTACCCCCCAGACGCTCCGCGCTGTTCGTAAGCTGAGGGTTAGGTCTGCCGGTCTTCTCGACGAGCTGTTGCCGAGCAAGCTGGATGATGGAGAAACGCGCCGGATGAGCGATGGCCATTATAGCAAGTGAGCGGGGGCGCGCGCGGCGATGATGGCCATCACAGAAGGAGAGCGGGGGCGTGCGCGACGATGATGGCCATCACAGAGGGTGAGCGGGGGCGCGCAGGTCGATGATGGGGAAATCGGGCAGGGAAAAGAAAGCTCAGCCGGTGGCAGGCGGGGACTGGTCGGACTCGATGGCCTGGGCCATGATGTCGCGGTCGATCAGGAGACGTTTCTTTCTGGCGGCGAGGTGCAAGGCCCAGCCGGCCAGGCGGTCGATCTCCCGCAGCGTGCCGTCGGTAGCCTGGTGAAGCAAGACCACCGCCTCGGGAGCGAGCAGCTCCTTGTCACAGCCGACCCGGCGCAGGCGCATGCGGAGGTATTCTCCGGTGTCGGCAGGGGAGATGGGGGGCAAGGCCAGGCGGTGGTGGATGCGAGAGAGCAGGGAGCGGTTTCTGCGCAGGTGAAGCCGGTCCCGCAGTTCCGGGAGGCCCACCAGGAGCAAAGACAGCAGAGAGCGGCTGTCCCAGTCAAAGTTGAGCAGCACATGCAGATGGTCCAGGGTGTCCTGGTGAGCCGGGGCGCTTGCGCCGGGAGTTGAGCCGTTTGTCGCAGGGATGCAGCACCAGGCGCTTGTGCTCGTACTCGGCCCGCCAACGCTTCCAGCCCGGCCATCTGCGGCGCACGCAAGCCATCCCATCCCCTCTTCTGGCTCACCAGCGGCTCCAGCACCAGCACCCATACCTTCTT
>JBBRLA010000630.1:0-5049 GCA_038231615.1 Polyangia bacterium | reverse complement strand
GGGCTTGGCGAACATGGGCATGATGGATTCCTTTCGCGAACGTTGTGAAAAGGACCCCAGCAACCGCCGTGCCAAACTGACCGAGCTAGCAAGATCTAGCAAAGTCGCGGGGTTCGAAGGGGTGGCCCCTGGGGCCACTGATGGGAAATTGCACACCCCTTGTGGTACTTTTAAACACCCACCCTGGCTACTGGAGTTTCCACTTCCCGAGGAGAAACCCTGGACAGCCGTGCGCATAAATGTAACGTTTGCACGTCCCGTGCAGACCCAGTTCGAATTCGCCAGAAAATCCCTTGCTATCGAAACGCGACTGCTTATCCTATGTTTTGCCAACATGCAAGAACCCACCCCCGACTACTCACTCCGCCCGATCTACTCGGACCGCTCCCAGGCCCCCCTGTATACGCCCCTGGCCCTCATCTGCCGCATCACCGCCGTCGAGGAGCCCGAGGTCCACGACGACGCCATCCACAGCCGCCTGCGCCTCCGCGACTTCGCGAACAACGAGGAGCTGGTCACCCTGCCCGTCCCGCAAGGGCAGATCCTGAACCGCGCCTACAAGTCGATCAAGCAAGGCTTGCTTATCATTATGTATGGCTCCTTCACCCTGGAGCAACGCACCAAACGCTGCCAGCCCACCCTTCGCTTTCAGGTCGACCACATCGCCCGGGTCAAAAGCCACGTCGTGCTCCTGGGCGCCGACCCCGACGCCATTGCCCGCATCGATGCCCTGATCCTGCGGCTTTCCGCCGAACCCGGGCAGATCCGCACCTACCTCACCGATCGGCTCAACGCCATGACCAAGACCTGCACCACCGGCCTGTCTCGCCGCTTCCTGGCGGCCCAACTGATGGTCCTGCTCCAGGCCCTGTCGTGCGGCATGGTTTCTGCCGATACCAACGACCGGATCGGGTTTGCGGGGATCGGATCCAGCGGCCTGGGCAAGAAGAAGCTCGCCGAACAGGCCTGCATGCTGGCCGTGGTCAGCGACTGGACCCAGCCCGCCAGCCTGAGCCAGGCTGGCATGACCGCCGTGGTCGAGCAACGCGCGGGCCGGGGCTGGTCCGCCACGCCGGGCAAGCTGCCGCGGACCTCCATGGGGGTCTTTGTTTGCGAAGATTTGCATCGCATGACCAAAAAGGACCTCAAGATCTGCCAGGCCCTCTTCATGCCCGTGGCCGAGGACGGCCGCGTCGAACTGTCCAAAGCGGCGAGCCCAACTTATGAGGCCAAGGTCGCCCTACATTTAAACGCCAACCGACAGTCCATCCTGGAGGCCAAGAAGAATCCCTCCGACCCCCAGGGAAGGGCCAACGACATCGTCCTGCCGTATGATCTGTTCACCCGCATGGACTGCATGATCGACATGACCTCCGGCGATGGCGCCAGCGAGTCGTCCCGAGACATGCTCATGCAGATGGAAAAAGACCTGGGCGACGACTTCTCCAACGGCATCCAGCCCGGGGCCGAGTCGGCCAATGATTTCGGCGAGGTGGACGACAAGGATGCCTTCGAGCTGAAGCTGCTGGTGGCGCGGCTGAAGGATACCATTCCCCAGGTCAGCCTGCGGGACGTCGAGCCCGAGGCGCGAAAGCTTCAGGATGACCTGGCCCTTCTGGCGGAGGAACACACCGCCAGGATGACCGGGCTGAACCAGGAGACGTTCCACGCAGGCAGTTTGTTGCGCCGCATGACCAATTCCATGCGCAAGCTGATCGGCGCCTCGGCCCGGCTGAACAACCGGTGCATGGCGACGGCGGAAGACGTGGATTGCGCCTGGCAGGTTTTGGCCTACAAGCTGGAAATGGTCAAGTGGATGTGCAGCCAGGCCGAGCGCATCCGTTCCCAAGGTCCGCGGGACCGGCAGGTGGCCCGGGCGCTCAAGCAAAAAGTGGCGCGATGGAACAAAATCGTTGCCCAATTCGGCGACGGACCCGAGGTCAGCGCCGACGAGATCGCCGGGGCGCTGGACTTTGCCGTGCGGGCGGTCCAGCAGGAGTTGCGGGAGCACGGCATCCTGCCCCAGGGCGGGCGCTACCATGTACCCAATGCCGCCGAATACGCCGCGATGCAGAAGGAATGGCAGGAGGGCGCGGAAAAGCCCGGCCTGCGGAACGACGAAGACGACGAGGAGCCCGACGACCTGGAGGAAGAGGTCGCCGAAACCAGCGCAAATCCGACCCCGATCTTCGAGGACACCCTTCTGCCGTGCCCGCCGGAGCTTCAGCCGCTGCTCACGGCCTTGGACGCGATTGTGGAGCCTGCCGCCAAGCAGGAGATCGGCGAACGCCTGCTCCAGGTGGCCACCCGGGAGGACGGCAATTGCTACGGCACGGACATCGCCGCATGGTTCATCGACTTGGTGTGCGAGGCGGCCCCGGACTGCATCCAGCTTTTGAGCGGGACCAACTACGATGTGATCCAGCAGCACCTGAGCCACCCGGACTGGACCACCCGGGGCCGGCGGTCGCTATCGCTGCACGCGATGTCATCGCTGCCGCAGGACCTGTCCCTCAAGATCGAGTACGACAAGGTCGCCGCCACCACCACGTATCCTGAGCCGCTGAAGCAGGACATCGAGGCGTTGATGGCCCGACACAAGTGGTTCATGGACCAAAGCTACGCGGCGGCCATGGCGGATCGGAAGGCCAAGCGGGAAGCAGTCGAGCAGGCGCTGTGGGACACGGTGCAGCGAATGCCCAACGGAGAGTACATCCGCGACGAGGCCCGGCTGGATCGGGCCCGGGAGGAGTACCGCCGCGCCACGGAGTACGACTTCGAGGAACTCTTCGGGGCGGGGTAGGGCGGGATCCCGGCCTGGCCCTCGGGCCTCGAAACCAGCCCTTGATTCACCTACACTCAAATCGCGCTCGGGAACACCCCCTGGGTGCAGATCATGTAGGTCATGTGCTCCGGGGCCAGGCCGCGGAGATCGGGCAAGGCGAGTCGGTCTTGCCATCGCCGCCGTAGGTCGTGCCGAGCAAAGAGAAGAGCGCCGTGTTCCCCGCGATCGGGAGGATCTGCCCCGCCGCCGGCAAGCCCCGGCCCACCGTGGCGGCGGTCAGGGTGACCTCGCCCAATGTACACTGGGCGCCCGTGCCGGCCACCGCCGGATTGGGCGTCCCGAAGCGGTTGGCGAAGTCGATGACGCCTTGGGGCACCGTGCCCGCCGGGCCGGGCGGCCCTGCCGGACCGGAAAGACCGGCGGGGCCGGAAGGACCGGTGGGACCCGCAGGTCCCGAGTCGCCTTGCGGAAGGCAGCCCGAAAGGGCTGTGCACAGGACCAGCCCGGCTGCCGGGCCCATCATTCGCCATCTTGCCGAAATTCGCGCCATGGTGACCTCTCCTTCGTAGCAGGCCCGGATAGGGCATGAGCCGTGCCAGTTTTCCCGGATCTGCGGGTCGGATACCCCGAGCCGTGTAAAGACTAACGGGCGCTCTTCTTGTGCCCCTTGGTGACGGCCTTCTTCACCCACACCTGCTTGCCCCGCAGCGCCACCACGAAGCAGTGGATCGGCGTCGCGCCTCGCGCCCGCAACTCGGCGGTGTAGTCGCGCGCCTGGATCTGCGCCAAGCCCTCGGCCAGCGCCCTCTGTGGGCTCTTCTTCTTGGGCCGCGCCACCTTCAGCTCCAGGGCCACCCCCGGCTGCCCCGGCCGCGCCGGCAGAAGCTGAAGGTCCGGCCGCCCATCCCCGGACTCGCGGTTGGAGCGGACCTGGTATCCCGGCTCCAGCACCGCCAGCAGCCCGGCGATGAAGCCGTGGTAGACCTGCTCCGGCTCACCCCCTGTGTCATGATAGGAGAGCACATCGGTGACAAAAGCCTGGAGTTGTTCGCCCAGCACCTCCTCGTCCCCTTGCAAGAGGGCCTGCACCAGCCGATCCAGGCTGCCCCCTGCCGCCTGCAGGTGCCCGGCCAGCCAGCCCTGGAAGGTCTGCCGGTACACCTCATGAACCTCGCGGTTGGGGATCGACAGGCGGTACCCCGACCGCTCCATCGACCCTCGATCGAACTTCTCCGCCTTCAGGTAGCCGGAGAACACCAGCAGACTCCACAGCACGCCCTCGCTGGTGTCGAGTTCGCCAAGCGCCGTGTTCTCTTCCAACTCGCGCTCGATGCTTCCGCCCGCCATCAGATCCTCCAGTGCCGGCTGCAGGGTCAGCGCGCGACGCCGGAGCTGCTCGCGCACCAACTCATTGCCGCTGGTCCCGGCCCAGTAGCTGCGCAGCTCCTTGTCCTGGCTGTCCAGGAAGCACATCAGAGACCACGGGTTGTAGATGGTTACCCCGCCGAAGAGGTAGCCGTTGTACCAGGCGCGGATGGGTGCGAGCAGCTCCGGCTGCTCCATCTTAGCAAGCAGCTTCACCACCTCCGGCTCGGTGAAGCCGAAGCAGGTGCTGAACTCCGGGCGCAGCAGCGTGTATACCCCGGGATTGTTCAGGCCCGAGAAGATGCTCTCGCGAGCGACCCGCAGAATGCCGGTGAGCACCCCCTTGAAGAGGTAGGGGTTGCCCTTGAGCGCCTCGGTCAGCAGGTTCCGATAAAACGGCAGGACCCGGTCGGCGTAGCCGTGCAGGTAGCCGGCATGGATCGGCTCGTCGTATTCGTCCAGCAAGACAACCACCGGCTGCCCGCTTCGGCGATGGAGGTACTGGCTGAGCTGGAGCAGCGACGTGCTGTACTCGGCCTCGTTGGCGGTGCCGTCCAGGATCGCGGTGAAGATCCGCCGTTCCCCATCCAAGATTGTGGCGCCGTCCAGCAGGGACTGGTGCTCATTGTACAGAAGCCGGATCTTTTCCCGGAGCGCCGCCAGGCACGCCTCGGCGCTGTCCTGCTTGACCCCCTTGAAGGACACGGAGATGACCGGGTAGCGCCCGAAGTGCGATCGGTAGCGCTCGCCGGCCTCCCAGATCGAGAGCCCCTGGAAGAGGCCGGTGCGGTCCTGATCCCGCGGGGTGCATTCGAAGAAGCAGCGCAGCATGGAGAGGTTCAGGGTCTTGCCGAAGCGCCGCGGCCGCGGAATGAGGAATACTTCGGTGCCGGTCTTGT
>JBBRLA010000629.1:0-5060 GCA_038231615.1 Polyangia bacterium | reverse complement strand
TGACCAGATTTTTTCGGCCCCGATCATAAAATAAGGTGAGACAAGCCGCCTCACCGATCAGCCGCCACCAGCCGCACGCCGCCACCACCAGCAGCCGCCGCCACCAGCAGCCACCAGCCATCACCACCAGCCGCCGCCACCACCAGCCACCAGCCGCCACCAGCCTACCCACCCGCCACAGCCATTGCCGCCAGCCTACCCACCACCAGCCACCACCACCAGCCACCACCAGCCGCCGCCGCCACCACCAGCCGCCGCCGCCACCAACAGCCGCCGCCACCAACAGCCGCCACCAACAGCCGCCACCAGCCACAACAGCAGCCGCGCGAGCGCCTACCTTGGCGCGGCTTGCCCATCTGCCGGTTCGGCGCCACAATCCACTTGTCAAAGCGCCAACATCCGGCCATTTGGCGTCACAATCCGTCGCCACGAGGTCTCTTCTGTATAATCAACCCATGCGCCTGGCTCGACTCGTGCTCCGAGCGTTCGTCATCCTGGCGCTGGTCAGCGTCCAGGCGGCGCGCTACTGCGTCGGCTGGTGCTGGATGCGGTTGTGCGGCCGCGGGCTTGAGGAGCGGCAGGCGTTCTTCGGCGCCCGGGTGCTGGCGCTCTTCCGCTCGCTTGGGGCCACCTTCATCAAGGTCGGCCAGATCATGTCCACCCGGCCCGATCTCCTGCCGCCCCACATCATCTCGGCGTTGAGCCAGCTTCAAGACAACGTCGGGCCCTTCGACTTCGACCAGGTGCGGAAAATTCTCGCCGAGGACCTCGGCCGCCCCCTGCGTGAGGTGTTCGCCGCCTTCGACGAGACCCCCATCGCCTCGGCATCGGTGGCCCAGGTACACCGCGCCGTGCTGCCCGCGGGCGACGTGGTGGCGGTCAAAGTGCGGCGCCCCAACATCGAGGACCTGTGCGCCTTCGACCTGACCGTCATGCGCACCTTCGCCCGCCTGCTGGAGATCGCCCCCTCGCTGGCCCTTCTGGCCCCGGTGGAAAGCGTGGACCAGTTCGGCCGGGCCATCCGCATGCAGCTCGACTTCACCATCGAGGCGCAGAACAACCACCGCTTCCGCAAAAACTTCGCCAACGTGCCCGAGGTGCTGGTCCCGCGTCTTTACGACGACCTGTGCTCAAGGCGCGTGCTGGTGATGGAGTTCGTCGACGGACACAAAGTCCTGGAGTTTACCCGCAGCGGGGCCGAGCCGCGCCGCCTGGGGAAGATTGGTTTCCAGATCATGCTCAAGATGGTCTTCGTCGACGGCTTCGTCCACGCCGACCTGCACCCGGGCAACGTGTTCATCACCAAAGACCACCGGCTGGCGATCCTCGACCTGGGGCTGGTGGCCGACCTGGACAACGATCACCGCCGCTACTTCGCGCGCTACTTCGCCGCGTGGGCCCAGAAGGACGGGCGCACCATGGCGGAGATCATGATGAAGCACTCGCCGTCAAAGCACGTCCCCGACCCCGAGGGCTTCACCCACGCGGTGGAACTTTTCGTCGAGCGTTACCACGGCAAGCGCATGGGCGACCTGCACATCGCAGTGGTGGTCTACAAGATGCTCCAGATCCTACGCCACTACCGGGTGCGGGTGAACGCCACCTTCACCATGGTGAACATCGCCATCGCCATGACCGAGGGCATAGGCAAACAGCTCGACCCCACCCTGGACCTGATGAGCGAGGCCCTGCCCTTCTTCGCCGAGTTCAACTTCTTCCAGGAAGCGGCGCCGTAGCGGGTGTGGGTTTAGCCAGCGGCCCAGGCGCTCTTCGACCGGGAGTTCATCGAGCAGCACATAGAATATAGGTAGATAGACGCGGCGGCGGCATGGACGCTTGATCCAAACAGTGCATGGGGCCGCGCCGATCGGCTCATCGAGGGCTCAACATCGGCGATGGCCGATGGTCCCGGCCTTGATTCCGGCCCCTTCAGGTGGCACTACAAGGGGGTGCAACGACTCATAGGGTTCGCTCCGCTGCTTTTTTCCGCGTCTCTGGCCGTCGCGCAACCGGTGACCGTGCCGCTGACGACCGCGCAGCTGGACCTTGCCGGGAATGGGACGCAGGAGCAGGTCGCGGTCCACGGCGACGGGCGGGTGACGGTCTCGCGGGGCGAGGCGACGCTCGGGGAACTGCGGCTGCCCGGGGTGCCGAGCGAGGCGCATATCGAGCGCAAGGAGGCCGGCAAGCGGCCCTACCTGTGGATCCAGGGGACGACGAAGACCGGGCAGGTGCTGCTGGTGGCGGCCCTGCGGGGGCAGGCGCTGCGGGAGGTCTATTCAGGGCCGATCGGCCGGGTCGGCAAGGACGGCGAGCGGTCGCTGACGGTGGTGGCGGGCCCCGAGGGGCTGGTCCGTTACCAGGCGGCGCCCGGGGTGGTCCGCTGCGATGGCGAGGGCCGCCTCTTCGCCGAGACCTTCGATGAGCGGGCCGGCTGGCGTCCGCTGCTTCCGCCGCCGCCTATGGGCCCGCGGCTTTCGCCGGTGGCGCAGCCCAAAGGGTTGCCGGCGGCCCCGCTGCCGGTCTACCACTTCACGGCGGCCTCATCGCAAGCCGGGGTGGCGGATCGGGCGGACCTCCTGACCCCGCCGCGGGAGTTGGAAGATGGCCGCGCGGAGACCGCCTGGCGCATCGCCGGCGAGGCCCGTGGGGCGTGGGTGACCAGCCGCGCGGAGGGCAGCGGCAGAAGCGTGGTGGCGTTGCGCATCGCGCCGGCCACGCAGCGCCCCGGCGTCCCGCGGGTCCGGTCGCCGCGGACGCTGGCGGCGGTGTTCGCAGATGGCAAGAGCGTGGTGTTCGATCTGCTGCCGGGCGAACGGCCGCAGTGGGTGCGGCTGCCACGTCCGGTGGCGAGCCCCTGCGTATCGCTGGTGGTGGTGCAAGGAGCCGCGGGCCTGGGCAAGAACGAACAGACCGGACTGGGGGAGGCAGGGGTCTACAGCGACCTGGATGGACAGGGGCCAGCGGGACTGGCGCGGATCGCCGCCGGGGAGGAGTACGTCGCCGGAGAAGGCGCGGCGCGGGCGCTGCTGCTGCTCGGCGAGGGGCGCCCCGGGGAGGCGTTGGGTGCGATCGGGGAGGCGCTGACCGGCGCCAGCGGCCCGGGGCGGCGGCGGCTGCACGGGGTGCTGATCCAACTGGCCGGGAGGATGAAGGGAGATCCGGGCGCAGCGGGGCAGAGCGCCGCCGGGCAAACCGCCGGGCTGCTGGTGCGCGCGATCGGGACGGCCCCGTCCGAGGAACGCCCGCCCTTGTGGATGGCGCTTTCGGGCCTGGGCGAGGCGGGAGATGCGCCGCTTTTGGCGCTGGCACGCGACCCGAGCCAGCCAGCCGCCCTGCGCGGGGAGGCATTGCGTCGCCTGGGCGAGCGGGGCACGGCAACGCTGGCACGGATGCTGGTAAAGTTGGACGATACATCGCTGCCAAGGGCCGCGCGCCGGGGGCTGATTGCCGGACTGAGTGCGGCGATGCGCTGCCTGCCGCCCGATGATCCTCGCGGCCAGCCGGTGCGCGACACCCTGCTCGCCATGTGGCAGAGCGAGGCACCGGACCTGCGCCAGGAGGCGGACCTCGTCGAGGCCCTGGCCAGCGGCGCCGCCCGATGCCCCGATCGGCGGACAGCCGAGCGAGCCACGGCGGCACTGGTGAAGAGCTGGCGGTCGCTACGCCCCGGGGATGGGACAGGGGGAACCACGACGGCAGGGAGCGGGGTTTTGGGGACCGCGACGGCAGGGAGCGGGATTGCGGGGAACAATGAGAACGAGGCCGCGTTTCTCCTGCGCTATCGCGTCCTTTCGGGGCTGGGTCAACTCGCGATGGCGACGCCGGAGAGTGCGGCGCTGCTGAAGGAGGTCTTTCTGAAGGAGAGCGACCCGGTGCTGCGGCGGGCGGCGGCGGGCGCGGCGGCGGTCCTTTCGGGGCCGGAGAACGGCGAACTGGCGCGGCGCGGGCTGGCCGACAGCGATCCTTCGGTGCGGCTGGCCGCGCTCTCGGGGCTGGGCGACAGGCGGGACGCGGCCACGGTGGTGGCGGTGGAACAGGCCCTGGCCGGAGATCGCTGGCCGCAGGTGCGCCGCGCCGCCGTCGAGGTGCGAACCGCCGCCTGCGCCCAGCGGCCGGGCGATGAGGTCTCGTCGTTGCGCCGGGCCTTGCGGGACGCCGACGGCGAGGTGCGCCGGCTGGCGCTCTCGGGCCTGGCTCGCTGCCAGGGCAAGGGGGCCGCGGGGATTCTCGCCGAGACCGCGAAGAACCCGGGGGCGGCGCCGGAACTGCGCGGGCAGGCGTGCGCCCTGCTGGCGGCGGTGCAAGGGCCGGCGGCGCAGCCGGTGTTGAGCGAGACGCTGCTGGATGCCCTGCAGGACCCGACGGCCACGGAAAAGCACGCCGCGCTGGCGGCCACCTGCGCGCGGGCGCTGGGCCAGGTGGGCGACGCGGGCGCACTGCCAGCCCTGGCACAGGCCGTGAAAGAGCCGCTCTCGCCGGAGATCCGCCTGGCCGCCGTGGAATCGCTGGGCTCGCTCTGCCAGCGGACGCCGAAGGCACCAACCCTCCAGCTCATCTTGAAGACGGCAATCCAGGATGAAGACGCCCGCGTGCGGGCAGCAGCGGCGCGAAGCCTGTCCCGCTGCCGGTGACCGGACAAGCGCGCCTTCACCCTCTCCCGCAAGCCGTGGCAGTCCGCGACTGCCAACTCCTGGAACCTGTCCAACGTTGGACAGGTCGGGGCAGCGAAACCCGCTTTTCACGCGGACTTCGGGACGCCCGAGAGTAAAGGAGACTGACCCTTTTCACTCCGCTCAAGGGGTCAGGGAATCGCATTCGCGCCCCTGTCGCCGTGTCCAGCGCTGGACAAAAGGGCTCATCGCGACCTACGGGATGCAGCGCATCCACCGGTACTTTCGCGAGGTCGGACATCCAGAGATCAGCGACCGCACGCTGTGCTTCTGGCGCGCGGTGTTCAAGGCGGAGGATCAGCAATGGGCAAGCCCACCGGCCTGGCGAAAGAACAGCGGCGCGCCCTGGATCGACTGAAAACGGTTCCTGGGCTCAAGAACTTCTAT
>JBBRLA010000628.1:0-5073 GCA_038231615.1 Polyangia bacterium | reverse complement strand
TAGCCACCGCGATCACGCTGAACAGGCTGGACAACTACAACGTCGGCCCTTGCTCGCTCGTCATGAAACCGGGCGATACCTGCGCCTATCACTTCCAGACCGGCTACAGCGTCAGCTATGCGGCCTCGGGCCTGCTCTTGACCGGCCTGGTGCTGACGCTGGCGCTGCCGCAACGAAATCCGAATAGATAAAGGAGCAACATGCGTCAAGTTCCCTGGATGACTGTCGCAACCGGGCTGTTTGCCCTGTCCACTACCTCGTGCCTGGATCTGGTACCGGGAGGTACCGTGGACCAGGGTGTGGCCGATATGAGCAGCATGTTCGCGACGGCAGATCTGGGCACGCCAGATCTGGGAATGCCCGACGACATGTCCGGCGGCCAGAGAGACCTGCTGCCGCCGCCGGACCTCCTGCCGCGGCCTGATCTCCTGCCGCCGCCGGACCTGGCCCCACGGACCTGGCCCCCCTTGACCATGCTGCGCTTCGCCAATGCCGTCACCTACTCCGCGGGTACGAATCCGCATGCGGTGGTCGCAGCGGATTTCAACCACGACGGGAAAATCGATGTCGCCGTTGCCAATGAAGGCAGCAACAACGTCAGCGTCTTCCGGGGTAACGGCGATGGGACCTTTCAGGCTGCTGTGCCCTATGCGGTCGGCATGACACCGCGAGGCATGGCCCTCGGAGATCTGAATGGGGACCACAACCCGGATCTGGTCGTCACCAATGAGGGCAGCGACAACGGCAGCGTCCTTCTTGGCAACGCCGACGGGACCTTTCAGCCGGCCAGGACCTTCAGCCCGACCAAGCCGGACGGCGTCACAGTGGGCGACTTCAATGGAGATGGCATGCTGGACGTCGCCGCGGTCGGCTACGGGTCCGGTCATGTCGACATTTTCCTCGGCGATGGCAAGGGGGGTCTTCTATCGGTTGGCACTCCCGTTCCGGGAGGCGATACGCTGGGCAAGGGTGCAGCCCTGGATTGCAATGGCGATGGCAAGGTGGACCTGGCCATCACCTCCGGCAGCGGGCTGGGCTGGGACAGCGTAGGCGCCCTGATCGGAAACGGCGACGGGACCTTTCGGGCCGGTCCCACGTTCTACAATTATGGTGGGGGGACCGGCAACCATGGAATCGTCACGCTTGACCTCAACGGCGACAAGAAGGTGGATGTCATCTTGCCGAACAATGCCAGCGATAGCGTCACCATTCTTCTGGGCAAGGGCGACTGCAGTTTCACCAAGGGGGTCAACATCCCGACCGGTAACAACAGCGTTCCGTTCGGCGTGGCCGTCGGGGACTTGAACCTGGACGGCAAGATAGACCTGATTACCGCCAACAGCGGAAACGACACCGTCGGCATCGCGTTGGGCAATGGCGATGGGAGCTTCCAGTCAATCATCTCGCAATCAGCCGGTGTCACCAGCAAGCCCTACGAGGTCGCCGTCGCAGACTTCGATGGGGACGGGCGACCCGATATCGTCTCTGCAGACTTTGGCTCTGGCAACGTGAGCGTTCTGCTCAACGCCTCGACGCCCTGATGCTCTGCCATCACCGCTTTACAGAACCCACGCTTTCGTCGAAAATAGAAGACGGATTCCCTCCTTCATGGATGAGCCGTCACGTCCCCAGGTCCCCGGCCCCCCCGATGCGTGGATCGGTCAGCTCGTCGGCAGCTACCGGATCTCCCACGTCATCGGGGAAGGGGGCATGGCCAGGGTCTATCTGGCGGTCCACCAGCAGATCGGCAAGCAGGTGGCGATCAAGATCCTGGGCCCCTCCTACGCCGCCGACCCCGAGATGGTCACCCGCTTCCTCAACGAGGCGCGCGCCGCCGGCCGGGTCCAGCACCCGGGCATCGTCAACGTCTTCGACCAGGGGACCCTCGACGGTGCGCCCTATCTGGTCATGGAGTTCATCGACGGCATCTCCCTGCACGATCGCCTGGAGCGGTCAGCACCCGTCGCCGAGGCGCTGCGCATCGGCAGAGACCTGGCCCTGGCCCTGGCTACGGCCCATGACAAGGGCGTGATCCATCGTGACCTCAAACCCTCGAACGTGATGCTCGAACGGAGCGCAGGCCCCGGACAGGAAAGCGTGAAGCTGGTCGACTTCGGCATCGCCAAGTTGCAAGTGGAGTCCCTGCTCCAGGCCGGGCCCGGCGCTCCGCTGCGCACCCGCACCGGCGCGTTCATGGGCACCCCGGCCTACATGGCCCGGAGCAGTGGCTCCGGCCGCGCGACGTCACCGACCGGGCCGACGTGTACTCCCTGGGGGTGCTGCTCTATCGGATGCTGGCCGGTCGTCTGCCCTTCCAGCAGGACCTGTTTCACATGCACCTGGATGAGCCGCCCCCCTCCCTGTCCCGGCTCTGTCCCTTTTTGGCAGAAAACCTCACCGCGCTGGTCCACGCCATGCTCGACAAGAGGCCCGATCAGCGCCCGACCATGAAGCGCGTGGCCGAGCAGCTTCAGCTCCTTTCAGGCGGATCGCCGGCAGAAGCCGAGGTCCAGGGTCCAGCCGCCCCGGCCGTCGACCGCTCCGCGGCCACCGTCGATCGCGATGCGTCTCCCCGGCCAGCGTCCCCGCCGCTGTCCGCCGCTCCCGCGCGCAGATCGGCGCTGCGGCTGGGGGTGCTCTTCGCTTGCGCGCTCGTGGTTTCCGCGGTCGTGCTGGCCGCGCTCCGCCACGTGCCAGCTTCCGTCGCGGCGGCTGATGCCCCGCCCGCGCCGACCGACGCCGCCGTGGCCCTCACCCTGCCGGTGCCCGACCTTCGCCCCGCCGCCCCGGTCCCGCCCGCAGGTCCCCATCATCCCACGAACAAGGTCCGTCGCCGACCGGCCGGCCCGCCGGCCCTCGACGTGCCCATGCTCTGACCGCAACCATGCGCGCCGCTCGTGATGACACGACCCTGACCCGCCGCCGCGACCCGGAACTCCTGACTTCCGGGCCCTCGCGCCGGTATCTGATGGTGTTCGACGGGACCTCGGCGTCCCTGTTCTCGCTTCCGCAGAGCGGCTGTGTGATCGTCGGCCGCGGGCACGACGCGCAGCTTCAGCTCGCCGACCCCGCCGCCTCTCGCCGCCACGCGCAGCTCGATTGCGGCCCCGACGCGGTCACCCTCCTGGATCTGGGCAGCCACAACGGCACCTTCGTCAACGGCGAGCGCCTCGCCGGCCCGCGCCTTCTGGCCTCGCGCGATGTGCTCACGCTCTGTGACGCGACGCTGGTGTTTCACTGCGACGGCGGGGGGACGCGGCAGCGCCCCCTGCTCGACCTGCCTCGGCTGCAAGAGCGGCTGGAAGAAGAAATCGAACGCTCGCTGCACTCCGGGGGGCCCCTGTCCCTGGTGTGTCTGGACCTGGGCCCGGTCCTCCCCGATCCGGCCCGCGTGGCGTCCGCCCTGCTCGGGACGTTGCGCCTGATGGACGTCGCGGCGCTGCACGGGAGTGAGCTTTTGGTCCTTCTGCCCGACGTGGGGGAAGACGAGGCCGCCACCACCGCAGCAGACCTTTTGCGGGCGCTCCAGGCCGCCTTCGCAGAGGCCCGCGGCGGCCTGTGCTGCTGCTTCCGCGACGGCTGTGATGCCGACACCCTGCTCGCCGGTGCCCGCGCCGCCGCCGCCGGGGCCGTCGCCGGCCAGGTGGCCGATGCCGGCGCCGCGGCCCGAACCATCGAGGTGGGCGGGCACACCCTCCTCATCGCCGATCCGGCGATGGCCCGGCTCTACGCGCTTCTGGAGCGGCTGGCCGGGAGCGATCTTCCCGTGGTGCTGTGTGGCGAGACCGGGTGTGGCAAGGAGCTCGCCGCGTTGGCCCTCCATGAAGGGTCGCCGCGCCGCGGGCAGCGTCTGGTGACGTTGAACTGCGCCGCGCTGCCAGAGTCGCTGGCCGAGGCGGAACTCTTCGGCGTCGAGAAGGGGGCCTTCTCCGGGGCCCACGCGGCCCGGGCGGGGCTCATCGAGAGCGCGCACGGGGGCACGCTCTTTCTGGACGAGGTGGGCGAGTTGCCGCTTTTGGTGCAGGCCAAGCTCCTGCGGGCCCTGGAGACCCGAAAGGTGGTCCGCCTGGGCGAGGTGCGCGAGCGCCCCGCCGACGTGCGCATCCTCTCTGCCACCCACCGGCGGCTCGAAGACGAGGTGGCCGCGGGGCGTTTCCGGCAGGACCTGCTCTACCGTCTGCGCGGGGCCCTTCTGACGCTGCCTCCGCTGCGCGATCGGCGCCGCGAGCTGGGCCTTTTGGCGCGGCACTTCTTGAAGGAAGCGTGTCTGCGGGTG
Organism: Polyangia bacterium; assembly: GCA_038231615.1. GTDB lineage: Bacteria > Myxococcota_A > Polyangia > Palsa-1104 > JAEUJZ01 > JBBRLA01. The sequence goes on along the minus strand of JBBRLA010000628.1, from coordinate 797 downwards.
GGGCGAGAGGACCTGTCGCTCTCGCCTTTCGCCCTCCAGAAGCTTCATGCCCACCAGTGGCCGGGCAACCTGCGCGAGCTGAAAAACGCGATGAACTACGTCGCCAGCACCTGCATGGCCCGTCTTGTGGAGCCGTGGCACCTGCCGGACGAGGTCACGGGGCAGGCCGGGCCCCTCGCCCTCGCTGCCCAAGGGGACCCGGTGCCAACGCCGCTGCGCCCGTTGGAGGAAGAGATCCGCGAGCTGGAGCGGACCCGGATTGCCGAGGCGCTGCGTCGTGCCGGGGGCGTACAGACCCGGGCGGCGGAACTCCTGTCCATGCCGCTGCGGACCTTCAGCGGGAAGATCAGGCTCTACGGGCTCTTGGACCAGGCCCATCCCCATCGCAGCCGCAAGAACAACGAAACATAGCGACGCGCCTGGGCGAAGGAGTTCCTCATCTCGCCGGAGACCGAGGGACTCCTGCGAGGGTGCCGGCCAGCACCATCGCAGGGTGAGCACGACACCATCGACCAGTGGCGCTCACTCCTTTTGGGGTCATCGCGACACCCCGCAGGGTCAGCGCGACACCATCGACCAGTGGTGGTGCAGGTGGACCGAGCCTATGTCATGGCTCTGAAAGAAAACCAGCCTGAGCTTTATGCCGAGGCCCAGCGTCTGCTGCTTCCCCAAACCACCTCCACCCCGGAGGCGCAGAGCCCCTGGGAACAGCACGGGGGCCGGAGTGTGCAGCGCTCGTTTTATCGAAGCGAACAAATCGCGGGCTATCACCGGTGGAGTCACCTGCGGCAGGTCTG
>JBBRLA010000627.1:0-5076 GCA_038231615.1 Polyangia bacterium | reverse complement strand
TGGACAACGCTTCGCGTTGCCCACTTGCCCACAGCCCCGGCGATGACGAGTAGTAGCTACTTGAACCTGGTCAAGAACAACCTGGCTCCAACCGGCAATAATAGTTGTCGCCAACCGGCAATAATAGTTGACGTTGATCACTTGCAGTCCCCTGGGCCTGCCCGTCGAGCTTGGTCCAGTCCACCGTCTTCCACTCGTCACGATGCTTGAAGTAGTTCGCGAATGCGTCGGTCACCTGGGATACCGTGTACCGCGTGCCGCCAGTGGTTACCGCGCTTGTTGATACTCCTCGGCCCAAAATGTCGATGCGGCGTCCCGATGCAGAGGGCAGAGATTCGCCGAACTGCCTTTCGCACCACTTGTTGAGTTTGGTGACTTGAGAGACCACGCCGGTTAGGTACGTCTGGCAGACGACGAACGCGGCGCCAAGCAAGTTCTCTATGACACTTGTCTCCTCATCGGAAACGGCATCAATATAGCCTTCATCGCTGGTCTCAGGGATGCCATCATGCGAGCGAAGCCGTCGGCACGCAAGGGTGGCCTTCAAGGACTGAAACCCCGTCAGTAAGGCGCAGGCGCGGTCAAAGAACCCGAGGCCGTGTTGGACCTGTGCGTCGGCGGGGCATCGTCTACCTGCTGTTCTTCCCACCGGCAGTGGGCCAGATCGCCAACGTCCAACCAGCGCTGGCCGAGATCGCCTAGCGGGCGACGCCGGCCCAGGGGACCATCGCCTGTCTCCTGGCGCGCATCGGCGGTGCCGCATCCTGGTAGACGGCCACGTCATCAGGGAGGACTCTATCCCCCAGGTGGGCCGCTGTATCGTTCATCCTCCGTCCGCCGCAGCTTGGGCAAATGCCACGGCCTTTGCACGACAGAGCCACTACGATTCTGTGGTTGCAGTCCGAGCAGTGAGCCCGAATGGCACCTTTACAAAGCACGCCACAATCTAGGCAAGCTAACATCTCCTTCTTGACGAAGTCGGGCAGGCCGGGGCCCTGGTGGTCGGTCTGGTCCACAAATGTCATCAGGTGACCGGAGAGCACCTGATGCAGGGGTCCAACTCGGGGCGGCGGCGCACATAGGACGGGGCGGGGCGAACTGCGGACATGAGGCGGGCCACGCCGTCGGGCAGCTCGCTGACGTACTTGAAAGGCAACTGCTGAAACGCGCAGAACAGATCCTGAAGCCTCCTGTAGTCCTGCTGGTCGTTGGGCCCGACGTCCTTGCTCTCAGGAGCACGGCCACCGGCGAGGAATCCAGGAGCACGTCGATGAGGTAGCGGTCCTTGGTGGTGACGGTCTGATGTTTTCGATCCGCCCAACGATCTGCCCTTCGGCGGCCGCATGCAAGCACCGTCCGCTGCATGCCGTTGTCACGCTCTCCCCGGGTCAAAACTCGTAGCCCATCTTGACCCAATAGTGCCAATCCTCGACGGCTCGCCTCGTCTGTTCATCGGTCCCGTTGATCGGCTTCAGCTGGGGTAACGGTACCGCCAATCCTTCCTTCTCCCAGAGTATGATTACGAACATCTCGTGCTCGCATTCTTCCTCGCCAGGTATCTCGATTACTTCAACTTTGTCTTTGACATGCAGCGGAGAGATCGCACGCCTGGCTATGCAAGTCGCGGTGAACGGGAACTGAAGCTGATCTTGCAAGTGGCAGTACCAGCCCATGGCCCGTTCCTGGGCACCGTAAGCATCGACGACGATTTCCATCGTGATGCGCTCCTCGCGTTCAGGGTCACGATTCGGCTGAACTTTGGCCATCAGTATCTCCTATCGTGGCCGGACCGATCCAAAGCCGGCCTTCTGACCGTGACTGCGCTCATACGCCAAGAATAGCCTGGTTCGGCGCGAGAGGCCGAATCTCCTACGCTCGGCAGCCGGTCAGGAACCAGTTCCATCGTTGACCGCTGCCGCCAACGCAGCCAGACAACCCCGTAACGGCCCGGCCAGTTCAGGCGTCAAGAGGACGCCGTCGACATCGAGTCTGTTCGTGGTGGCATTCAGGAGGGGAGACGTCTCATCGCTGACTCTGGCCATCATCACCCTCAGGGTCTCCATGAGCGAGGGCCGGGCATAGGTGGCCCGCGAAGGGCAGATCAGGGCGACCGGTTTGTCGGTAAGTTCGCCGCTGCTGACGATCCAGTCCAGGGCGTTCTTGAGCACGCCCGGCACGCCATGGGCGTACTCCGGGCTGCTGATCAGGACCGCGTCGGCATCGCGCAAGCGTTGCCGAAAGGTGACCACTGCAAGAGGTGCCGGGTCATGGTCCAGGTCGGGGTTAAAGGGTGGTAGATCTCCCAGCCCTTTGTAGTGGGTGAGCTCGATGTGGCCCGGGGCCAACTCAGCAGCGGCCTGTAAAAGAACCGTGCTGGCGGACGCCGCGCGCAGGCTGCCGGAGATGCCGAGGAATCGAAGCTGCTTCACGTGCCGCCGCACAGGCCTTACATGAAGGTGCCCACACAGGGGCCGGCGCCGCAGGTTTGATTGACCATCCCGGTGGAGAAGAACTGGACCTCCTGCTGGATGGACGACTGCTGGATGCGCAACTGGTCGTGCGGGTCGCCGCACTTGGCCGGGGCGTTCGGGGGGCACAGGTTGTCGGGCGGCGTGTTCGTCGCTGGCGCCGGGCTGAGACCCCAGCTCCACTCCACCAGCGCCGACCCGCTGATCGGCGAAGGTGCGTCGGGCACGCCGAAGATCTCCCGGTTGACCGGGGACAGGTTCTTGGCACCCACCGCCCGCGCAATCACGTGGGCCCCGAGAGGGGTCACCTGATAGTCGCCGATGTTATCGTGGATCAGTACCTGGTGCGCGGGCGTGTTGGGCAGGTTGTTGCTGACGATATAGGGCATGTAGCCATCGGGTTCGGTGCGGTCCCACATCATCTGGAGCAGGCCGAGCATGTTCTGGACCTCGCGCCCGTCCACGTATACCAGGGTGAGGATCTGGAAGAAGTGCCCGAAATCCTTGCTCCGGTTGAGCAGCAGGCTGTAGGGCGCCCCGGGCTCGCCCAGCACGCCGCGGGTCACATCGGTGGTCAGGGCCATGAACGTGGCGCCCATGATCCCGCCCTGGCTGTCGCCGCGGTAATAGCGGTTTTGGGGGTCGATGGTGGGCTGGCCGTTGTAGAAGGTGGCCGGGTCCTTGGCCAGCCCGTTCAAAAGCCGCATCGCCAAAAGCTGGTTGAGAATGCCTTGGTGCTGTCTTCCGACGATGTCCTTGAACCCGGCGGGATCGTGGGTGAGCACGGAGCTGACCGTGCCGTAGTCGTCCTGGCAGAAGCCGACCAGGTCCACCGCGATGGACACATAGTCACCGGCATCGTCGATCTGCGCCAGATAGCTGTTGTCACCCTCGGTCTTGTCGCCAAGAAGGCCATGCCCGTTGAGGATCGGCGAGCCCGCCTTCTGGGTCGCGGCCATCGGGATGGTCACCTCGAACTCGTACTGGGCGGTGCCGTTCTGCGCGGGCATCCCGTCCGGGCCGAAGTGGAGGCCAGCGCTGGGGTTGGGCGTCGTGGTGTAGAGCGACACCGTCATCAGACCGAAGAGCCGCCGCCAGATGTGGGGGTTGTTATCCGGGCTGTCCTGCGAGCAATTGCCCGAGCCGATTTCCGAGGGCGAGAGGGTCGCCGTCTGGGCCTTGTTGTCGCCCACCATCAGGTTGTTGCACGAGGGCGAGGTCTTGGGGTCGGGTTTGCTGCCCGCGGTCGCGGAGGGGAAGAGAGTGTAAGCCGGGCCGTTCATCCCGACCTTGGCCAGCGCGTCGTCGCGCATGTACACAAGCCAGCGCGTGTTGTTGTCGCGGCTCGCGGTCGAGTAGTCCCAGGCGAGCTGGAGGTCGGCCTTGGGGACGCCGGCCTTGGCCAGCTTGGCGAAGATGTCATCATAAAGGCCCTTGCGCAGCGCGACCGAGGGATCGCACGAGGTCGTCCCATCGCGCAGGGCCTGGAACACCGGCGTGGGCGGCAGCGCCTGTCCGCTCTTGTCGACCACGTGACGGATGGCGACGATATACCGGGTGGCGTCGGCGAGGCGTACGACCGGGCGGATCAGGAAGGCCCGGTCCATGGCGTCCTCCGAGGGGATCTCCTCATCCAGCTCGGCGAAGTGCGGGACCAGCTCGCCGGTGTCCGCGTTGAGCAGGAGGGTCGGCGACTGGGTGGTGATGGACGAGGCGATGGTGTCCTGGGTGGGCAGGCCGGTCACCGTCGCGCCCGGCAGGTGGGTGAGGATGTTCTGACCCGGCGAGAAGCCATCGCTGTCGGCGACCATGGCCGGGTTGAGCCGGCCCATGGTCTTGGTCAGCGGCATGGCATCCTTGGGGATGGCCACGCGCTTCTTGGTGGCGGTGGTGGCATCGTCGGCAAGGTAGACGTTGGAGGGGAAGGGGTAGCCGCACTTGGTCGGCACCAGCGGGTCGCACGCCGCCGAAAGGAGCGGGGCCGAGGCCGCCGGCGGGGTCGCCGGTGTGGGACAGCTCTGCATCATGTCCATGTTGGGGTTGTCAGAGGATGAGCAACTCGAGGTCCCGACGCCCGCAGCCAGGACGGCAGAGGCGATCGCGAGCGCGAACATGGGGGTTGAAAGGCGCGTCATAATGGGGAGGCTATCAAATCGGGGTGATCGTGGGAAGGGGACTTACAAGAGGGTATTGCGGCGGAGCGGCAGGCACGGCGGAGACCTACTCGTCCTCGCCGGGGTCCGGGTCTTCCGCAACCGCGCGGCGGGTCGCTCCGCCGTGGTGCGCGGTCTGCGAGCGCACCTGGACTTCCAGGATCGGCTTGCGCACCTCTTCGGGCATGCTCTCGTGCAAAAAGCGCCGCTCGGCCCAGAACATCATTTCGCTCTCTTGCTGATCGGCGGTTTGCTCCGCGCTGATGCCGTGGAAGGCCTGCTTGATCTTGGCGATGTGGCGCAGCGCGTCCTCGGACTGCATCCGCCCCACCCCGATGAGGTCCGCGTTGCTCAGCATCTCCGTCGGCACCACCTGCGGGTGCTGCGTCGCGCACAGGATGCTCAGCCACAGGTGCCGCCGCTTTCGCCAGAGTAGATCCATCAGCCCGCGGAAG
>JBBRLA010000626.1:0-5085 GCA_038231615.1 Polyangia bacterium | reverse complement strand
GTCCCCACAGGGGTCCGCCGCGGACGGGACATCGGTGTGCTGCCACATAGGGCGCTGGCGAATTCGCGTACGGATTGAAAACGATGCTCGCGATCCTTCTTGAGCGCCTTCATGCAGATGGCGTCCATCCGGAGGAGAACCGAGGCATGGACGCGCTTGCTGGGGGGTACCGGCTCCTCGAAGACCTGTTTGTAAAGCAGGCCGGCAAGCCCCTCTGCTTCGAAGGGAGGCACACCGGTCAACATGCGGTACAGGAGGCACCCCAGCGCATAGATGTCGGTTCTGTGATCAACGAGTTTGCCGCTGGCCTGCTCCGGCGACATGTAGGAAGGCGTGCCGAAGGCCTGCCCGGTCCGCGTCAGCGGCCCCTGGTCCCCCGACGTAGTATCAAGGCACTTGGCCAGGCCGAAATCGAGGATCTTGACCTGCTCCGCCCCGGAACGGCCGCACAGGAAGAGGTTCTCCGGCTTGAGGTCCCGGTGAACGATCCCTCGATCATGGGCCACTGCCATTCCGCTGCACACCTGTTCCAGCAGATACACGGTGCGCGCTACCGGTAAAGGGCCGCTGTGTTGCAGCAGCGCGGCTAGGGTCTGTCCCTCAAGGCACTCCATGGCATAAAATAGCGATCCTGTCGCGGTCTGCCCGAATTCGTAGATTTCGACGATGTTCGGGTGACGCAGCCGGTCCAGCACGCGGTATTCGCGGTTGAAGCGCCGCAGCAAGTCTTCCCTGGCAAGGAACTCCTGGGGCAGCACCTTGATCGCGACCTGCCGATCCTCCCTTTTGGACCTCGCCAGGTACACCGCGCCCATGCCACCCTGCCCGAGCTTGCGCACCACGTGGTAGTCGGAGAATTCCAGCGTGGCCAACGGTGGACGCTGCTCAGACATTCACCGGCTCGACCGAATGAACCGGCGGGTAAGACACGGTAGCCAGGCTGCCCACGGTAAGACGCAGCCTAGCACAGGACGCATCTGCGCAGAAGCATGGGAGAAAAAGGTAGGATAAGGTAATCTACGCGTACGCAACAAAACCGTCCCGCTTGCCGAATACCCCTTGATCGAAGCCTCATGGAGCGTATCGTTGTGGGACATGAATTTTTTGTAGTCTAACCTCGCAGTCCGCCGGAGGCCCATCGTGGCATCCATGAACAGAACGGTTGGGCCGATTCGTCGATGGAAGCCACCAGGAGGCCCTCTCCTGTGGGTCATTTTGATTGTGGCGGCAGTCCTTTGCCGGTCCCATGCCGACGAGCGACCGGGGCTGTCCTTCGGCGAGGTCCGGCAACACGCCGCGGACCTTCGAACCTTCGCCAGGACCAGCCTGGACAGGGGCGACCTGTCACATGCCCGAAAGCAGGCCGAGAGCGCCTACCGCCTAGCACCCAGCGCCGGCGTCCTGAGCCTCCTCGGCGTCATCACCCGCGAGCAAAAGCTTCTCATCGAAGCCGCCGATCTGGCCCGCCGGGCCATGGCGCTGGGCCTTGGGGGCAACCGCGAGGAACTCAAGGAGTGCCAGCGTACCCTCGGGCTCCTGCTTTCGCTCCCCCACGCGCGCACCGGCGAGCTGGACATTTTCGGCGATGCGGGCGCCTTTGTGATCGTCGATGATAGATTGGTAGGCCGGCTGCCCCTTCCAGGGACCGTGCTGGTCCCGCCGAGCGCGCATCGGGTGCGGATCGAAAGCGGGCAGCGCTCGTCGCCAGAGCAGACCACGGAGGTTATCGCGGGCGGGCGGTCGCGGGTCCGGATGCATCTTTTGTCCGGCATGGCGGTCTCCCTGACCGCCCCGGGGCTGCGGCCCGAGGCGGCGACGGCGGCGACGGCCCGGATCGACGCGGCGCTCTCTGATGCGGGGGTATGGCTGGCTCCCCCGGCGCAGCGCGATGAGATCCTCGGGCAACCTGGCCTGCGCGCCTGCCTGAACGGGGAAGCCTGCGGCCAGGATCTGCTCACCCTTCCCGAGCAGACCGGCATTCGCTATCTCCTTCAAGTCGAGGTGGACGCGAATGGAAAGACCCGACCCGCGGATCTTCCCGCTCGGCACGTCCTGCGCGTCCGGCTGATCGATCTATCTGCAGCGGCACCCTGGGGCAGGCCCTGGCTGACCGGCGGGTGCCAGAATTGCACGCTGAAGGGGGCCCTGGAACAGGTCGGCGACCTCGCCCGGGAGGTGGTTCGCTCCCGCGATCGCGCAGGCGGCGTCCTGGTGGTGCGCACGGGGCCGCAGGTAGTCGGTCAGGTGCTCATCGATGGGCAGCTGCGCGGCAAGACTCCGTATCAGGAGGACCTGCCCCGCGGGGAGCATCAGGTCGAGGTGCAGGCAGTTGCTCATCGTCCGTTCATCGCCCCGCTCGCCATCGCCGGGGGCGAGCACCTCTTCGACCTGCGCTCGGTACACGTGCCCCGGCCGCGGGTCCGGCTGATCGGGGGTGGAATCCTGGCTGCCCTGGGTCTGGTGGTGGTCGGGCTGGGGGCGACCGCCTTGGCACTGGATGGAAAATGCATCCCCGGGGACATGCCCGATGGGTGCGCTTATGCTTACAATGGCATGGGCTTCCTGCGCAAGCGGACCTACCAGTCGCGCGACCAGGGCCTGATCCTGGTGCTCTCCGGGATCGTGGGCTTCGGGGGCGGCGTCACGCTGGCCGCCTGGCCTTCCACGGAGCGTACTTTTATCGGGGGTGAGTCATGATTCAGCGATACAACCATTTCTTTCTTTTGTGCAGCTTCGGACTCCTTCTTTTGTGCGGCTCTGGGTGCGGCGTGCTCGATGAGGCGCTCATCGATCCCATCCCTTGCCAGTCCTCCAACTCATGCCCGGCGGATGTCCCGATCTGCGATACTGCCCGGGGGGTATGCGCGCCCTGCGATCAGGTGGCCGACCTACCCCGGGCGGACGCGGAGTGCCGAGCGCGCGGCCTGGGGATGCGCTGCGCCGCCGGCCAGACCTTCGACCAGCCAGGTCGCTGCATGGCCTGCCGAACGGCCATGGACTGCAACCCCGACAAGGGGTGCTGGCACGGCATCTGCGTGGCCTCCTGCCAAAAAGACCTCCAGTGCGTTGATTCCGGCGTGTGCCTCTCGGTCCCATCCCTGTCCGCTGGCACCGACGCCATCCCGGGGCAGGGCCTGTGCGTGCCTAAGGAAGAAGTCCTCTCTGTGGGGATCACCCAAAGAGCCTGCGTCTCCTATCCCAATCAGGAGGGAATTTACTGCACGTTGAACGCGGCCATCGGTCGTCTGAACCAGCAGTTCGCCGACGCGGACACCCGGTTGCTCGCCCTGTCGACCAGGGCCAGCGTCGGTCCGAGTGACTACCGGCGAATCATCCACGTGCTGCCGGGGATCTACGGGTCGCTCGACCTCTCGCCAGCACGGGTGTCCCGGGCCAAGGTCGCGATCTCGATGTACGGTGGCGACGATCCGGCAAATCGTCCCCAGATCGTGGAGGGTCACGGCGTCGCGCCGTCCGTGCTCATTGGCCCCGAAATCGAGGTCACGCTGGACGGATTCGACATTGGACTCGGCTCCACTGGCATCGACTGCCAGGGCAGCACGCTGATTGTGCGGCGCAGCACGGTCAGCGCGGCGGACGCGGTCGGCATCCAGACCGATGGGTGCCAGCTGACCCTGGATCGGGTCAAGGTGAAAAACAGCAAGGGCGGGGCCCTATCGCTCATGGGCCAGGCGACCTACCATATCACCAACAGCGTCTTCGTCGGCAACAGCTCCGTCTATCAGCCCATCCTGGTCTTCGATGCGGGGACCGACGGCGTCTTCCGCTTCAATACCGTGGCGAACAACAGCTCAAACTTCGCCGGCACGCTGAGCTGCGCTGATGTCGCTATCGGAAACAGCGAGACGCCGGGGGCGCGGCGCATCGAGAACTCGATCTTCGCGTTGAATCCGCTGGGGCAGGGGCGCCACTCGCAGGTATCGGGAAATTGTCAACTCGACCATGTGGTCGTAGGCAGCGCCGATCCCTACCCCGGCGGGACGCGCATGGACCCGCTTTTCGTCTCTGATTCGCAGGACTTTCATCTGCGCCCCGGTCAGGCCAACGACTCCTGCTGCATCGATCAAGTCCACCCATCGCCAGTCGACACCGAGACCATGGACTTTGACAGCCGGCCGCGCCCTAATGGGCCCGGCAGCGATATCGGCGCCTATGAATTTTACCCGCATTAGACCCGGGGCGGTCGTCCTGTGGGCGCTCTTTGCGGCCTGCGATCAGCCGGCGGTCTCCTCCGACATGACCGTCCGCGCTGACGGAGGCAGCGGGCTCCCGGGCGACCCCTGCGACCTGCACCGGCAGTGCATGAGCGACGTCTGCGCGGCGCCAACGCTGGTCTTCCCTGGACAGACGCAGAAAAAATGCCTGGACCCACGGGATGTGATCTATGTCCACACGCCCGAAGACTTGCCGGCGATCGCGGCGGGCAAGGGCATCCGGGTCTATGGGGGGGCATACGACTCGTGGATCCAGCAGGCAGGCAGTGCCGCGTTCTATGGCCCCGACGGAGATTCTCCCTCCGCCCACTTCAAGAGCATTCAGATCACCCGAGCTGGGCCGGACCCGTCGTTTCTGATCTTGGATCAGATCCAGACCCAGGGGCTCTCCTGCCAGGGGGCCATCGCGGCGATGCCCCAGAAAGCGACGGTTTACCTGGTCGGCAGCACCGTAGCAGATTCCCAGTCGACGGGAATGGTCGCCGCGCGTTGCGAGGTGCACATCCGGGACAGCGTGTTCACCGGAAACCACGACGGGGCGCTCTGGCTCAAGGAGTCCGACGATTATTTCATCATCGATAGCCAGTTCCGCGACAACCCCGGCATGAACGCCGCCGCCGTCCGCATCGCCGAAACCAGCCAGCCGCTGCCCGGCCTGGCTTTCGATGGCAACGACATTGTCCGCAATACAACCACTTTCCCCGCTCAGGTCGCCGGGGGCCTGGATTGCGGGGACAGTAGCATGGTTAACGTCCGCTCTGTTCTGCTCTGCGGCAACTCGCCGGGGGCTGCGGGCAACGGGTTCACCGGCCAGTGCAACCTGCTCGGCGCACGCGTCTGCCCTTGAATG
>JBBRLA010000625.1:0-5103 GCA_038231615.1 Polyangia bacterium | reverse complement strand
TCAGCAGAGGCCGTAGTAGCTGCGCAGAAGCTGGTCCGGGGTGCGCCCCGAGACCAGAAGCCTTCAGCGCCGTGAAGGGCCAAACGGAGAGGAGAGCGAAACGAACGTGAGACTCGAAGACACCATGCGCCAGAAGACCGGGCAACTGGAGCTCTCGATGGACAACCGGGGTGAAGCCTACGGAGTTCGACGAAGCGGCGAAGTGGCGACGGCGTCAAGCGGAATCGAGCGCTCAGGAACGGGCGCCAGGGCTGCCGAGACTGACGACGTGACCTCAACTCTCCGAACCGCCGGATGCGGACCCGCACGTCCGGTGGTGTGGGAGGGGCCTGGCGGGCCTGGCGGCCGGGTGACCCCCGTCCGCCAGCCTCTACCCGATAATGTAATTTATCGGCGACAACTACCTACATAGACGCATGTCTTTGCGCTTCATTGCGGCAGATCGGTCACACGTCTCCCGCTCCTTTATTGGAGCGGGCCGGAGCGCTGCATCTGCTCAGGCGGCTCCTTTCGGTCGAAATTGGGTTGTGCCTTTGGAACGATCAAGTCTTGTAACTGATTCTCAACCCAGGAATCATCCTCACAACGACGAAGTCGATTCCTATATTGCTCATTGATTTTGATGCCTCTTGCGTTGATAATAATCAGTATTGCGTGCGCATGGCCTTCGCAGATTCCATGACGCCTTTCACTGCGGCAGATTTCGGCATTCGGACGTATCGAGCAGATCTTGTCACTTGGATATCTCAAGGCTATCAAGGCCAAGAGCAATCTATCCCGAGGCAGAATATACCATGCAATGACCACCCCGAGAAAGAGTAGTACAATAGCGATTGAGATTATCTTCCTCCACCAGGATTGATGTTTGATCGGTGCTGTCGGCAGAGAAGTTGAATGTAACCGTAAATCGCTACGGCTTATCAATGAAGTATCACCATCACCAACATCAATTTGGAAGCATTCGCTGCGGAGGCGGCGGGGCGACAAACTAGAGCTATTCCAAAATTCCTCTAATAGTTCATATTTTGAAATCGAATTTCTGATTTCTAAAAATAAATCTTCTCGAATTTTGCTCTTGTCTGGCATCAATGAAGGCCCCTCGAAGACCACTCCTTCAGTCCATCGTATTTCTCTGCCACTTTCTAGAAGTGGTTTCTCTGCGACTGAGCTATCGAGTCCAATGAATTTCCCTCGGGCAATAACTGTACGGTAGATGGCCCACAATGGAACTGCAGTGTATCCGATGATATGGCAAATTTTCGCCTTTCCTGGCGGGGTAGGTTGTTCTTCATCTAGAAGACTAAGAAAATCTTTATTTCCACTATAGAAATCCGGTTGAACTACTGTATGGTAATCATTCATCCGGTTTCGACTAACCAAAAATGGATATGCATTAAACTTCATAGGATCGTCGCATTCTTACCGAAGTGCAAATCTAGTTGATATTGACATATCAGCATGCGCTCCGAGATATGCTGCAGGGCATCAATCTCCTTTTCGATCTTGACTACGTTCTGATCAATGTGGTCGCCAGCCTTTGCGAGAATTTTAGCGATTGGACGGGCGATGATTCTATATTTGGCTGGAATGTATTCAACAAGGTCCGGTCCGGATTTAAGTCCAAAGCCCAACCACTTTCTGATTTTGCTGCTGAGCTTCCGAGACGATATCGCTTTTGCTCGTTCGATTTCTTGAGCGACGAGGTCTGGAAGTAGGCAGGCCATCGGCCACTCGACACCCGTAGGCATGGGACGCACTCCTGGCACTTTTTCCATATTGCCGTCACTCGCCAACCTGACAAAACCGGGACCGACGGCACTTACTGGTATCAATCGGGTCTTCGCTTGTCGGCTGCGCGCAAAATTTTGTACAAAATCGATTTCCATGATTTTGGATTTAACACTTAAAAACTTGAATTCACTGCTTAGGATGTCCCATTTCGTAATGATGAGATGCGCTGGACGCTGCCGCCCATTCTGCCCCTCTCGGTCCATCGTCAAGCAGATCTTGCTCAAGTCACGCAAAAAAACTTTGTCGCTTGCGGAATCGATGCCCTTTAGATATTTATAAAGTCGCAGACCATCGATAAATCCGATAAAGACTTCGGCCCTATCAATCTCGTTCAACAACTCTTGCGGGATGTTATCCGGGTCAGGAAGGTCACCGCCTGCATAGTCAAATTATGAAAATCTACAGCCATTGACGTTGCGCCCCTGATGCGTGACGCCGCACGTAAATTGCCAGGTCGTGACTCCCTCAGCCCCACGGCGCGTTCCAGGAGGCCAGTTACTTGACGTATCTGCGATCTGGCTAGCCACATTGAGCAAGTGGCTTTCTTGCTTGAAGTCTTGGAGTTTGAGATAGAAGCCAGCGTCACCTTGGATGCCAAGATGGCTAGCAAGCATTGCCAAGAACACAGTCTTTCCAGCTCCAGATCCGCCGAGGACCAAAACTTGAAATTCCTGAAGTTCCATCGATTTTCTCCTGAATCCGAAAAAACTTGAATAAAGAATATTCTAGCGAATTCTCACAAGCAAAGGCGTTCCCAGAATCGATGCGCAAGACTGGCCGCTGCGCGACGCTTCTGGGGTTTAGGGCAAATAACCCATCTCTCGACCCTCGGACACGCACCGGCAACATCGGGCCGGCCAATTTTCAGTTTACGTTCTTGATGAGCTCGGCCCATTTCAGACGACCCGGTCGAGCCATGGCCTCGGGCGTCGTGCTCGCGTCCCCTGGTTGGCCATCTCCTTCCTCGGACCCAGATGCCTTCGACTACCGGCCCGTGAAGATGGGCACATGCCTGACGGCGGGGATGATCCAGGGCCGGATCGCCGCGCCGCTGGCATGGAACGACGACAACAAGCGAGTGATGGAGTCGCTGCTTGTGCGGATGAACTCCCCCGATCCGGTCTACCGATGCATGTCGGTGCTGCAATTGCTGGAGTTCTCCGACTGGGACAGCCAGGAGTACCGCTACCGCAAGCTGCTCCGGCGCCCCGACCTGCCCGATCCAGTGCGCATCGCGCTTTTGTCCATCGTGGCGAGGTACGACTACTTCGTGCGGATCCAGCAAGAAGCAGCACAGCGGGACTCGGACGAGGAGCGCCGAGAGCGGGAGTCGCAAGTCTTCTCGTAGCGGCTGAGCGCAGGGCCGGGCGGTGACCGGCAAAACACACTTGGTGGAACAGGATGATCAGGGGGCGGCGGACATGCCGAGCAGCCTGGCGTTGCGGACCACACGATCATCTGTGCTGACGACGGTCAGCACTCCCAGTTCAGCATGGATGTAGGCGGCAGTGGCCAGGTGGACGGCGTCCAGTGTGCGTACCGGCTCCGCGGGAAATCGGGCGGCGGCGCGGTCCAGGATCTCGGGAGTGATCTCCACAATCGCCCAGTGGGCTGATGCGAGGTTCAGCGCCATCTCGGCCAGTTCCAGCGCTGCCGGCGTGATCTCGTTCAATGCGGATGCTCGCGTCAAGGAGCGCCGTGCCTCGATGAGCGTCAGCCGGGAGGTCACGACGGCCTGGGCCTGAATGAGCCGATTGCGAATCTCCTCTCCCAGCGGGGCGCCCAGGATCCAGCGCAGCACCGCGCTGGTCTCCGCATAGATCAGGCTCACCGATCACCTCGACCCTCATCGATGAGCCGCTCGACCAGTCCGGCGGGGACCTGCCCTGGGATCACAGGATAGGCGGTCGCCGTGTTGGGCTGTCCGAGCGCCACGCGACCCTCGGCGGCGAGCCGTTCCAGGATGGTCTGAGATCGGGCATCCTGAGTACGGTCGTGTTCCTGCTTCAGCTTGAACGCGTAATACAGCCGCTCGATAATCTCTTCCATCGTCAGGCTCTCAGGCATGGCCTCGATGGTTTCGGCGAGTCTTCTTTTGGCAGACATGGCTCATGCTTAGCCTAGAAGATTGATGACGACAAGTTCTATACTGGGCAGCCGGATCATGCCGAGGGATGGAGTCGCTGCGGATCCACAACGAAGCGGCCCAGCGGGAAGCGGATGAGGAGCGTCAAAAGCGGGAGTCGCGGGTCTTCGCGTAGCTGCTGACGGGATGGCCGGGCGCTGACCGGCAAGATCAGTCGACCGAGACCCCGAGCAGCTTTCCGGTGGCGGCGGACACCCCCATGGCGATGACGGAGCGTAGGTAAAATGAGGGCGGGTATTTGGCCACCAAAGCTGGCGTGTACGACCCGCAAGCAGCACGCCCCATCTCGCTTCCCTGATCACCACTCATTCCGTCCGTAACCAAAAAGACAAAATTCCGCCCTCCAACTGCCGATCGGGCACACCGGTCCCGAGGTACCGCTGACCTACATCCCAGCGGCCCTGTGTCCCCCTGACATTTACCCCCCAGACCTACCCTCGCTCAGGGCGGATCAGCCTCCGGGCAGGGCGGGTCAGCGAACTCCCACTGCGCCTTCCCCGGATGCCGCGAGGGCTGCACTGGAGGAGCCTCGGTGGGCTCGCCCAGGTTCTCGCACAGCCGGGCGATCTCGATGGGGTCCAACACCGCCGCCACCGGCTTCATCTTCCCCCCGCACTGTGGGCAAGTGAGCACATCGATCTCGAAAGTGCGCCGCAGAAGCTGGGTCCACAGAAGACGCCGGGACGCGGCACCTGCTGTTCATCGGGCAGCGGCTCATCGGGAAGCCCTTCCGGCGTCGCCTCGCCCGGTGTGCTCTGCCCGCCAGGCACGATCTCCTTGCGCCACGTCGCCGCCGAGGACAGCACCCCGTGATAGGTCAGTAAATGCTTGTTGGGTGGGGGCACCAGCACCGCGAGCTTCTCCAGAAGCTCCATGGGGGTAAAGCTCAGGTGCCGGGTCTCATCTGACCAGGTCCGCTTGAGGGTGAAAATCACGTCGCCCGAGGGCAAGAGCGACAGCCGCTGCCCGCACAGCGCCGGCAAAAGGATGTAGCGGCACAGCCGCTCGCGCTCCTGTTTGTGCCCCGCCCCCACGCTGGTGTGGGCATGCACGTTGAAGCCGTCGGAGTCGACGCACAGGTAGCGCTCCCCCGGAGGCAGCAGCACCGGATGGCCACCCAGCCGGCGAAGTCGCCAGCCGGCCTTGGGCCCCATGGCGATGCGGCC
>JBBRLA010000624.1:0-5116 GCA_038231615.1 Polyangia bacterium | reverse complement strand
CTGGGCCGCGCTGCGCCTCTGCCACTTGCCCGTGCCTCTACCCAACGAAGGGCGCATCCCGGTCAATCCGGCGGTGCTGCGCCTGCTCTCGGCGGGGGACGCCTCGCGGGCCTTCGACCTGGTCCTGCCGCGCCTTGCGGCGGCCGGTGTCCATACCCCACTGCGAGGCGTCGCTTTGAACGGTATCTATGCCCGTCGCCTGGCGGTAAGCCTGGTCTTCCCCATCTCTCTATTCGACGCGTCCCGTCTGGCGCGCGAGCTTGCTTTCGAGGAGCCTACCCATGTCTAGCGAAATCGATCTTTCCTCCATTGATCAAAGTCCACGCTTGCTGTTTCGCATCCCCCTGGTCCCGATGCAGGGCCAGCGGTTCCAGCCTACTGGTTTTCCGGCGCTGGGGCCCGCCACATTCCAGACCAAAAAGGGGATGAATCTCTTGGTCGAGAGTGCCCAGAGCATGGGCAATCGGCTGGAGACTGTGTGCTGGGACGAAGCCAACCAGAAGCCGGTGGCCGCGCTGACCGGGATATCCCACGTCCGCGTCACCCGCAACAAAGGCAGCTTCTTTACCGATACAATGCTGGAAGCTCACCGACTCAACTCACCATACTTGCTGGAGAGCAAGAAGGACAAGACCTTCTTCAACGAGTTGAAGGCGGAACTTGGCAGCCTGGGAGAAGGCCCCATCGACCGGCGCAAGCTGGCCAAGGCGTTGCTCAAGTTTGACGCTGGATCGCTGATCCATGGCGTCTTCTTGGCCAAAAGGGAACTCGCCGGGGGACGCCTGCGTGTCCCTCGTGCGCTATCAGCCTTCATCGAGGCCGACGGTGTGCAGATCGCCGCCTCGGGCGGGGTCAAGAACGATCACGTCAACCCCCAGGGCATCACCAGGGAGGGTTTTGGCAACGTGCCTTTTTCGCGCGATGAGTTCACGGCCGACAACATCGTGCTTTATGTAAACCTGGACCTGGCCCTCCTGCGCGGTTACGGCTTGGGCGAAACGGCGCTGCGCATGTTGATTCTGCTCTCGCTTTACAAGGTCGCGGCGCTGGTCGAAGGTGGGCTGCGTCTGCGCACTGCGTGTGATCTGACGCGGGCGGACGAGGGGCCGATTCGCGCGGATCGGCCCGTGGGTTTTGCGCTGCCATCGGCGGAATCGCTGGGTGTAGCGCTGCAGGCGGCGATTCCGAGGGTCGAGCCGGCCATGGTCCAAACGACATTCGCATTTGAGGACGAACTCAAGAAGGGCAATGAGACCGAGGGCGCCGGAGACGTGACAGAGGGCGGCGAGGAGTAACCATGGCCACGGTGCTACAAGTACACTTCCCCGGGAGGAGCTACCACGCGACCCCGTGGGGACACCACGTCAATGAAGGCCAGGTCGAGTGGCCCCCAGCGCCGTGGCGGATACTGCGGGCACTCCTGGCAACCGGCTTCATGAAGCTGGGGTGGGCGCCCGACGGACCTCCGGATGTCGCGCGTCGCCTGGTCGAGCGGCTGGCCGCGCTGACGCCGTCCTACGCACTGCCAGCGATCAGCCTGGCCCACAGCCGCCACTATGTCGACGCTGATGGGAAAAAGCCGCTGATCATTGACGCCTTCGCGCATGTGGACGACGGGATCATCGAGATCATTTGGGACACCGAACTGCTGGAAGAAGAGCGGTCTGTCTTGGCGGAGCTGGCGGGTCTGCTCGGGTACCTCGGCCGAGCCGAGAGTTGGGTCGCGGCGGTGCTCACCGACCGGAGCGAGGCGAGGATCAACTGCGCTCCAGCGGCGGACGGGATGCCGCGTCCGGGATTCGATCTGGTGCGGGTACGCTGCGCAATCGCAGCCGGAGCGTATGCGGCATGGAGGGCAGAGCGCGCCGCGGCGGTCGAGGCCGCAGGGAGTCCCACGACCGGGAAGTCGCGCACGACGGCGCAGCAGAAGAAGCTTGACGCAGCCCTCAGGCCCTACCCACGGGATCTGATCGCCGCGCTCTGCACAGAGACCAGCACGCTTCAGGAGTACGGCTGGTCGGCCGCCCCGGGCAGCCGTGAGGTGATCTACACCCGAAGCGCCGATGCGTTGGCCATGGGGTTGCCGCCAGGGCGGCGAGCAGCAGAGGTTTCCTCAGTGCCCATGGCGTTGTTATCGCTGTCCACTGCTTCGCGTGGGACGAGCGCACTACCGCCGCTGCGACGCGCATATGCTCAGGGGCGCCTCATGCACCAGGCCCTGGGCAGCGTCATCGGCCGCCAGATGGGCGGTGACGCTGCGTTGGCCCGCTGCCTGCTGGGGCAGGAGGATGGGGCCAAGGTCGGGGGAAATCACGGGCATGCGCACTTCTTACCTCTGGATCTAGACGATGATCAGCGTCTGGACCACGTGATGGTCTATGCCCCGATGGGCTTGAAGGCCAGGGCGCAGGAGGCGCTCCTGCGGTTGCGTCGTACCTATATGAAGCATGGCGCAGGAGAACTTCAGATCGCTTTGGCCGGACTCGGCGACGCCGAGACGTTGCGCACGATCGGTGGCAGGCTGGGAGCCGTGTTGGGAAAAGTGCTCGGCCCGAATGGAGGCGCAACGACCTGGGTCTCGGCCACGCCTTATGTAGCGCCGCGGTTGCTCAAGCGCAGGGGCAAGGATAGCCTTGAAGGCCTGGTCCGCGGCGAGTGCCAGCGGCGGAACTTACCGGCGCCGGTCGAGGTGGTGCAACTGGATCGTCAGGAGGCCGAGGAGCGGGTACGCTCGCTGCGGCACTACATCCTTCACGATGAGCGCCACGAGCCACCATGGCGCATGCCCTTTGCTCTGCGTTTGCGCTTTTCGGAGCCGGTGCCGGGGCCGATCTGCCTGGGCTACGGTGCACATGCAGGGCTTGGTCGGTTCGAGGCGGAAGGATGAGAGGGTCAAGATGGCAGGTGAACGCTGGTTCTCCAATGATGAACCTACCTCCGATGAACTGCGGGTATCGATACGAGGAGGTAGCAAGTCCAGGACACCTATCGCGATGTATTCGAGCGCGTCGAATCGGCGTGCTCGCCTGCACCCTCGAGCTCGCCGTCTACCGGCGGCCGAAACGGGAGCAAGCGCTTGTCTGGATGCAGAGTCAGGCCGTATTTGCCGAATCGCTTCGGCAGCACCTCCATGACCGGCCGAGCGTCCACCTCATCGGTGAAGACCACCACGAGTCGAGTAGCGCGGGTGAACTTCCCTCACAGGTAGGGTCTCCGCGCCGTCGTGGCGCACAATCGTCGGCATAGCGGAAAAGGGTCGCCTTGCCGCGCAGCCGCGGCTGGACTTCCTTTTCGAACCACACGTCCAGGATCTCGTGCAGGTAGACGTTCGCCAGCAAGGGCGAGATCACCCCGCCCTGTGGCGTGCCAGCTTCGGGGTACGACAACTCCCCTCCCTCCAGCACCCCCGCATTCAGCCATTTGCCGACCAGTCGTAGCAGCACTCCATCACGCACCCGCCGACTCAGGATTCTCCGAAGATGGGGTACTCGACTCGCTGGAGAATCGAGGAGTTTCATAAGACATGGAAAACGGGCGCCGTGATACGAAGACGTCAATGATCGTCCCTGGTCGCGTCGTGTGTGCGAAAGGATTACATCGTCACACTTCTTTTCTAGCCTAGATCATATTAGCCTTGTACATCGTGTCTACAAGATCCACAATGAACACATGTCAAAGAGCCGAGACGCCATGGTTGTCGAGGCCCGAGGCATGCGCTGTGTCGGCGATCGACGCCGAAGCAGAGGGCCGTCCAGGGTGGTTATGACACCCCGGACGGCGATAACGGCCCGAGGAGTAAGCCCGTTCCGTCGTGCGAAGACTATCCCAGCGAGGGGAAGAGCGCAAATGACGGACGCGAAGAAGGTCAGCACACACGTTCGCCTCACGCCGAGTATTCGGAATGATGCGATCGAGGTGTTAGGGCGCACCGAGACGCTGACTGATTTTATCGAGACGGCGATGGTGGCGGAGATCGAGCGCAGAAAGCAGCGGGGACCTGGGCCCGACATACCAGGTCCCACGAAGTTGCTCAGAGCAAAAAGACCGAAGCCCACATAGCAGCCTACCGCCCTAACGGGTCGCTGCAAAATAACGAGGTGGCGGGTGGTAGCCCGCCATCCTCTGGCTCTTCCCCGGTGAGTTTTCTTGGCAGATGCGCACCGGGTCAGTGTTGGAGGTCAAGATGTCCGAGAAGCGCTCAAAGAGCAAGAACCTAGGCACCCGTGCGCGCGACGATCGGCCGCGCAAATCGCCCCAGCTCGACGGCAAGTATGCGCCCGGCGACCTCGTCGAGATCCAAGTTGCCCCGCTGCGCCCCTGGTTTCCGATCCACGTCGAAGAAGTCACCGCCGACTCCCTGACCGGCCGCCCCCCGAAGGAAGACCCGGACTACGGCCGCCTCATGGAGGTCACACAGCAGGTGCTGTTCGCCCAGTTTGTCCGTCGGCTTCTCCCCCTCGTCATCCCGCCCTCGCTCACCGAAGCTGATCGGCCAAGCGCCGAGGAGCAGCACCTCTTTGACCTCCTGAACGAAGAAGAGCGGTCGGTGATGGCGGCGGAAGGGCAGTCATGAAGTGTGAGGTCTGCCTTCGAAGAAACGGATTCGCCGCGCACCTCGACGAAGACGCCATCGGCCACCTGTGCGCCCGCTGCCACTTCGATCTGGTCAGGCTGATGCGCCTCCTTGTCACGGGGGCGCACGCGCTGCGTCGGGTGGACCGCCAGATCGTGGGGCGCATCGTCAAGGCGCTGCTTTCGCTTGGCAGTCCCCTTATTTTCGTGCTTCTGCTCGTCTCCGGGTGCCCAGAAGCGTTGGTTGTCCGCTTCTCCTCCACCTACCAGAACGCCACGCCGGCCCCCTGGGTAAGCCTTAGCCTCAGCATTGACGGACTCGAACCGGAGGGCTCGACACTGCTTGCCGACAAGGCCGCCGCTGCCGCCGCGACCTACAAGTGTAGCGTTCCGGCCCCTGGCGACGTCTACCTCCTGTCCAGGGAGGTGAAGAGGGAGGGCCACGGGGCGGACGCCTCGGTGAAGACGAACCTGGAAGCGGGCTTTTACTGCCTCCCTCCCGGAGCCCCCTCGCCCCTTCAGCCTCTTTCACCCAAGGACGGAG
>JBBRLA010000623.1:0-5127 GCA_038231615.1 Polyangia bacterium | reverse complement strand
GCGTCAATGCCCCTGGCCCCGCCGGAGATGACCGCCACCCCGGCCTGGGCCAGCTGCTCCGAAAGGGCGAAGCCCAGCCTCAGCCCGGCCCCGGTCGCGGCCCGCGCCCCGACCACTGCCACCGATGGGCCGCATTCGTCCCAGCGGCCACGCGCCCAAAGCTTTGCCGGGGCCATGTCCAGGCCCTTGAGCCGACCCGGGTAGTCGTCTTGGTCGCGGTTGATTGTTCTGACCTGTGGCATGACTGTCTACCTAGCTCGGGGCCGGATTCTGGTTGGGGCACATGAGCATGCTGCCTGGAAACCTAGTTTTCAAGGCTTTCACGAATAGACACCGTCTGGCACAGCGTCAAGGTCGATCATCGAAGTGGGCGGAAACAAAGGAGTTACAAGGACCCCAAAAAAGAGGTTAGAGGGGTCCGCCAATACGTTTCGGGGGGGTTGGGGTGTGCCGGACACCCTCCTTGGCCTACACTTACCTGTTCGCCCGGCTCTCAGTAGCCTTTGCGGGCCTCTACCTTGTCTCCCACCCGGATCTCCCGCAGGGAGCGGGTGATCAGCCCAGCGGCGGTCTTGTCGCGCACGTCGACGATGGTGATCTCGGCGACGATCTCCTTGGGGTAGCGGCGGTCTTCCGCGGTGGAGGTGGTCTTGGCCAGGAGGCCCGGATAGGCGTCGCCGCGGCGGATGGCGTACAGACGGTTGCCGACCTGGATGCCGCTTTGACGCCCCAGGTCGACGAAGGCCAGTTGCTGCGTGTCCAGCATGACGCTCGGCTGCAGCGCCGCCACCACCACCGCGTCCAGGCTGAAGCGGTTGACCCGCGGGTCAACCAGCTTATAGGTCCGCCGCAGGGGCCCCACCCGAAAGCCGCGCTCGATGGCCCCGAACGCCTCCAAGATGACCGCGCGCGCGATCCCGCCGCTGGTGATCTGCTTGATCTCCACGTCGCCCAGGATCTCCACCACCTCACCCAGCACGGCCTTGTCCCCGGTAGGCCGCCGCACCGTCTTGATGGTCTTATAGATGGTGTAGCGATCCTTGACGCGCAGGGGCTTCTTCTTGTTCATGTCGATGTAGATCTCGTCGAGGCTGGCGAGCATGATCTTCTCTTCCCGGGATCCGGCGATGGTCCCGGCGGAGTCCAGCTCGTTGGGCTCGACGAAGCCGTTCTGGTGCAGGAACAGGCCGTTTGGCAGCGTGGCGCTGTTGCGGCTCATGCGGGGCAGAACGTCCTGGGCCTGCCTGGCCGCCGGGCTCAGCGGGCGCTTGCCTGGGGCGTGCGTGGCGATCAGGTCGCCCGGGTAAATCCAGTGGGGGTTGGTGATGGCGTCGTTGAACGACCACAGCTTGGGCCAGTAGTAGGGGTTTTGGAAGAAGCGCTGGCAGATGGACCACAGGGTGTCGCCCTTTTGTACGATGTACTGGCTGGGCACCTCCGTCTGCACCTCGTCGCCCTGCCCGCCGGGGTCCACGTCGCGGAGCTGATCGTAAAGAATCAACCCGTCGCGGCCCTTTTGTTCCTTGGCCTCCTCGCCCCCTTCGCCTTGCCCCGCCGGGCTGGGGGGGCTTTCGACCTTGGCCTTTTGCGGCAGCGGCTGCCCTGGCACCCACCCCGGGCCACGGCCATACGGGCCGCCGGTGGGCGCGCCCTCCGCGTCGCGCTTGATCGCCGCCGCGCCGCCGTGGGCGGAGGTGGACTCGGGCGCCTCCAGGGAATCCGGGGCCGCGGCGGGTGCGGGCGCTTCCTGTGCCGCACTCGGGCGCAGGAAGGGCGACCCGGGGCCCAAAAGCGCCATGAACAGAAACAGGCCCGCGGTAAGCATCCTCCGAGCGAGGTGGGTCATTTGCCTTCCTTGAGTTCCAAGAGGCGCCGTTCCGCCAGTCGTGCCGCGTCGGTGTGGGGGTAGTGGTCCAAAACCTGCGACAGCACCCCCCGGCCCTTGTCCTTGTCGCCCAGCATGAGCAGGCTGTAACCCAGCTTCAGCAGCGCGTCGGGTGCCTTGTTGCCCGACGGCCAGCGTTCGACCACCGCGCGGAAAGCGGTGGCCGCCTCGCCGTAGGTCTTGCGGGCGTAAAAGGTCTCGCCCAGCCAGTACTGGGCGTTGTCGGCGTAGTCGTGGCGCGGGAAGCGGCGCACGAACTCCCGCAGGTCGCGCTCGGCGTCGTCGAAGTGACCGGCGCGCAGGCGATCGTAGGCGATGCGGTACAGGGTCAGGGGCTCGCTGGCCACCTGGCCCCGCTCGGCCCCGGCGGCGCGCACCAGCGTGCTATCCGCCTGGCCGGGATCGGCGGCAGGGCCGCGGATCGACGACTTGACCGGCGGCGAAGTCGGGGGCTGGGCTGCCGACTGCCCGACAGACGGACCCGCCGGCCCGATGGGCGGGGTCGCAGACTGCCCGCGTCCTAAGGCCACCACATGGGCGATGGTCTGCCCCGGGGGCACCGGCGGTACCGGGATGACCCCCAGGTTGTCGCCGCCCGGCGCGATGGGGGTCAGCGCCGTCAGCGCGGCCTGTCGCCGCCGCATGGACGGCCGGGCCTCCCGGGCCAGGGTGCGCCCGGCCAGGTCCGCGACCTCGGTCTGAGTCGCCAGCCCGTCGCCCGTCCCGGCCGCCGGTGCGTCGTGGCGGGGCAGGGTGAAAGGCCGTCGCCCCGGCCGCGCCGGCAGCACCGAGGGAGAGAGCATCTCGACCACATCGCTGCCCTCGGCCCGCAAAAGCGGACGCACCTTCTCCGGGTTCTCCGACCGCGCCGGCCCCGAGAATTCTACGTCGTCGGCGGGCTCCGTCGTCGCTACCACTTCGTGCCGGACCTGCGGGCGCAAGGCCACCACCGGCAGCTCCGGCGCCCCTTTGCGGGACTGCGCCACCTTCTGGCTCTCCACCTGATCGCTCAGCAGGAACACCCGGTTCTCCAAGTCGTCCTGCCGGTGCAGCGCTTCGTCGTTCTTGGTGGACAGGTCGGCCAGCTTCTTCTCCAGCCCGCGCACCTTCGCCTCCAGTAAGGGCGACGAGGCGCAGCCGGTCAGGCCGAAGGCCAGGAGCGGCCCGAAGAGCGCGCCGACCCCATAGACCAATAACCGGGGCCAGCGCCTTTTTCGCCGAAAAACCATGCTTTGCCCCTTCAGCCTGTCGAGCCTCTTTTGCCGGGCCGTCCTACCCGGCGCTCTGATGGTGATCATGCAAGGTCAAGTGTACTTCACATCACGGGATCTACAAAGCCCCTCGTGCATCCTCCACCACGACGTAGCGGCGCTTACCGGATGGCAGCGCGGGAATCGACTGGACCACCCGGATCGACAGGGGAAGCTGGCCCAGGTAGGGATGCAGGCGACTCTTCAGCCCCTCGACCACCCCGTCGTCGAACTCCGGACCCGGGACCACCTTCAGGTCGATCCGCCCATCGCGGCGCTGCACTGCCTGGAACTGCTCGACCTTGCCTCCCAGGCTGGCGAAGATCGCGTTGAACACCAGGCCCGGGATGCCCTGCCCGTCGGACCCGCGCAAAAGGTCCGACTGGCGCCCCTCCAGCGAAGACAGGCGCAAGAGCCCCCTGCCGCAGGCGCAGCGCGAGGACCCCTTATGGGCCACGGCCAGGTCCCCGGTCAGGTAGCGAATGAGCGGCATGCCATAGTTGTGCAGGTCGGTGATGGCCACCTGTCCCAGTTGCCCCGGGGCCACCGCCTGGCCCTTCTCATCGACTATCTCGACCAGCAGGTTCTCCATCGACTGGTGCAGGCCGTCGTGGGCCTCGCACTCGCTGGCGATGAGCATGAATTCGCGGCAGCCATAGGTCTCGAAGACCGAACCCGGCAGACCGAAGGCCCGCTCCAGCACCCCTCGGTCCTTCTCGAAAAGGCGCTCGGCGCCGCAGATCACCTGCATCGCCGGCCAGTCCCGCAGCCCCTGGCGCAGGATGAAGCGCCCCAGTTCCACCGTGGCCTGGGTAAACCCCACCAGCGCCTGGGGGCGCAGCTGGCGCAGGCGCTTGACCGCCTTGCGCAGTTCGGCCTCTGACTGCAGGGCGCAGTCGATGTACGTTTCCCGGCGCAGCCCGCGGTCCAGGGCAAGCTTCAGGGCCTTCTTCCGGGTGGGGGCCACCGCCGGGGGGCCCCAGTAGTGCACGGTGGTCATGCCCGGGACATAGCCGGCCCAGCCATAGGCCCGCAGCTTCACTGCCTGGCGCCAGATGTCGCTGTCCTGGCTGTAGCTGAAGCGGAAGGGGTTGCCGGTGGTGCCGCTGGTCGACTTGGTCAACAGGGGACCGCCCCCGGCGGCGGCGGTGAAGGCGGTCGGGTCGCGCTGTACCTCTTGCCGGGTCAGAAGCGGCAGCCCGCGCAGGTCCGCCGCATCGCGGAGCTGCGCCGGGGACAGGCCGCAGGCGGCGACGCGGGCCCGGTAGGCCGGCACCTGCTCCGCCGAGTGGACCAGGAGCTGCCTGAGCTTGGCCACCTGCAGGGCCACGAGTTCATCGGTAGATCGGTACTGGGTGCGCTCCAGATACTGGAGGCGCCCGAGGGTGGGACGATTGCGCAGCCGCTCCCAGAGGGGGAACAGGGCGGCACGGTAGACATAGGCGTAGGGGTTCATCCGGTTATCATGGTCGCCCGGGGGCGCAAGACAAGAGGGAAAGATCTGCGCGGTGACCAGGGGAAGTGAGCAAAGATTTCACCCGGCTGCGCCCCTATTGCAGGAGCTCCATATGCAGAGCGCGCAGTTGGAGGGCGCTTGCCTCGATGGGCTGCGCGCGCCTGGCGCAGACCTGCGCGGGGCAGATCTCGGCAAGGCGAACCTGGTCGGGGCAGATCTCAGCGGGGCGGACCTCAGCGGCACCAATCTGGCTGGAGCGGATCTGCGACACACCAACCTGTCCAATGCACGCCTAACGGACTCCTCGCTCCACCAGGCAAATCTGGAATGTGCCTGCCTGCGTGGCGCGGTTTTCGCTCATGCGGATCTGCGGGAGGCGATCTTCTTGGGCGCGGACTAGACCCTAGCCGAAAAGTCGATGTCCGTACGGCCCAAGGACTTCGCGGGAGCGGCGGGCTACAAATAATGGGATATAAAGTGGACATCATTAAAATATATGGGTATACTAATTCTCATGATTCCATTCGATCCACTTC
>JBBRLA010000622.1:0-5140 GCA_038231615.1 Polyangia bacterium | reverse complement strand
CGAGCCGCAGGTCAGCCCCCAGGCCGGGCCGCTCAGCTTCTGTGGTGAGTGATCCGGGCGATCCGCGAGGCGGCTGCCGGCGACGTCCAGCCCCATCTGCGCGAGTACCGACTCGATCATCTGTTCGCAGGCGCGCAGGTTGTCGGCCTGCTGATTATCAAACAGCGACATGGGCGAATACTAACATCGGGGCTGTCACAACGCCATCCTGTTTGGACAGGAGGCTGTCGCCGGCCGGTCAGCGACAGTCAGCGCAAGATGCGCGATCTATCTAGGCGGTCTTCTTTTCGACGAGGCCCGTGCGCAGGCAGCGGCTGCAGATGCGCACCCGCTTGACCACGCCCTTGACCACGGCGCGCACCCGGCGGATGTTGGCGTGCTGCACCTTCTTGCTCTTGATGTTCGAGTGGCTCACCTTGTTGCCGACGAGCCGCCCCTTCTCGCAATAGTCACATTTGTTGGCCATTTGGTCTTCTCTTTGCTCTCACCCGCCGGGCGGGTCGGTTTTCGGGAAGTATGTACAGGTCGCGAGTTGCGGCTTTTATCACGCCGCCCTGCTATCATCAACAGGTTTTCCCAGCATTCTTGTTTGGGAAGCCCGGCGAGTCTGGCACAAAATCGTGGGGCCGGGGAGGCGAAAATGACCTCCCGCCCGTCAAAGAGCGAGGCCACAAGCGAAGGATGCAAGAGGGGCCTTATCATCCACCGCCACAAGGGGCCTCCCCGGCGCCATCGGCAGCGTCGGTGGGCACCGCGGAATCATCGGGGGAAGCTTCGGGAGCGGCCTCGGCGGGAGCGGCCTCGGTAACTTCGGGGGCAGGCTGGGTAACTCCGGGGGCGGCAGCGGCCCCATCCGGCCCCCGGCCAGGCGGCACCTGGCGCTCAGTGCTCCCACCGCTCGCCGCGCTGACGCTGGTGCTGTTCCTGGGGATCGGCATCGGCCTCTTCCTGGCTCGCCAGGCGGGTTCCCCGACAAGCAAGCCAGCCCGGCTCACGGCGATCGCCAGGCCGGTCCCCCCGCTGCAGGGTCCCGCCCGCCCGGATTCCGATCGCCCGGCTAAAACCCCGCCCGTACCGGGTGCCCGCGAGGTTTTCGTCGAGGTCCTCGACAGCAGCGGCCAGCCCGCCGATGCCGCCGCGGTCTTCGCCATCCCGGTGGATGAGCAGGGGCGGCCGGTATCGGGGCCAGGGCAACTCGATCCCGTGGGCGAACTGGGCGTCCTCCATGGCGCGCTGCCCTTTCCCAGGGACGTGGTCGAGGGCACCGCCAGCGTCGAGCAAAATTTTGGGCAAAACCTTGACCAGAACCTCGGTCAAAACCTCGGGGCCCGCGGCATCCGGGCGGTCACCGACGTCCGCGGCATCGCGCGCATCCCATTCGTGCCACCGGGGCGGGTGCAGCTCGTCGCCAGCCGCGACGGCCTCCTGGCCACGGCGGAGATCCTCCTCACCTCCAGAAGGGGCAACGAAAAAGACTTCGAGACCGGCCCCCGCGTGGTCCTGCGCCTTTTGCCCACCTCCGCGTCCCTGGCCACCCCCGCCGGCAGCGACACCTTCCCCGAAGGCAGCCCCGCCGAACTCGCCGACCCCGACCCCGGCGAACCCCGCGCCCCCCTCACCGGCGTGGTCCTCGACGATCGTGCGTTCGGTTTGCCGGGGGTGAGGGTGGAGGTGAAGGCCGGACGCCGGCAGCTTGTCGCTCTCACCGACGCCCGCGGCCAGTTCGCTCTGTCCGGCCTCTCTGGCGCGGCGGCCACCCTCTCGATCCAGCACCCCGGCTTCGCGCCCCTCATCCAGGCCGTCCCCGCCACCTTGGCCCGCCTTCGCCTCCAACTCCTCCCCGGCGCCGGCATCGAGGGTGAGGTGCGCGATCGTCGCCTCGGCACCCCCCCGCCTCGGGTGCGCCTGACCCTCACTCCGAGCGGCGCCCACGGACCCCCGGTCGTCATCCACGTGGCGCGAGACGGGCGCTTCAGCCGCTCCGGCCTGCCCACCGGCGACGCTACGCTGCTTGTGCAGGCCCCGGGTTACGCCCCCCTGCGCCGAGCCGTGCAGCTCCTCGCCGCCGATCGCCCCGGCGGCATCAGCCTGCGAGACGTCCGCCTCGAACCCTCCCAGGCCGGCGCCGTGGCCGTGCGGGTGCGCGATCGCAGCGGCGCCCCGGCCAGCGTCCGCGTTCACGTACTCGACGAAAGCGGCAGCGAGATCGGGCAGGGCACCGCGAACGCCCGGGGCGAATTCCGCCTGGGTTCGCTGCCCACCGGCAAGATTTCGGTGCTGGCCACCTCACTAGACGGCGCCACCGCCAGCGACTCCGCCGACATCCGCGAGGGCGGCGAGGTCCGCGTCGACCTGGACCTCAAGTAGCGTCGGCACCGGCCCTGGCCGGCAGGCACGTTACTGCGCCGGACCCAAAGCCCCAGAAGCCGTGACACCTGAGTTGATAGCCTGGCTCTTGCCCGGCTATACAGGCACGGCCAGCCCCTACTTTGGCACCGACCCCTGTCCTGGCTCCAACTCGATCGATTCGCAGTACAGGTCCACCTTGACCTGCTGCATCTGCTCCTGCTTGGCGTCGTGCTTCACCGGGGCCACGCCCAGGACGCCCAGCCCGTGCAGGTGCAGCGTGATCAGCGCCTCGCTGAGCTTCATGTTGCGCTTCAGGTAGGTGATGTGCCCCGTCTTCTCCTGCGACGGCAGGTGCAGCCCCTGGCGGACGAACTGATCGTACCATTCCATCCACGGCTCCGCGTCCTTTTGCAGCACCGTGATCGAGAACTTGGGGAATTCGACGCGCCCCGGTTCCTTGGTGGTCTCCAAAAAGCCCCCCGTC
Organism: Polyangia bacterium; assembly: GCA_038231615.1. Lineage (GTDB taxonomy): Bacteria > Myxococcota_A > Polyangia > Palsa-1104 > JAEUJZ01 > JBBRLA01. The sequence goes on along the minus strand of JBBRLA010000622.1, from coordinate 2,307 downwards.
GGGCATTCGATGACCGACTGCTTCACCGTGAAGGCGTCGATCTTCGCGTTCAGATGGTTGTCGCCGTTGAAGTGGTCCATCTTGAAGGTGAAGTTGCTGGGCAGCCACAGGCCCTGCTTTTTCCACTCGTCCTGGTCTTCCTGCTCCGCCTTGTGCTTTTCGTTTTTGGGCTTTTCTTCCTTGATGCGCTCGACGGCGAACTTCACCGTCATGTACGCCGGGTCCTTGGCGCCGCCGTCGAGGGCCGGGAAGCCGACCTCGGTGATGAGCGCCCCCTGGAAGGTGCGCCGCCAGCGCTCGTGGTTGTCGTAGTCCAGGGCAATGATCGCGCCATTTTTGCGCTTGGCGTCGTAGTTGAAGCTGTCCTTGATCCAGTTCCAGAAGCGAGGCGCCATGGCCATGCCGACTTGCACGGTGATGTCGTCGTACTTGGGACGGCCCGGGTAGCGCGTGGCCTGTCCTTCCTTGCCGACCTGCTCCTCGACGACGTCGGACTTGAAGGCGCCGCCGTCGATGCTCTGGAGGGTGCCGACGGTCTCGGCGCCGTCCAGTTCAAGCATGAACCGGCTGGAGATGTACGCGCGCTGGGATTTGTCGATGTTCATGTCGGTCTGACCTCGGTTAAAGGATACCACGGCGCCACTGGGCTGGGGTCTCCCGCAAGGGTTATCGGCCATGCCGGGCGCGGGGTTGCGTGGTACCATGAACCAGACGGAGGTTCATGAAAAGGCCCAGGCAAGTCGAGGTGGACTGGCTCGGACTGAAGCGCGCCTTTGAGCGCTTCGACCCCACGTGGGATGGAGGCCCGCTGCCCTATCTGAACCTGCGCACGGGCCTTTTGTGCTACTTCGGCGAGGTTGAAGGGGTGGACCTGGCGGACACGCTGGACTTCGACCGCCACGTGGCAGTGTGGCTGTCGGCGCAGGTGGGCGTCGAGCGGCACGCCCGGATGCGGGCCTTCGTGGCGACGGTGGGCGAGGCGGATCTTTCGGAGCGCCTGCGCCTGGTGTTGGCGCAGGAGGACGGGGTCGGCGGGTTTTACCGCATTTTGGCGGAGAACCCGACGGTGGCCCAACGCTGGCAGCGGGTCGAGTCGCCGCGCGTGCAGGAGCAGATCGACGAATGGCTGGAGGCGGAACAACTTCAGCCCAGCAACCTGCCTCCCTGGAAGTCGGAGTAGCACCCAGCCGGGGAATCGGGGAATCGGGGAATCCGGGAATCGTTAGTGGCCGGCTTACCGGCCCTCGACGAGGAGTGCCTGACATGACGGGCCGGACGGGGCGGGAGGCGGCTTGCCCGAGGGGGCCGCCTTGCGGTGGCGATCTCTCGGGTGGCGGGCCTCTCCGCCCCGCATCGGCTCATCGATTCTTTCTCGTCTCTTCAGTTGTCAACGAACGGGGTGCGGTTCTCTCATCGGCGTGCAGCGCCGGGTTCTTGATGACGAAGCGCGCTTTATCGGGCTTCAACTCGTATAAAACGGCTTCCGGCCGTGCGGATGGGCCTCCAGCAGGCATAAACCGGCTTCCGGCAGCCTGGGAACCCGTTCCGCTTGCCTGCGCACGGGCAAAACCTGTTCCGGGGGGCTGCGCTACTGTTCCGCGGAACAGTAGCGCAGCTGCGCGGAACATCGGCCCTGCTCGGTGAATCATAGCGGCTGCTGCGCGGAACATCGGCGCTCTTGCGCGGATCAGGATTTGCCTGTGCGCAGGCGAGCGGAACGGGTTTTTGACGAGCGGACCCGTGAAATCAGTGTTTTTTTCTGTGCACCAGCGGTTGGCGTGGGCGAAATGAGGATTTTCGGCCCAAAAAAGGTCGCAGCCCCATCCAGAGCCTGAGCGCCAGCGCCGATGGGGTCTGCATCATGGAAAAGCGAAACCAGTCCCGGAAAAGTTGGCTGGCCGATCGGTCGGTCGGTCAATCAATGCGCTCGGCCCCGTATATGACCTCCTTACCGATGCGCTCCTTACCACCCCACGAGCGGCGGATGTGGTAGGCTGCGCCCCATGGTGCGCCGTGAAGAAGAGAACCTTCAGCCGAAAGGCCAAGGGGCGACTTCATGCTGCGCTTCTCCAGCGGGTGAAAGTCCCGCCCACGACAACCTCAAAACGGGCTATGGGCAGGAGCCAAGCCGGAAGCAAGATGGCACAAGTTCACCAGGACACCCCGGTGCGGTGACGCTCATCGGGAAGCTCGGCCAAGAAGACCACCGGTAAGCCGTGTGCGGGAAATCCGCATGCACGGTTTGAACGGGGTCTTACGAACAGCCCCGCTCGACAAGAGCGGGTCAACAAGTAGGATCTACCCATG